>CAVAXH010000033.1:0-19216 GCA_963592505.1 Bacteroidaceae bacterium
TCAATGCGGTGTATGTGTTTGTGCATCTTGTGGCACACTATGTGGGTGGCGGCATTGGTCTGCGACAACTGTCCGACTGGATGCGCTTCCTCTACACACATCGCGAGGGTACTGCCGATGCGATAGACCACCGTCAGGTCGAGCGCGACGTGGAGCGACTGGGCATCCGCCATCTGTGGCAAGTGTTCGCATGTATGGCTGTTACCTATCTGGGGTGTCCGGCAGAGGTGATGCCACTATACGACGCCCGTTACCGTCGTGATGCAGCCAAGGTGCTTCGAGTTATCTTTGACGAGGGCAACTTCGGTCACCATGATGCAGCCATGAAATATCGTCCCAAAGGGTTTGTTGCAGGCAAGTTCTACTCGTTTCTGGTGCAGTCGCGCCGCATGGCCTGGAACTTCTGCATTTTCCCGCGCGAAACACTTTACTGTTTCCCTGACATGGTGAAGGGAGGCTTGGAAAGGGTTTGGCATAAATACTGAATATGCAACGTGGCTTTGTTAGTAGCCACAGCCTTTAGATCGTCTTCGACCTCTTATCTCTGTAGCGCCACTGAAAGCCATAATGCTTCCAGTGGCGCTACACTTTTTCAGGCTATAATGCCTCATAGATGGCATGGCAGGCTTGCTTGCCTTATTCCTCTTGTCTGTTTTTCCTCTTGTTTATCTTTCTTTTTAGTCGCCAGACCGCTATCTTGATGAAGTAGGCCGGAAAGGTGAAGAGAAAATTGCGTATGTTGGCCACTGCAGAGAAGCTGCGGCCGATGCCGAATTGATTGAGGTCGACAGCAGACAGACAAGGCGTATAGCGCACGCGGCTGGTGATGCGGAGCTCGTTGCTGACGTTGTGTCCATGCACAATCTCAAGCCAATAGGGGCGCTCGAGGATGTCGGTGTTGGGCAGGCGCTTGCGCGCATTGGTATGGCCATAGAACTGCACCGTGTGGAAATCGCTGTGCGCATCCTCCACCAGGGTAAGGAAATGGTTGTGGGGGTAGTGCATGCGTATGATGGCATCCAGTTGCACGAAATACTGCATGCCGCACACAAAACTGTAGAGCATGCGGCGGCGGTCAGCTAGAAACAACTGTTGCACCCGGTCCACGAAGTGGATGCTAAGTGCATCGTCATTGTCGAGATTGCTGGTAATGACAAACTCATCGTCATCGTCGAGCAGACTGCTGACCGTGCGACGGATGAAGCGACAGTTTACGGCATCGTCGGGAGAAAGAAACTCTGAAGCCTCTTCTGCGCTGAAGTAGCATGCGCGCAACTGCGGCACCTGCTCCTGGCAACGGCCGATGCGTTGGCGCACATCGGCTGGCGTGTCTTTGTCGAAGAGACAGAGCCATGTGAAGTTTTGGTTGGTCTGTCCTGCTACCGAGGGCAGGCAGAACTGCTCAAAGAGCGTGATGCGCTGCTCGAGCCAATCGGCAGTGCGCGTGGCACGATGGGTCTTGTCCTCTTTCCACACCTTAAGGTTGAAGAGGGTTATGATGAAGTGTTTGAACTTTGGCTGACTATTTTCCATAAAGATGTTGATGGCGTGTCTGTAAAGCGGAGCGCCTGTTTGTTTTACTATAATTCTAACTTGAACGGTACATCATGTCGCTTGCTGAAACGCATCCAGAACCGCTGGCGTGCCTTCAGTGCATAGGCCACGCAGGCATCGGCATCGAAGCCGCGTGCATCGGCATAAGTCCTTACCAGAAGTTCAAAGAACCGCTTGGGACCCCATAGCCGCACAAAGTTATGGCATCCCAGCTGCTCGCAGACTGGGCCGAAATACATGCGGTTGATGTCGACCAACAAGAAGTGGTAGACGCCTCGGTCATCGATATGATAAAGTATGTTGCCCGGCGAATAGTCGCGATGGAGCACATGGCGGTCATGCAGGTCTGCAGTATAGCGTCCCAGCGCCTCAGCCAATTCCTCGTAAGTGCCGGGCTCGGCTTCTGCCACATCTTTCAGTGTGTGTTCGTAGGACGACTGCAGGCTGACAAAGTAGCTATGGCAGAGGATGCCCAGGTGGCGTTGCTCTATGTAGGCGATGGGCTTTGGCGTGTCAATGCCTAGGTCCAGCAGACGCATGGGGTAACGGAAAGCCCTTAGTCCCTTGGGCTTGCGTAGGCCCAGCGAGTAGACCAGGCGGTTGGGGCCTTTCGGCACACAAAACCGCTTCACGTTGATGGCAGTGCCGTCGGGTGCCGTCAACACCTTCACGATGTTGCGGTCATGATAGATCTCACGGCCTTCGTGCTCAAACACGTCAGGGATGTGCTGCAGATACTCCTCGAACGCAGCATATTCAGGATTGATGACGATGGTGGTTTTCATTCGGAGGCATTCGTTTTTCTCGGTACAACTTTTCCGTCTTTAATCTCATAACGGCGCTCAAATTCTTCGCGCGTGCGCTTCCATCGGTTGTGTGTCCACAGATAACACTGAGGATCGCGACGTATCGACTGCTCGAGCATGGCAAAGAAGCGGCGGGTGATGGCGAAGGGCTCCTCGCACGCAGCATCGGCGCTGACGAGGCGGAAGGTGCAGCGGTAGCGGCCACGCGCCACGCGCTCCATGTCAACGTAGAACACGGCGTTGTGCATCTTGCGCATGATGCGCTCGCCACCGGTGAAGACGGGTGTCTCATGTCCGAGGAAAGGCAACCACAGATGGATGTTTTCCCATTTGGGGCCTTGGTCGGCGATATATCCGAACAGGTTGCGGCGCTGCTCGTGGCGATAGGACACGAGGTAGCGCAGAATCTGCTGCTTGGGTATGCACACGCCTCCCATGCTTTGGCGGATGTCGATGAAGAGCCGGTCGAACGTTTTGTTGTAAAGCGGATGATAGATGAGGCCTATGGCGGCTTCAGGATGGCGCTTAGCAGCCAGTCCGGTGGCAGAAAGAAACTCCCAGTTGGCATAATGGCCCAATATGGCAGCACAGTCCTGTCCGCGGTCGAAACATTCTTCTATTGCCTCATAGCCGCAGAACTCAATGTGCTGCAACATCTCCTCATGGCTCATGTTGAGCATCTTCAGCGTCTCAAAGAAATAGTCGCAGAACCACTGATAGAATCCGCGTTCTATATGTATGATCTCATCCTCCGATTTCTCGGGGAACGAGGAAGTGAGGTTTTTCCTGACGATGGTGCGGCGGTAGCGCAGCACATAGTAGGCCAGAACATACACCATGCGACTCAAGGCGTAGAACACCCGGAAAGGCAACCGTGCAAAAAGCCGGAACATCGAAATGGTGCATTTGCTGGAATCGATAATCATTGTATGCTTTTTTATTTTGTAAATTTAGTCTTTTTCATTGAGACTACAAAACAAATACAGTGTTTTTTTATCCTTGGGCAATGCAAAAGTTTGGCCGTGAAGCACATAACGACCATAGTATGGGGTAGCTCGCAGATACAGTATGTTTGGTGAAATATACGTTTGCCTATCACAAAATAGGGATTTGCCTATTGCAAGTTTACATAGTTTTACTAAATTTGCGACATCAGACCATAAACATCGACATCTATGAAAGAAAAAGAAAGAATCGTGAGCGCCGTAATTTTAGCCGTTGGCATAGTGCTTTTGGGAGCATTGCTGAAGGCCGGAATCGACAATTTTACAGAGAAAGACCGTAAGGTCACCGTGAAGGGACTGGCAGAGACCGAGGTGAAGGCCGACAAGATCACGTGGCCCATCGTGTCGAAAGAGCTGGGCGATGACTTGCCGCAACTCTACACCAGCATTGCCCACAAGCAGCAGACCATCAAGGCTTTTCTGCTTGCCAACGGCATCACTGCCGACGAGATCGTGGTGAATGCGCCCCAGGTGGTGGACCTCTCTGCAGAGCAGTATAGCGACAACCGCAAGCCCTACCGTTACAATGTGACGCTGGTCATCACCGTCACATCGAAACATGTGGACCGCGTGCGCTCCATCATTGCACGGCAGGGCGAGCTGCTGAAGCAGGGCGTGGCCATCGTGGCCGGCGACTACAACAATCAGGTGTCCTATGAGCTGGAGTCGTTCAAGACCATGAAACCCAAGATGATGACGGAGGCCATTGAGAACGCCCAGCAGACGGCCCAACAGTTTGCCAAGAACAGCCAGTCGAAACTCAACAAGATTGTCAGTGCCGACCAGGGGCAGTTCTCCATAGACAATCGCGATGACAACACTCCGTGGATAAAGCGCGTCAGGGTGGTCACCACCGTGACCTACTCGCTGAAAGACTGACGCAACCAGAGAGCTACTTCTTTATACAGCGAATCGTCCGATGCCGCCTTCACTTGTGTGCGACATCGGACGATTTGTGTTTCATTGCCACATTCTGCGATACGCAGCGACTTGCAACCATAGCCGGTCGCTAAACGTGTCGGCCTCTCAGGAGAATGCAGTTATGCATGGTAGTCCATGAGATGCTGGTATTTGCGTTTCATCATGCGCTGGTAGATGTTGGTGAGCCAGAAACGGTGCGTGGCGATGAAAGCCACACCGATAACCATCATGACGAGCCACGCCGTGGTCTCGGAGAAGACAGCTTCGAGTATGGAAATGATGACCATAGGGATGACGAAGGTACCCCAGCTGATGAGTGACTGCACGTAGTTGTTGTCTATGCCGACCTTGCTGAGGAATTTCTCGTTGAGCGGCAGTTTCTGTTTGTTGTAGACAGCCAGTTGCATGAGCATGCAATACTGGAAACCGGCAGTGAAGATGCCATACGACAGGAGCATCAGCAGTTGCCATTTGCCCACAAACACCATGGGCAGCATGAGTGCAAAGGGGAGGACGAGTAGGGCGCAGAAGAAGTAGTATTTGGCGGTAAGCAACTTCAGAATGTTCTCCTTGCGCACCATCAAAGCATCGATATAGTTGGCCTCATACGACATGACGCGAGTGAGCATCATGGCACCATAGACCACAAAATTGTAGAATCCCCAGAAGTTGGTCATAAACCTGCTGTCGTAAGTGGTGGAAAATGATATTATCAGACTCATCAACAGCACGACGAATGTGGAAAAATAGAACGATTTGCGAGGATTTTTGTTGCGCAGCAGCGAGATGATCTCGAGTTTCAGGTATATGCCTGTCTCGCCGAATCGGTTGAGGCCGGCTAATCGGAAATTGCCCTGCACCTTTGTGATTCGCTCTCGGCCTAGTTCACGCCACACGGCGGCATACTGCAAGCGCCGGTTGATCATAGCCAGCACGCCCAGCAATGCCAGTGCCCCTAGATGAGGGAGGATGGAACCTTTGCCAATAGTCCTGCCCAAGGAAGCGTAAATGTCAAAGGTGGTCTCTGTAGCAACAAAGGCCCACACGCCAAACAGACCGCCAAACACCGCAATGGGCAGCAGCCACCACAACAGGTTGCCGATGATGAGCGTGCGGCAGATGGCATACCACTGGCTGTTGGCCAGAATGACAAGGTAGAAGAACAGCATCAACGACAGTGCGGTCAACACGCCGTAGGCAAAGACTACCGATATGAGGCAGAAGGGTACGAGCATCACAAACCACACCAGGTTGCCGGCGCTGAGAATCGAGCTGATGACGAAACTGTCGATGCATGCATAGCGCGGTATGGGCAGCAGCACATAGGGCTTCACCAGTTGTGATGGTGTCTGTTGTGCCACGAATCGCAGCATGAAGTCGAGTATCACAAAAAACGGCATGAGCATGCAGATATACTCGGCCGCTGTGACAGACGACTGTGCGTCGTTGGCCATGAGGCCGAAACCGATGCCAAAACCGAGGAGGTAAATGAATGTCAAGCCTGCGAGAATGCGAAATGTCCATCGTGCCACCTTGTTGGCGCTGTACATGGGGTGACGGCGCTCGGCTAGCCGGCGGTGCTGCTTCAGCAGTTTGAGTATGGCAAAGAACGAGAGCTGCTGGGCTTGTGGTTTTTCGGTCATATCGGTTTGCGGAGTGGAGTGGGGGGAATTATCGGAGGTCGATGACTTCGGCTGAGGGGAAGTCCTTGGCCTTGAAGGTGAAGGTGCTTGTCGGGATGTTCTTCGTGGCAAACTGCGACACGGTGATGGTGGTCCACGCCGTTCCCTCCTTCATCTTGATGATTGAGGGGGTATAGGTCTTGCGGTTTACGGTGAGGTAGATTTCCTTCACAGCCGTCTTGCTGTTTTGCGCCGTCATGTGCACCACATAGTTGGCGCCGCTGGTGGTGACCCCCAGGTTGTATCCACTCTTATACAGGGTGATAAACGTATAGGGATTCATGCGCATGCGCTGTGCGGCGGTAGGCGAGGAGATGTTCACCTCGTTGGTCGACTTGAGATAGGTCCACTGCGTCTTTCCGTTATACCACACGGTGGCCGCCGCTGTGGTGGCATGAAACATGCTGCCTTTGATGGCGATGGTCCCCTGTGCCGAGCCAGTCTTGGCACCTGTTACTTTGAAACGGGCCGATGCCCCCTTCTTGTTGCCCACCACAGCTGCAGTCTTGTCGAGCACCTTGCGTGCCAGCGTTGCGTTTTGTGCACAGACTCCGATGGTATGCAGCGCAGCCATGAGCAGGACGAGAAAAATCTTCTTCATGCTATATATATAATAATAGGTGATCGATGCGAGTCATTTCTGTTGGGCGCCTTGGTGTAGCCTTACCCCCTGCCGCCATGCACAGCCGCCAACGTCACATTAAGCGTGTTCTCGTCGGCAATGAGCACCTCGCGCGGTTTTGAGCCCTGAGCAGTGCCCACGATGCCTGCAGCCTCGAGCTGGTCCATCAGTCGGCCGGCACGGTTGTAGCCAATCGAGAAACGTCGCTGAATCATGCTGGTAGACCCCTGCTGTGTGATGACGATGGCTCGCGCCGCCTCGTCGAAGAAAGGATCCAGGCTGCCCACCAGACTGGCGTCGCCTGCAGGTCCGCCTCCAGCGCCCTGTGGATCGTCGGGCTCGGGCAGTTCCATGGGGTCGGTGGGGCCGCCCTCGTTGGCAATATGATCGTTGATGGCCTCAATCTCCGGTGTGTCGATAAAGGCACACTGCACACGCACGGGGTCACCGCCTGAGAGGAACAGCATGTCGCCTCGTCCCACCAGTTGTTCGGCACCGGTGCGGTCGAGGATGGTGCGCGAGTCGATCTGCGACGCCACTCTGAATGCCATACGTCCGGGGAAGTTGGCCTTGATGTTACCCGTGATGATCTTCGTCGTCGGGCGCTGCGTGGCAATGATCATATGTATGCCCACGGCACGTGCCAACTGTGCGATGCGGGCGATAGGCAGTTCTATCTCTTTTCCGGCTGTCATGATGAGGTCACCAAACTCGTCGATGATGACCACGATGTAAGGCATATACTCATGCCCGTCGGTCAGGCTCAGCCGTCTGTGGATGAACTTGTCGTTGTATTCGTCGATCTTCTTCACCTGTGCCTTCTTCAGCATGTCATAGCGATGGTCCATGAGCTTGCAGAGCGAGTTGAGCGTGCGCACCACTCGCTGCACATCGGTGATGATGGGCTCGTCCTCGTTTTCGGGCAATGCAGCCATATAGTGGGGCGTGATCTTGCTGTAGACGCTGAACTCCACCTTCTTCGGGTCGACCAGCACAAACTTCATCTCGTTTGGATGCTTCTTGTAGAGCAGTGAGGTGATGATGGCATTCAGGCCTACCGACTTACCCATACCCGTGGCACCGGCCACGAGCAGATGGGGTATTTTGGCCAGGTCCACCATGAACACCTCATTGGTGATGGTCTTACCGAGCGCCATCGGCAGTGCCATGCGCGTGGTCTGGAACTTCTTGGAGTTGAGCACGCTTTCCATCGACACGATCTGCGGGTTCTTGTTAGGCACCTCGATGCCGATGGTTCCCTTTCCGGGTATGGGCGCAATGATGCGGATGCCGAGTGCCGAGAGGCTGAGGGCAATGTCGGCTTCCAATCCACGGATCTTGCTGATGCGCACACCTTCGGCAGGTGTGATCTCGTAGAGGGTGACGGTTGGTCCCACGGTGGCATTGATACGGCTTATCTCCACGCCAAAACTCCTCAACACCTCCACGATGCGGTCTTTGTTGGCTTTAATCTCTTCCATGTCGATGTTTGCCTTGGCATCATATCTCTTGAGGATGTTCAGCGTGGGGAACTTGTAGCGAGGGTAGGGGTCCCACGGGTTGATGGCAGCCTGGGGTGCGTTCTCTTCGCCCAC
The DNA here is from genome assembly GCA_963592505.1 of Bacteroidaceae bacterium. Lineage (GTDB taxonomy): Bacteria > Bacteroidota > Bacteroidia > Bacteroidales > Bacteroidaceae > Prevotella. The sequence goes on from CAVAXH010000033.1 coordinate 8,185, forward strand.
GGTGGAGCCGGATGCCTTGTCTTCCTCTTCCGTTTTTTCCACGATGAGCAGGGTGTCGTCGTTTTTCACCCCGTTGGCGATGGTGACCTGTTGTGTGACGGCCTCGTCGGGCTTCGTCAGGTCAATGGACGTGTCTTCCGTGAGGTCCACCACGCGCTCTTCGTTGTCCGGCGTCGTGGCATCTGCATAGTCGTCGGCATCACCGTCTTCCGAACCTTCTGTTGTCTGCACCTCCGGTTCATCGTAGTCGTCTTCTGCGGTATTGTCGGTGACTGTAAATTTCACTTTGCTTCGCACATACTTCACCGGGTTCAGCGCCTTGCGCACCACCTCGATCGTTTCCGACGTGAGATATGTCAGGAACGCCAGCGCCGTCACGAGCAGGACAGCCGTCAGTCCGGGCGTCCCGATGAGGTTCTCTACAAACTGCTTGCAGAAGAGGCCGTGTGCGCCGCCCGGACAAAACACCCAGTCGCCCGTGAAAGGCGTGAGGAATGTAGCCAATGTCACCGAGCTCCACGCCATGATGATTCCCAGGCAGAGAAACCATTTCAGCAGGCTTACGTTGTAGATGTGCATCATCTTCAGTGCAGCGAGGATGAAGAAGAATGGGATGACGAATGCAGGCAGTCCGAAGTTGACAGCGATGAGATAATAGGCTGCCAATGCTCCGATGGAACCGCACGAATTGGAGAATTCGTGGTGCTGGTTGAGCCATTCGCCCGGTCGCATGCTCTCCAGTATGCTTTGGTCGGCCTGTCCGGTGCAGAGATACGACACCATTGCGATGATGGTCACCACAGCCAAAGCCAACAAAAACAGGCCGGTAAAGAAGCCTGTCGTCTCGCTTTCCAATATATTTTGTATGCCGATAGCATAGCCGAATGATTTTGACTTGCTCTCAGTTTTCTTTTTTCTCATTTATGATAATGCTAATGTTCAATGCAAAGTTAGTGAATTCTTCGGTAAAATCAAAGGAAATCGGCCCCAACTTTGCAAAAAGTATTTCTCGCCATTTCCTCCATGTTGGGTTGCCTTGCACGCGAGCCTTGTCTGTAAGGACGAAACACGCTGTTCTCGAGCGTCAATGTTGTCAGTGCCAACCTTCTTGCAATCGCTCCCGCCAATTCTGTCGTTATCTCATTCGCTGACGGCATAAAACGGGGCGTATGAGTTTTTTTCAAGACAAAGCAATAAGATTCTCATAACTTTTTTATACTTTTGCACTTCGTTACATAGAGCAATGAAGAAGACTATATACAATAAGATTGACAAGAAAGACATCACCAGTCTGCCTCAAGTGACCTTTCCCGGGCGGATCATATCCATCATCTCTGCCGGAGAAACGGAGAAAGCCGTCGACTATCTGTTGTCGAGCGACATACTCGGAGTAGACACAGAGACGAAACCCGCCTTCCATAAGGGCGAGCACCACAAGGTGTCGTTGTTGCAGGTGTCAAACCGCGACACGTGTTTCTTGTTCCGGCTGAACCTCACGGGCATCACGCCGGCCATCAAGCGCCTCCTTGAGGACACCACCGTCAAGAAGATCGGTCTTTCTTGGCACGACGACATCCGGGGACTGCAAGCCCGCGAGGCGTTCACCCCCGGCCTTTTCATTGACCTGCAAGACATCGTGCCCACGCTGGGCATCGAAGACCTCAGCCTTCAGAAGCTCTATGCCAATTTTTTCCACCAGAAGATTTCCAAGCGTCAGCGGCTTTCCAACTGGGAGGCATCCATTCTCGACCCCAAGCAGAAGCAGTATGCGGCCATCGATGCCTGGAGCTGCATCCTGCTCTACGACGAGATCATGCGGTTGAAGGAAACGCAAGACTATGAGCTGGTGCGGGTGCCTGAACCTGAGAAGCCCGCGCCCTCGTCCGTCGAGGCACCGGCAGCGATATGTGTCGACGACGCACCTGTTGCAGACCCGGCAAAAGCATCGCCCAAGGCCGCGAAGCCCAAGGTGAAGAAATCTAGGCCGCGCCGTCGTAAACAGACAAACAAAGACACAAACGAAGAGTCATAACAGCTTTATGTACAAGAATATATATCTGAAGAGAGGCAAAGAGGAATCGTTGCTGCGTTTTCATCCATGGGTGTTTTCCGGTGCCATCCATCATGCCGACGACGGCATCAAGGAAGGCGACACTGTGCGTGTCATCACCAGCGCCGGCGAGTTCATTGCCGTGGGCCACTATCAGGTGGGCAGCATCGCTGTCCGCGTGTTGTCGTTTAGCGACATCATCATCGATGGTGCGTTCTGGCGTGAGCGACTGACGGCCGCCCTCACCATGCGACAGCGCATCGGCATTGCCGACAATCCGCAAAACAACACCTATCGGCTTGTACACGGCGAGGGCGACTGGTTGCCCGGACTCGTGATCGACTGCTACGGTCCCACGGCTGTCATGCAGGCTCACAGCGTAGGCATGCACCTGCACCGCATGGAGATCTGCCAGGCGCTGTCTGATGTGATGGGTGACCGCATCCGTCAGATCTACTACAAGAGCGAGACGACATTGCCCTACAAGGCCCACCTCGACGAGCAGGACGGTTTTCTCGCAGGCCACACCGACGACGATGTGGCAGTGGAGAACGGCTTGAAGTTCCACGTCGACTGGCTGCGCGGCCAGAAGACCGGTTTCTTTGTCGACCAGCGTGAGAACCGCTCTCTCCTTGAGCACTATTCGCAGGGGCACTCCGTGCTCAACATGTTTTGTTACACGGGCGGTTTTTCTGTCTACGCCATGCGCGGCGGTGCCAGTTGCGTACACTCGGTGGACAGCAGCGCCAAGGCCATCGAGGTGACCAACCGCAACGTAGCCCTCAACTTCCCCGGTGACAGTCGCCATGAGGCATTCTGTGAGGACGCCTTCCGTTTTCTGGAGGAGCGTCAGCGCAAGTATGACATTGTGGTGCTCGACCCGCCGGCATTTGCCAAGCACCGCTCAGCACTGCACAATGCCCTCAAGGGCTACATCCGTCTCAATGCCAAGGGTATGCGCCTTGTGGAGAAGGGTGGTCTGCTCTTCACGTTCAGTTGTTCGCAGGCCGTCAACAAGGACCAGTTCCGCAGCGCTGTCTTCACTGCTGCCGCGCAGAGCGGCCGCAAGGTGCGCATCATCCATCAGGTGCATCAGCCCGCCGATCATCCGGTGAACATCTATCATCCGGAGGGCGAATACCTGAAGGGTCTTGTGCTTTACGTAGAATAATCAACACATCGTGTTCCCCGTGTGCCTATGACAGTCCGCACTACAGACGACAAGGCCAGTGCCTTTCTGAAAAAGATAGAAGACTCCATACGCCGCCATGACCTGCTGAGTCATGACGGCGTTTTCATTGTGGCGCTCTCGGGCGGCCCTGACAGCGTGGCATTGCTGCGCGCTCTCACGGCTCTTGGCTACAGCGTGCATGCCGCCCACTGCAATTTCCACCTTCGCGGAGCTGAGAGCGACCGCGATGAGCAGTTTTGTTGCCGGCTGTGTGAAGAACAACATGTGCCATTACACCGAATACATTTTGACACAGCCACTTATGCCACTCTGCATAAAGTGTCGGTTGAAATGGCTGCACGCACCCTTCGCTACAACTATTTTGCCAGTCTCTGCCGCGACATCAATGCGCAAGGCGTCTGTGTGGCTCACCACAGCGACGACCAGGTGGAGACCATACTGCTCAATCTCGTGCGGGGCACCGGCCTGCGCGGTTTGCAGGGCATGCGCTGGCGCAACGGCCACATTGTGCGCCCCATGCTGGGCGTTGACCGCCACGAGGTGATGGCTTATTTGTCGGCCATCGGCCAGTCGTATGTGGTAGACCACACCAACCTCGAGGACGACGTGCAGCGCAACAAGGTGCGCCTGCGCATACTGCCGCTGCTCGAAGACATCAACCCGGGCGTGCGGGCCAACGTGTTGCGCATGGCCGGACATCTGGCGGAGGTGGGCGCCCTGATGGATCATGTGCTTGCCGACGAGGCGGCAGCAGTGTGCCTGCCCCCTTCCGACGACCTGCAACTTGAGATCGACTTGGCGTTGCTGTGCCGACAGCCGTCACCCGAACTGCTGTTGTGGCATCTGCTGAGCCCCTGTGGTTTCAGCAGGACGCATGTTGATGAAATGGCCCAAAGCGTGCGCGACGGTGCCGTGTGGACCAGTGCCGAACGAGTGGCGTTCACCGATCGTGGTCACCTCTGCGTGACCACCCGCGACGCATGGCAGAGCACCCCGCAGGCGGTGCGCATCCCCGAGCCGGGCACCTATGTCACACGCCTTGCAGGGCGTGAGATGCGCTTCTCGTTGCGCTTGACCGAAGGGTGTTGTCCTCCGTCGCGCATGGCCCATATAGCCACGCTCGATGCCGACAGCGTGCAGTTTCCGCTCACGCTGCGCAGCGTGGAGGCGGGCGACCGTTTCCAGCCATACGGCATGAACGGCACGAAACTCGTGTCCGACTTCATGAAAGACCAGAAAGCCACCGCCCTTCAGCGCCGCCGTCAGTGGGTGCTTGCCGACCGCACGGGAGCCATCGTGTGGCTGGTGGGCAGACGTGTCGACGGTCGTGCAGCCATCCGTCCTGACACCACGCAGCGCGTGCTCACCGTAGAGGTGCAATAGCGATAGGGCCATGCAGTCTCTGCAAAAAAAAGACGAGGCCGATGCACCAAATACTAATATTTATGTGTAATTTTGCAGAGAGATGACGCCTCTACCAGATAAGTAGGGTGGAGCACATACATCTCACGTTCTAAATACATGTAGCATTATGTTAACAGAAGCAGACAAAAGACAGATTGAGAGTCGCGGCATGACCGTGGCACAGGTTGAACACCAACTCACCCAGCATCGCGAAGGATTCCCTTTCCTGAAGATCGAGGCCGCTGCAGCCGTAGGCAAGGGCATCATTGCTCCCGATGAAACCGAGCAAAACAAGGCATGCCAGGCATGGGATGCCTATAAGGCCAAAGGCCACAAGGTGGTGAAGTTCGTACCGGCATCTGGCGCTGCCAGCCGTATGTTCAAGAACATGTTTGCTTTCCTCGATGCTGCCTATGACACACCGCAGACCGACTTCGAGAAGACATATTTCGACCATATCAGCCAGTTTGCCTTCTATGATGCTCTGCAGACCCTATGCCAGCAGCGCTGCGGCAAGCCGATAGAGGCACTCGTGGCTGAAGGCAACTATAAGGCCGTGGTGGCCAACATGCTGCAGACCGAAGGCCTCAACTACGGGCAGTTGCCCAAGGGACTGCTCCTCTTCCACAAGTATGCTGACGGTGCACGCACACCCATGGAGGAGCACCTCGTGGAGGCTGCCCTCTATGCCAGCACCGACGGGCAGGCATATGTCCACTTCACGGTGAGCCACGACCACCTGCCCCTTTTCCGCCAGCGTGTGGCAGAACGCCAGGCCTACTATGAGAAGACATTCGGCGTCCGCTATGACATCAGTTTCTCCGAGCAGAAGCCTAGCACCGACACCATTGCTGCCAATCCCGACGGCACGCCCTTCCGCAACGCCGACGGCACCCTGCTCTTCCGTCCCGGTGGCCACGGTGCTCTCATCGAGAACCTCAACGATATCGACGCCGACGTCATCTTTGTGAAAAACATCGACAATGTGGTGCCCGACCGCCTGAAGTCCGACACCGTGCGGTGGAAACAGATCATTGCCGGTGTGCTCGTGCAGATGCAGCAGCGCGCCTTCGACTATCTGAAGGTGCTGGAGTCTGGACAGTATAACCACGACAAGATCGAAGAGATCATACGCTTTGTGCAGCGCGAACTGGGATGCCGCAAGGCAGACCTCAAGCAGTTGGAGGACGCCGAACTGGTGTGCTACCTACAGCAGAAGCTCAACCGTCCCATGCGCGTCTGCGGCGTGGTGAAAAACGTGGGCGAGCCGGGTGGCGGCCCGTTCCTGGCCTACAACGCCGACGGCACGGTGAGCCTGCAGATCCTTGAGAGCAGCCAGATCGACACCGCCAACGCCGAATACATGAAGATGTTTAGCGGCGGCACACATTTCAACCCCGTCGACCTGGTGTGCGCCACCAAGGACTATCATGGACAGGCCTTCGACCTCCGGCAGTATGTTGATCCGCAGACGGGCTTCATCAGCAGCAAGAGCAAGAACGGCCATGAGCTGAAGGCTCTCGAACTGCCCGGCTTGTGGAACGGCGCCATGAGCGACTGGAACACCATCTTCGTGGAGGTGCCGCTCGCCACGTTCAACCCCGTGAAGACCGTCAACGACCTGCTGCGCGACAGCCATCAGGGCTGACACGCTGCTGCGCGATAGCACATGCGTCACTGATGTTTCGCGCAAAACGAACGACAACCATCTGTACGAACAGACACATATAATAGACATGACCATCGACTGCAAGAAAAACCAGGAAGAGTTTGAAGCGCTCCTGCGGTCTACCAACCGCGAGGGAGTGGAGTATGTGATAGAAGACCTTGAGAAAGACGGCTTTTTTGAGGCGCCGGCTTCAGCAGGCCACCATCTCAATGTGGCTGGCGGACTGTGCCTGCACAGCCTGAACGTCTGCCGCGCCGGACTGATGGTGTGGGAAGGACTGAAGACCCTCGACCCCGCATCATCCGCACAGGTCAAGCGTGAGAGCGTCATCCTGGCCACACTGCTGCACGATGTGTGCAAGACCGATATCTATAAGCGCACGGTGAAGAAACGCAAGAACAATCTTGGCCAATGGGTTGACACTGAGGGATATAGTGTCAACTACAAACACTTTCCTATGGGCCACGGCGAGAAGTCGGTCATCATGCTGCTCCTCAGTGGGCTCGACCTTCACGACGATGAGATGCTGGCCATCAGATGGCACATGGGAGCATGGGGCATCAACATGAATTCCTATGAAGACCAGCGCTGCTACGACACGGCGCGCACCCTGCATCCGCTGTGTTGCATCGTGCAGAGTGCCGACGGCATAGCGGCCGCCATCCTTGAGACCACCAGCGAAGACATTGAGAATATCTGACACAACCCATTAACAAGGCCCTGACGCAAGTCACCACCCCGGATGGCCTTACTCACCACATAAACCCTTACAGAACGATGAACAGAACACAACTTATTGCTGCAGTAGCAGAACGGGCAGAACTCACCAAGGGCGATGCCACCAAGTATGTCAACGCCGTGCTGGGCGCCATAGCCGACAACCTGACCGAGGGCGACCGCGAACTGGCCATCCCCGACTTCGGACGCTTCTCCGTGAAGCAGGTGCCTGAGCGGCAGGGTGTCAACCCGCAGTCGGGCGAGAAGATCACCATTGAGGCCCATGAGAAGATCGTCTTCAAGGCTTCCGACAACATGAGCATCTTCTCACGCAAGCACTGCTAAGGCAACGGCCCAACAAGAACACGGGGCACAGCCTGTCTGCCGGCTATTGGCCGACGCGACAGACTGAGCCCCTTTTCCTTATGGCGGGCACGGTGCCGTGCATGTGCGCAGATGCCTTCTACATGACATCGTTGTCGTCGAGCGGTTGGCGCATCGACTTCTTCAGGTTGCGGTCTACGGCAGCCAAGCCTATTGCTGCCAGCAGGGCCAGCAGAGTAGCCAAAATGGCTGATCCTTTAAGAATGTTTTTCCACATAGTTGTATGTTGTCTTTGTTGGGTTGTCAATGAGCAGACTCTTTCTACTGACGGGATAACGTGCAGTAGACGGGAAATGTTGTAACTGTTAAGTCTTTTTATGAAATGATTTATATCCTCCGAAACAAACACGAGTATGGTCCCTACGACGAAGCCACGGTGGCAGCGTATGTGGAACAGGGCATACTGCTGACCCACGACCGTGCCCGCGATGCGGCTACGGGCTGTGAGGCCACCGTCATCGAACTGCTGAAGAGCAGCGGCTACAATCCGCAGGTGCGCCATAAGGGCACCATCGGCGAACAGTTGCGGGCCATCGGCACAGAGTTTATCTTTCCGCGCGACGATATGGCACGCCACCGTTTGCTCGACGACAAGCGTATGCTGGTGCTGGCCGTGGTGGGCCTGTCGCTGTCGGTGCTGTTGCTGCTTCCCATTGGCGGCTTGCTGGTGTTCTATGCCATCTCGCTCTATTTTGCCGTCATCTGGGGATTGTTCTTCTACGCCTTCTTCCGTAGCCGCCAGGTCAACATGAAGACCACCGTCGGCCTGTTCTTTCTCACCCAGGCGGCAGTCTTTGTGATATTCTCCGGACTCAACGAGTTCAACTTCTTCTACTTCTTCACCCAGATGGCCTTTCCTGTCAACATTGTGGGCTATGTGCTCGGTGTCGGTCTCACGGAGGAGTTTGCCAAGATGATTCCGCTGCTCTTCCTCATCCGCCGCACCCGCGAGCCGCTGTTGCCTCAGACCCTTGTCTACTACGGCCTGATGTCGGGCATAGCCTTTGGTGTCTTCGAGGGTGTGCAGTATCAGACCACGGTCAACGTGCAGGCCGACTACACCACCGCCTTCATGCTCAATGTGGCGCGTCTCACCTCGCTGCCTTTCCTCCATGCTATATGGAGTGGCATCTGCGGTTACTTCGTGGGTTTTGCCCATCTCTATCCGCGCTATCGCAAGTCGCTCTATGTGCTGGCCCTCGGGCTGCCGGCACTGCTCCATGGTCTCTACGACTCGTTTGCCGGCGTGTCTTATCTGGTGTCGTTGGCTGTGGCCTTTGCCAGCGTGCTGTTGCTGATGACCTATCTCAGCAAGAGCAACACGTTCCGCGAGAAGTTGAGCAAGCGTTAAAACAGATGTCTTTTTGCGACAAATGCCATATCGTGCTGCGATATGGCATTTGTCGTATCTGGATATGGGTCAAATCGCACTGCGATATGCCCTCTGCCGTGATGTGACCAGGCCGCCAGGGCACTTGCGAAAAGCTCCATGACTCTTGTCACAGCGAAAGGCTAACAGAAGAGCAGACCTATGCGGAACACTGCTGCCGAGACCACCCATGCCAGCAGGGTGGTGTAGCCAGCTGCAAACAATGCCCAGCGCCATGAACCCGTCTCGCCCTTGATGGCGGCAATGGTGGCCAGGCAGGGGAAGTAGAGCAGCACGAAGAGCAGGAAGCAGAAGGCCGTGAGCACCGCCACAGGCACGATGCTCGGGTCTGTGGGGCTCATGCCGTGCAGGCGCGCCACATCGGCCGTCATCAGCGACTGCATCTTGTTGTAGCGGCTGTCGCCGTCGCTGACGGCCGTGTCATCGGCAAAACTGTCGTCGTTGGCATAGAGCACACCCATCGTGGAGGCCACGATCTCCTTGGCACCCACACCGGCCAGCAGGCCCACATCCATGCGCCAGCCGAAGCCCTGCGCCTCAAACACCGGTTCGATGGTCTTGCCGATGCGCCCTATGTAGCTCTGCTCCTGTTGTTGCTGCGGCGTGAGCGCCTCATTATGCGGGAAATAGCCCAGCGCCCACACGATGATGGTCGACACCAGGATGATGCCTCCCATCTTCTTCAGATACTGCTTGCCTTTCTCCCATGTGTGGCGTCCCACCGCCTTGGCCGTAGGGAAGCGGTAGGGGGGCAACTCCATCACAAACGGCGTGTCCTCGCCCTTCAGCAAGACCGTCGTGAACACCTTGCTCATCACCACGGCCGCCACAATGCCGATGAGATAGATGGCCGACATAATGATCCACTGCATCTTCAGCGAGAAGAAGGTGCCGATGACCATGATGTAGATGGGTATGCGGGCCTCGCAGCTCATGAGGGGCAGGATGAGCATTGTCACCAGGCGCGAGCGGCGGCTCTCGATGGTGCGTGTGGCCATCACCGCCGGCACGTTGCAGCCGAAGCCCATGATGAGCGGTATAAACGACTTGCCGTGCAGTCCCATCTTGTGCATCAGTTTGTCCATGATGAATGCCGCACGCGACATGTAGCCGCTGTCTTCCATAAACGAGATGAAGAAGTAGAGTATCAGGATCTGCGGCAGGAAGACGATGACGGCACCCACGCCGCCGATGATGCCGTCGACAAGCATATCCTTCAGCGGACCGTCGGGCATGTAGTTGCCTGCCATCTCACCCAGCAGGGCCACGCCCGCCTCGATGAGGTCCTTGGGATAGGCTCCCAGATTGAATGTGACGAAGAACATCAGGCCCAGCAGTGCCAGGAAGATGGGGAAACCCACGATGCGGTGGGTGAGCACCGCGTCGAGCAGATGGGTGACCTTGTAGGTGTCCTTGCCCTTGCCTGTGGCGTAGCCCGCCTCGGCCAGCGCACCGTGTATGAACCCGTACTTGGCATCCATGATGGCCGTCTCAGAGTCTTCCTTCGTCTCTTCGAGCACACGGCGGGCGGCCTCATCGCGATGGGTGAGAATCTCGTCGGCATCGGGGAACGTGCGCACCAGCGTCTCCACGTCGCGGTCGTTCTCAAGCAGTTTGATGGCCAGATAGCGTGTGGAGTAGTGTTCGCGCAGGCCTGCCTCCTTCTTGAGGTGCTCCTGTATGTTGGTTATGCCGTGCTCGATCTCATGTCCGTGGTTGATGTGGATATGCCTGAAGTGGGCATCGGCGTCCTCGGTGGCCTCATACACCTCTATCACCTTATGGAAGAGCTCCTGCACGCCGCGTCCAGACGTGAACACGGTGGGCTGCATAGGCACGCCGAAGAGCTGCGACAGGCTGTCGGTGTCGATGTTGTCGCCGCGCTGCTCGGTCTCGTCAAACATGTTGAGGGCCACCACCATGCGCACGTGCATGTCTATGAGTTGGGTGGTGAGATACAGGTTGCGCTCCAGGTTCGACGCATCGATGACGTTGACCACCACGTCGGGGGTCTTCTCCACCAGTTGCTTGCGCACGTAGAGCTCCTCGGGCGAGTAGGCCGAGAGCGAGTAGGTGCCGGGCAGGTCCACCAGGTTGAAGTCGTAGCCTTCAAACGAGGCGTGGCCCTCCTTGGCATCGACGGTCACACCGCTGTAGTTGCCCACATGCTCGTGGGCACCGCTGGCAAAGTTGAAGAGCGAGGTCTTGCCGCAGTTGGGGTTGCCC
>CAVAXH010000034.1:0-18892 GCA_963592505.1 Bacteroidaceae bacterium
ACAGGGCGCTGCTAATCAACGTGTTACGACACCCAGGGCGTTGCCCTGGGCTGGGTAATTGCTGGGCTTTCAGCCCGCGTCGTCGACCATTGGTTCAGCCTGCGTCGTGGACAGGGTAAAAGAGGATAAAACGAGCACAAAATGTCTCACTAAAATATGTCAATTTTGAACACCCCTAAACTGCATAGAAACAAAAAGTCCGGCCTCGCAAAGACGAGAACCGGACAGAATGAAAGGAGGAAGTGGTACCTCTTGGAGTTGAACCAAGGACACATGGATTTTCAGTCCATTGCTCTACCACCTGAGCTAAGGTACCATTTGTGCGAGTGAGAAGCGTGGTGGTTGCCGTGGCATTTCTCATTTGCGAGTGCAAAGGTAGCACTATTTTTCCGAACGCGCAAATTTTTCCCGAGAAAAATGCACGCGTTTCAAAAAAAAGACGTAACTTTGCACCCGCATTCAAGTGGAGAGCCCCGCTGAGAGGGCTGTTTCACCGCTGAAGCAATCGGGATTTAGCGCAGTTGGTAGCGCACTACGTTCGGGACGTAGGGGTCGCTGGTTCGAGTCCAGTAATCCCGACAACACATCATCGAAAGCCAGATGGCCAGTGCGGCCGTTTGGCTTTTTTCGTATGTCCGCCCAGCTCCGTCCCACCTTTATTTCGCCATATTCCACTCACTGCAAGCCACTAAGACCGGCAAACATTTGTTGCAATGGTTTTTATTTCTTATTTTTGCAAAGATTAATGTGGTCATCCACACCAAGAGAGACAAATGCCATGAAAACCATAAGACGGATAGCCTGCTGGCTGACAAAACCCATCGCTGCCAACGCCACGTTCTTCGTGACGATGTATGTGCTGGGCGTGCTCTGCGCTGTGCTGACGTTGCCCCACAGTCGCGACGCCCACCTCTACGACAACCTGTTTACCGAACTGTTTCTCGACATCTATGTCGCCTGCGCCGTGCTGACACTCGTGCCGCGCAGGGTGCGCGTGTGGACACGGCGGTTGCTCTACACCGTGCTCTATGCCGTGGCCGTGGTAGACGTCTATTGTTTCTGGAAGTTTTCCTCCACGCTGACCCCCACCATGCTGCTGCTGGTGGGCGAGACCGATGCACGCGAGGCCTCCGAGTTTCTGCACTCTTATCTCTCGCCCGACGTGGTGTGCTCGCCCGTGGGCTGGCTGCTGCTGCTCATCGTGGTCCATGCGCTGTGGGCCGCACGCCACCGCCTGACGCGGCTGGTGCGCCATGGCGGCCATCTGCCCCGCCTCGAAGCAGCGGAGAAGCGCGTGGCCGAAAGCGCCGGCACCTGGCAGGTGCGCATTGCAGGCGCCGTGGCTGTGGCCGGCATGCTCGTGGCCGGCATTGTGAACAGCTATAATAATAAGGTGGGCATGACGCGCCTCATGACCGCCGACAGCGTAGGAGCCGTGGAGCACCTGCTCACCCTGAAAGACCGCGGGCAGATGTATCTGCCCATCTATAGGCTGGCCTTCAGCTGGAACAGCAACCGGCTGGCCAACCAGCAGGTGGCGAAGTGCATAGAGGCAGCCCGGTCGGTGCGCGTCGACTCGTGCACGTTCCGTTCGCCCACCATTGTGCTCATCATCGGCGAGAGCTATGCCAAGCACCACTCGCAGCAGTATGGCTACTATCTGAAGACCACGCCGCGGCAGGTGAAGCGCGAGGAGAGCGGCCTGCTCACGCGCTTCAGCGATGTGGTGACGTGCTGGAACCTCACGAGTTTCGTGTTCAAGAACATCATGTCGATGCACGTCGTGGGACAGCAGGGCGAATGGTGCGACCATCCGCTCTTCCCCGAGCTCTTCCGCAAGGCCGGCTACCACGTTACATTCCTCACCAACCAGTTTCTGTCGAAGGCCAAAGATGCCGTCTACGACTTCTCGGGCGGTTTCTTTCTCAACGAGCCCACGCTCAGCGAGGCGCAGTTTGACCTGCGCAACGAGAAGACGCATCGCTTCGACGACGGTCTTCTGGCCGACTACGACCGCTTCGTGAGCGACGGAAAGATAAACACACAGGGCGACTCGGCCCACAACCTCATCATCTTCCACCTCATCGGCCAGCATGTGAACTACCGCACGCGGTGCCCCAACAGCCGGCGTGTGTTCGGTCCCGAAGCCTACGAGGAGCGGCGCCCCGACCTCACCCTGAAGCAGCGCCGCATCATGGCCGACTACGACAACGCCGTGCTCTACAACGACTCGGTGGTCGACGCCATCATCTCGAAGTTTGAAAACCAGGAGGCCATCATCGTCTATATGCCCGACCACGGCGAGGAGTGCTATGAGCCGGGGCGCGACTTCATCTGCCGCAACCACAGCTCCAAGGTCGACTGGCCGCTGGCCCACTATGAGTTTGAGACCCCGTTCTGGATCTACTGCTCGCACCGCTACGCCGTGAAGCACCCCGAGGTGTTCAAGGCCGTGAAAGATGCCAAGGACAAGCCCTTCATGACCGACGCCCTGCCCCACATGCTGGTGTGGCTGGCCGGCATAGGCTCGAAAGACTATCACGATGCCTACAACCTGCTGTCGCCCGACTACGACGCGCAGCGCCCCCGAATACTGAAGAACAGCGCCGACTACGACCGTCTGCGCCAGCATGCCACCAACAACCCGCAACCATGAACGACACCATGCTTACACGCGCCGAGTGCGCCGCCTTGCGCGGACTGGCCATCATCGGCATCTTCCTGCACAACTACTGCCACTGGCTCGGACCGGTGGTGAAAGAGAACGAATACACCTACTCGCAGCACAACGTCGACTGGCTGCAGGCCGTCATGGCCGCCCCCGACGGTCTGCTGCCGGCCCACCTCGTGTCGTTCTTCGGCCACTACGGCGTGCCGGTGTTTCTCTTTCTCAGTGCCTATGGCCTGGAGATGAAGTATGGCCGCACGATGTATGTGCCGCCGCTGCGCTTCATCTGGTATCACTGGAAAAAACTCTTCAGCATGATGATAGTGGGCTTCGTGTGCTTCACCGTCATCGACGCCATCACGCCGGGACGCTGGCACTACACCATGACACAGGTGCTCGCCCAGCTGGCCATGGTGAACAACGTGCTCAGTGACCCCGACCACAACATCTGGCCCGGTCCGTTCTGGTTCTTCGGCCTGATGCTGCAGCTCTACATCGTCTACCGCCTGCTGCTCTACAAGCGCCACTGGGCATGGACGGCCGGTGCCATGGCCGTCTGCCTCGGCATCCAGCTGGCCCTGGCAGCAGCAAGCCCCGAGGGCGAGCCGCTCAACTGGTATCGCTACAACTTCATGGGCGGCATGCTGCCCTTCGGCCTCGGCCTGCTCTTTGCACGCTACGGCGACCGCATCATCATGACCCGCCTCAACACGGTGAGCCTGCTGGTGGCTGTGGTGCTCTGCGGCTTCACGGTCATGTGGATGAGCGGCAATGTCATACTGTGGTCGCTGCTGCCGCTGGTGATCTGCATCCTGGCGGTCTATGTGGCACGCCTCATCAGCCAGACGAGCCATCTGCCCGCCGTGGGATGGGTGGCCAACCGCCTGGTGTGGATGGGCGACATCTCGGCGGCACTGTTTGTCATACACCCCGTGCTGCGCAAGGTGTTCATACCCATCTCGCGCCATGGCGACGTCTACACCGGCCTGTTGCTCTACGCCGTCGCCGCCATCGGTGCAGCATGGCTCATACGCCTCGTCATGACGAAGATACCCAAACCGAAGATGTAACCCCGCCTCATCACCCGACACACACCGACACATATGAAAATACCCGACATCGAACTGCAGAACATCAGCCGCTACCGCGGCCAACTGATGGGGGCTGCCATGCTCTTCATCATGCTGTTTCATGTGCACCTGGCACGCACCGACATGTTTTTCGGCCTGCGCCGCATGGGCAACATCGGTGTCGACATGTTTCTGTTTCTCAGTGGCGTGGGGCTGTGGTTTGCATGGATGAAACGTCCGTCGTACCGTCATTTCTATTGGCGGCGCTTCGTGCGCATCTATCCCACATGGTTCGTCGTGGCCTGTCTCTACTACATACCGCGCCTGCCTGTCACCGACTTCCGGTCGGGGCTCAACCTCTTCATGGAGATTGCCGTCAACTGGAACTTCTGGCTGCACGACGAGCTCACCTTCTGGTATATCCCGGCCATCATGGCACTCTACCTTGTCGCGCCGCCCTACATGGCGCTCATACGCCGCCATCCGGTGTATCGCTGGCTGGCGGTGGTGATGATCATGTGGTGCATACTGGTGCAGTGGGTGACCCCCATACACCACGCCGTGGGACACCTCGAGATCTTCTGGAGCCGCGTGCCCATCTTCTTCATCGGCATCAACATGGGCGAGATGATCAGGCAGAAGCGCACCGTCGACGGACAGGGCATCTGGATGCTGTGGCTGATGTTCATCATGGCGCTGACCGCCAGCATCTTCCTCGAACAGGAGCGGCACGGACAGTTTCCGCTGTTTGTGGAGCGCATGCTCTACATACCGCTCACGGTGACGGCCGTCATGCTGCTCAACCGCATCTTCCGCCGACTGCCTGCATGCGTCAACCGTGCCATCGCCCTCGTAGGGGCGCTGAGCCTGGAGTGCTATCTCATACACATCCACTTTGTGCTCAACTATCTGCCGCGACAGTGGACCTACTGGCCCAAGTTTGCCGCATGCCTCTTCATCACCCTGCCGCTGGCATGGCTGCTCAGCAAGGCCATGGCATGGCTGACACGCCCGCTGACAAAACATTAGAAAAAAAAGACATAAGAACATGAACGACACTCACATAAGCCCTACCGGCAACGGCACCATGGCCACGGCCCTGCTGCGCCTGCTGCGACCCTCACAATGGATAAAGAACGTCTTTGTCTTCGCGCCGGTGCTCTTTGGCGGCGCACTGCTCGACACCCAGGCACTGCTGTCTGCCCTCGTGGCTTTCTTCGCCTTTAGCTTTGCCGCATCGAGCATCTACTGCTTCAACGACATCCACGACGTGGCCGACGACCGCCGCCACCCCGAGAAGTGTCACCGCCCCATAGCCAGCGGAGCCATCAGCGTGGCACAGGCCTACGGACTGATGTTCCTGATGTTTGCACTGAGCGTGGCCTCCACCTTCCTGCTGGCCCTGCCCACAGCGGCATCGGGCGCACGGGTGGCATCGGCCGGCTCTGTGGCCGTCGTGTTGTCCACGGCCGTCGTGCCCACGCTCAGCGTGGTGGTGTTCTACTGGCTGCTCAACCTGGCCTACTGCGCCCGCCTCAAGCAGTATGCCATCATCGACGTGTGCATCGTGGCCTTCGGCTTCGTGCTGCGCATGATGGCCGGCGGCGAGGCGGCAGGCATCACGCTCAGCCACTGGATAGTGCTCATGGCGTTTCTCATCACGCTCTTCATGAGTTTTGCCAAACGGCGCGACGACGTGCTGCGCATGGAGCAGACGGGCGAGGCTCCCCGCAAGAACACCATACGCTACAACGCCACCTTCATGGACCAGGCGCTTACCATCACCGCCTCGGTGACGCTGGTGTGCTACATCATGTACACCGTCAGTCCGGAGGTGATGGAGAACTTCCACTCCACCAAACTCTACCTGACAAGCATCTTCGTGCTGGTGGGCCTGCTGCGCTACATACAGATCGCCGTGGTCGACAAGAAGAGCGGCAACCCCACCAAGGTGGTGCTTCACGACCGGTTCATACAGCTCGACCTGCTGGCATGGACCATCACCTTCATCCTGATCATCTATGCCGGATAACCCCATCCACCCCAACACCATGACCGACAAGCCACAACGCCTCTACGTCTTCGACTTCGACGGCACGCTCACCACACGCGACACGCTGCTCGTCTTCATGCGCTACGCCCGGGGCGGCGTGCGCTTCTGGCTGAGCCTGCTGGTGTTTCTGCCGCGTCTGCTGCTGATGAAACTGCACCTGCGCGACAACGGCCTGACCAAGCAGCAGCTCTTTGCCTGGCACTTCCGCGGCATGCCGGCCACCCGTTTCGACGAGCTCTGCCGGCAGTTTGCCGACAGCCATCACGACCTGCTGCGGCCTGCAGGCATGGCAACATTGGAACATGCCGTGGCCGAAGGGGCCCGGGTGCTCATCGTCAGCGCCAGCATAGACAACTGGGTGGCGCCGTTCTTCAGCAGCGGCAAGGACGACAAAAGGCCGACAACCGGCGTGCAGGTGCTGGGCACACGCCTCGAGACCTGCGACGGACGGCTGACCGGCCGCTTCCTCACCCCCAACTGCTACGGAGCAGAAAAAGTGAACCGACTGAAGGCGGCCATCCCCACGCTGGAGACCGACCGCGAGAAATATCACATCACAGCCTTCGGCGACAGCCGGGGCGACAAAGAACTCCTGGATTTTGCAGATGAACGACATTACAAACCCTTCAGACAATAGGCGGCGCGAACGCCTCGGCGAGCTCCTGCGCTTCGCCATCGTGGGCACGGCGGCCACTGCCCTGCAGTATGGCATCTACCTGCTCATGCTCCATGTGGCCCACTGCGGCATCAGCGTGTCCAACACCGTGGGCTATGCCATCAGCTTCCTGTTCAACTTCGTGGCCTCCACCTGCTTCACCTTCCGTGTGAAGGCCACGGCAGGGCGCGGACTGGCCTTCGCCTTCTGCCATGCGGTCAACTACCTGCTGCAGTTGCTGGTGCTCAACCTCGCCGTGCACTGGGGGGTGCCCGAGTCGCTGGCTCCCGTGCCTATGTTTGCCGTCTGTGTGCCCGTCAACTTCGTGCTGGTGCGCTACTTCCTGAAACAGCAGCACCTGCAGAATCCGTTTTTCATCTTCCGCATCAAGCGGCAGGAGCGCTGGGTGGCCCTCGGCGCACTGGTCTACGCCCTGCTGCTCAACATCCTTGTGATGTGCGCCTACTGGCCGAGCCTCAGCCAGACGGTGGGCAACTTCCGCAAGATCGTCATCCGCACGTTCCACATCTCGGGCTACGACCCCATCAGCTATCTGGTGCTCACCAACTGGAGCACCGGCTACAACATCTACCGGCATCCGCTGCTGGCCTTCTTCATGTGGGTGCCCTGCCAGATCAACCAAGGGCTGACGGCTCTCACCGGCACCAACTGCTGCATGGCTGTCATGGCCGTCATCCTCACGTTCTGCTGTCTTTACAGCGCCGTGCTGCTCTTCCGCATACTGCGTGAGATCATCGGCCTGCAGCAGACCGACGCCACACTGCTCACCGCCCTGCTCTTCGCCTTCGGCTACACCATGGTGGTGGTGAGCGTGCCCGACCACTTCTGCCTGTCGATGTTCATGCTCATCCTCACGCTCTATGTGGCCGGCAAGAAGATGAAGGCCGGCCATCTGTTCACCAAGTGGCAGACGGTGCTCTTCTTCATCCTCACGGCCGGCATCTCGCTCAACAATGGCATCAAGGTGTTTCTGGCCAACCTCTTCGTCAACGGCCGCAAGTTCTGGCGCCCCGCACATCTGCTGCCCGCCGTCATACTGCCCTCGCTGCTGATCTGGGGTGCCGCACGGCTGGAGTGGAAGACCTTCGAACGCCCCAACTACGTCGCACGCCAGGCGCAGAAGAAAGCCAAGGCAGCGCGCGACCGCCAGAAGATCTATCAGGCCTTCCGCGACACCACCCATCTCACCGACAGCACCGAGATCGCACAGGCCGTAGAGCGGGTCATCAAGCGGAAGATACGCGCCAAATACATCCGCGACCACAAGAAGGCATGGAACCTGCACAAGGGCAAACCCATCAACAAGTCGGAGTTCGGGTCGTGGACCGACATCTCCACCCCGCGTGACTCGTCGCTCGTGGAGAACATCTTCGGCGAACCCATACAGCTCCACCAAGACCATCTGCTGAAAGATGTGCTGGTGAACCGCCCAGTCATCGTGGGCTACCGCTATGTGTTCAACTATGTGGTGGAAGCCATCGTGGCCTTGCTCTTCGTGGCAGGCATCTGGTGCGGACGGCGCAGCCGCTACCTGTGGCTCGCCCTGTCGTTCTTCGGCTTCGACATGGTCATCCACTTTGTGCTGGGCTTCGGCCTCAACGAGGTCTACATCATGTCGCCCCACTGGATGTTCGTCATCCCCATAACCGTCGCATGGCTCTTCCGCTGCACCGAGACCACACGCTGGCACCCCCTGCTGCGCGCGCTCACGCTGCTGGTGGTGGTCTATCTTGCGGTGTGGAACGCGGTGCTCTATGTAGACTATATGCTGTAGGGTGGGGGGCTTAGCCGGAACAATCCATAGGTGTGCTTGTCGCATACCGGCCGTTTGCATGCCAAAGAGGCAATCGCTCCGCCTTTTACCTCCATGCATGTTTCTTGTTCGGGTCCTAAAGCTCTAACACTCGAGTCCTAAAGCTCTAACACTCGAGTCCTAAAGCCCTAACACTCGAGTCCTAAAGCCCTAAGGACTGCAGTGTTAAGCCCTAAGGACTGCAGTGTTAAGGGCGAAGGAGTGCAGTTTTCCAGCCTAAGCTGTAAATTACAGGCGTATAGGTCAAATTACAGGCATGCAACGGCATGCCTGTAATTGTTTTAGATTGCGCAGTGCGCGACAACGCATAAAAAAATAATCGGCTGTGGCTGAGTTTTTTCGGAGTGCATACTCGCCATCATCTGCCGCATAACAAGGGAGAAATGCAGGCTACACCTCTTCCATGCGGTGCAGATTCCAGCCGTCAAACTGCATGATGACCTTGTGGAGCTGGGTGCCCTGCCGCAGGGCCTCCACACGCGGCGCAGCGGCATAGCGCTCGATCTGCGCCACGGCATCGTCCCACTGTGCCTGCACGCGGGCGGCGTAGGTGTCGGCCTTCTCGCCCTTCTCCTTCTTGGGCATCAGCTTGAGCTCGAGGATGTAGCTGTGCGACGTTTTGTAGTGGGTCAGGTCGGGCAGCAGGAAGAAGTCGCAGTAGCCGTGGCTGAGCTCCAGCTCGGGTGCCACATAGTAGTAGCTGCTGACATTCAGATAGGCCATGAAGAATCCCTGCAGGTTGCGCTCGCCCTCGATGGCATCGCGCACGGACGACACCTTGGCATAGGCGTCGGCCATGAACTGCAGGGCCTCGCGCCAGTGGCCGTCGTAGGCCATGTCGTCGAAGCGGTCCATCAGCCGGTCGATGTCTATACGCGCCTTTTCCTCATACATCTCCAGCAGGTAGCCGTAGTATTGCTTGCGCACGTTGTTGTTGGGTATGCCCAGCACCGCCCGCTCGCCGCGCACGCCCACGATGGTGAGCATGCCGTAATAGAAGAGCAGGCTGGGGAAGATCTGCGGGTCGGTGATCTGGTGGGCGGGGAATGTCTCCTGCAGGCTGGTGACGATGCGGCCCGTCTCGGCGATGGTGCGTATCACGCCCTTGCGGTCGCCGTCGAGGCGGTCGAGCTGTATGAGGCGGCGCATCTTGCCGTAGTCGGTCTTGGTGTTGGGGGCTATCATCTCCTCTGGTGGCTCGCCGGTGCTCATCAGGTTGCGCAGATAGTAGAGCACCATGTCGCTGTTGAACACGCGGCTCTGTGTGTCGAGCGCACGCTTGGCGAAGCAGTAGTTGTCATACCACGGCTTCATGTCGGCTATGATGGCCTCGATGTCGGTGTCGGGGCGCAGCTTGCCCACCTCTTTATAGTAGGTGAACATCTGACGCACCTCTTCGGTGGAGAAGCCCAGCATCTGGTTGAACGGTTCCTTGGTGGAGATGTGCCAGCCGATGTTGTAACCGCTGGTCACGTCGTCGAGTGTCACGGGGCTGACGCCTGTGATGAAGATGCGCTCAAAGTTGCCCTTGAACTTCTTGAAGATGTCGCGGTAGAAGCCTTCGGCATGCGTCATCTTCCAGTAGACCTCCTCGCCCCGCTCGTTGAGCACGGTGTTGGTGAAGTTGTCGTATTCGTCGATGATGAGGTATGTTGCCAGTCCCCGTTTCTTCGATTCGTCGTTGATGAGATAAATCTTCTCGGTGGTGTTTTTCGCACCGAGCACTTTTTTCACAAAATCGTCGGAGTAATATCTGCGGTACGTATCAGCAAAGCTGTCTAACATCACCCCGCAATAGGCATCGAAGTTATCCTCCAGACTGTCTATCGTGCCACCTACCTGCGAGAAGTCAAGGTGCAACACCAGAAACTTGTTGTGCAGTGGTGTGGGGTGTTGGCCGATCCAGAGATCGTCAAACAATTGGTCGAACTCATCCTTGAAACGCACATCATAGTAGGCATGGAGCATACTGATGAAGATGCTCTTGCCGAAACGGCGCGGACGGATGAAGAAGAGGAAGCGTGCTTCGTCTTCCAGTCGGGGCAAATACATTGTCTTGTCGACATAGTAGAGGTCATCGCGCCGGACTACCATGAAGTCCGACACGCCGTAGGGCAATTGTTTTACGTGATTCATAAGGATGGCGTTTTGCTTACTACCTTTCTTAAGGGCGTATCTCGTTGCAAAGCTACAGAAAGTTTTCGATATGGCCAAACATATTGTTTTTGAAAAATTCCGCGGTTATTGCTTTCTGAGTGAAAATAATAGGGTTGGATATCAAACGAGAAATCCAACCCTATTACTAAAGGTCTCAAAGAGTCAACGGACAGAAATTATTAGAAGAAATAAGTGAGTCCAAATACAACCGAACGATTTTTGCCGTCAACAAGTGGGCATTGTCAGCGCGGCTGTGCCTCGCATGTTGTCAAGCAGGCTGCATCAGGCATTCTTCTCCACCAGACAGACGGCATAGGCGGAGATGCCTTCCTCACGACCGGTGAAGCCCAGCTTCTCGGTGGTGGTGGCTTTGATGCTGACCTGCCCCTCTTCACAGCCCATCACCTGGGCCAGGCATGCCTTCATGGCCGGTATGTGCGGATTGAGCTTGGGGCGCTCGGCACACACGGTGGCATCGATGTTGACGAGGGTATAACCCTTTGAAGCAATGAGCGCTATGACCTGCTGCAGGATGACCTTGCTGTCCATGCCCAGCGTGTCGGCCGACGTGTCGGGGAAGTGATAGCCGATGTCGCGCATGTCGGCAGCCCCCAGCAGGGCGTCGCAGATGGCGTGGATGAGCACGTCGGCATCGCTGTGGCCCAGCAGTCCCAGGGTGTGGTCGATGCGTATGCCGCCAAGGTAGAGGTCGCGGCCGGGCACCAGCTGATGGACATCGTAGCCCATGCCTATACGAAGATTTGTCATAGTGGTTATCTGCGCTTGAAGAGGTCCTTGATGCCGTCCATGTCGAAGGTCAGCGTGAAGCGGAGCGTCTGGTCGAGCGGGTTGCTCTTGGCCGTGGCGATGACGTAGCCGGCATCGAGCGAGAACACGCTCATCTTGAAGCCGCCACCCACGGTGAAATACTTTCGGTTACCCTTGTTCTGGCTCTCGTGGTGATAACCGGCACGAAGCGAGAACTGGTCGTGGTAGGTGTACTCGGCACCCACGCTCCACGACACCTCCTGCAACTCCTCCTTGAAGCCGCCGGGCGCATCGCCGAAACTCTTGAAGATACCGCTGATGCTCGACACGTCATAGTAGTCTTTCTGCACGCGCTGCTGATAGTCTTCGGTGGACTCGTCGTCATTCCGCTGGGGATAGGTGGGCACAAGCAGCTTGTTGGCATCGGCAGCGATGGTGAAGCGGTTGTACTCGTCGACGGGTATCATCAGCGAGGCACCAAGACGCATGTTGGTGGGGATGAACTCGCTGTTGTCGTAGCCGCCAAACTTGATTTTGCTACCGATGTTGGAGATGTTGAGACCCAGTCCCAGCTGACACTCGCGTGAGCCGATGTTGACATAGTTCTGATAGTAGGCCGAGAGGTCGGCGGCGAAGGCTGTTCCGGGCGACGTGTCCTGTGTGTAGTCGTAGGTAAGGTCCGAATAGATGAAGCGCACGGCGGCCGCTATGGAGAACTTCTCGCTGAGCATGAGCGAGTAGGCCACATCCAGCGACATCTCATAGGGGTTGATGGTGTTGCTGGCATCGGCTGTGCCGGTGTAGTCGCCCATCATCACCTCACCCAGCGAGAAATAACGGAACGAGCCCGATACGGCACTGTAGTCGCCGATGCGGTAGTAGCCGGCGAGATAGGCCAGGTCCATGTCGTTGACCAGCTGGCGCAGCCACGGCGTGTAGTTGAGCGCCACGCCGGCACGGCTGATGGCAAACGGATACTTGGCCGGGTTCCAGTATTGCGAGTTGACATCGGGGTCGGTGGCAGCACCCACATCACCCATAGCGCCGGCACGGGCGTCGGGGGCGATGGTCTGCGAGGTGACCGACGTGTTGACGGGGTTGAACATGTCTTTCTTGTCCTGCGCATTGGCCTGAAGGGCAGCAATGGCAAGAAGGCATGCCACGAGTATTCTTGATGTTCTGTTCATGTTCTTGAAATCGTTACGACTGGTATGAAAACGCAGTGAGTGGGTTATTTATTGTTGAAGACCACGAGTTTCTTGGCTTTCGACACCTCCGAGCTGCCGTCGCTCGACACGCGGGCGCGGTAGAGGTAGACTCCCGTCTGCAGGTGTCCGCCGCCGTCCTGACACAGATCCCAGTCGACGGTGTAGGTGCCGCCCGCCGCCTCTCCGCTCTCGGTGTGTGTCCACAGCAGTCGGCCGCTGGTGTCGAAGACATCGATGCTGACATTGAGGTTTGCACCGCCAAGGTTATGGCTGATGATGAAGGTGGTGGAGGTGGTGGCCGGGTTCTTCGACACGTCGATGCTGTAGAGCGTGGGCTTCAGGCCCTTCACCACATTGAAGTCGAGCGTGGCCGTCGATGCGTTGTTGAGCACATCCCAGGCGCGGAAGAGCAGCGAGTGGCGTCCGGGCTCGAGGGCGGGCAGTGTGTAGCTGACCGTTCCGCTCTGATAGGTGCCGAAGTCGTAGGCAAAATAGTCGTTGAGCTTATAGGTCATGCTGGCGTTGCCGTCCACCACGAGCAGCAGGTCATGACCGATGCCGGTGCCTGCAGCGTTGATGCCGTCGTCGTCGCTCAGCTGGGCCACGAAATAAGGTGTGGTGTTTACATCGCCCCCGTTCTCAAACTGCGGTGTGTTGAGGTAGCAGTAGATCTTCGGCCCGAGCGAGTCGACGACGCTGTCGTCGCTGCCGCCCACGAGGAAATTGTCTTCCGAGCCGTGGGCCACGATCGTCTTGTCGTTGCTCACGGCATGTATGTTGATGAGGCCGCGATCGTTGGAGTAGTTGATGTCTTTGGGCACCACGAAGGAGAAGGCAAACGCACCGTTGCGCACACTGTCGGAGCCCGTGAAGAGCGTGTTGGTGCGGTCGTAATAGGTGAAGGCTGTGGAAGTCTCGGCACTGCTGTTCATGCGGCACGTCACCTGCTGTCGCGAGTCGCGCACGAGGGCTGTCATCACCCCGTTGAAGCTGTTGTCCTCCACATGTCCGACGACACGTGCCACGCTGCCGGCCTTGAGCGTCACGGGGTTGGCCGACGACGGGGCCCGGCCGTTGATGGAGTCGATCACCACGTCGAGTGTGGGCAGATGGAGCGAGATGGCGGGATCGCCGAGGAGCGAATACTGCAGTTTGTTGACCGTGGTGTCCTGCCGGCTGGTGATCATCTGGTTCTTGGCCAGGCGCTGTGCCTCACCGATGGCCATGGGCTTGCCGCCGGAGAGCGAGAGCACATAGCGCAGGAAAGCCATGTTGATGGACTTGTTGTAGTTGGAGTAGACGGTGCGTGTGGTGCCGAAGAAGGCCACGGCACCGCCCTTGCTGCTGGTGACAGCCGTCTCGCCGATGGTAGGCTCGGTGCCGTCGAAGGGCAGTATGTCGCACGAGGCGGTGATCCAGAGCGGCAGGTTGGTGTTGCTGAATGCCTCGAAGTCGGTCAGCGTGAGCACCTTCTCGTGGGAGATCTGGTCGGCACGGCCATGGCCGGCATAGTCGAAGACGAGGGCGCCGTTCTGCTGTTGCTGTTTCAGCAAGGTGGTGATCTCGGGATAGGTGTTGCCGGTGGAGGTCGACACGCCGTTGTAGGCATCCCACATCACCTTCTTCACCTGGTAGCCGGGATGGCGCGAGGCAATGTCCTCGGCGGCATCATTGACGTCGCGCATGTGAAGGTTGCTGTTGCCGTCGTCGCCCATGAAGACGAGGGTGTTCTGCCAGGCTCCGGCATTCTGGTTCTGCACATAGGCGATGGTCTTGTCGACCATGGCCTTGGCATCCTCCTCGGTGGTGACGGGGAAACGGCCCACGGCCATGTCGAGCTTGTCGGAGCGCTTCGGGCTGATGCCCTCGCCGTCGTCGAGCAGACAGAAGAAGCCGTCGTCGATGTAGCAGTTGATCTCGCTAAACGAGTTTTCGCTCTCGAAGCAGAGCAGATAGTCGTCGGGCGAGAGGCTGGAGCAGTCGGTGGTGAGCATGCGGTTGTCCCACACGCAGTCGCCGAAGAGCAGCAGATAGCGCGGCATGTCGGCATCGGTCTCCGCGCGGTCGTAGAGCATCTTGAGGTAGCGGCGGTAGGCGTTGGCGTCGGGGGTGCCGCTGGCATATTCGTTGAAGAGTTCGTCGGCCGGGATGATGCGCACCCGCAGCGAGTCGTGCTGCTCATGGAAGGCGGCAAGGCGCTTGGCCTGTGTCAGGAGCTTCTGCGAGGTGGGAATGATGATGACCATGTCGGCGGCACCGTCGGCATGGTGGTCCTGGTTGGTGATGTGATAGAGGTATTGGGGGGTGGAGAACTGTGCAGCCAGACTGGGGGCGGGAGCCGGCGCATCATAAGTCATCGACGCATAGTCGAGGCGGACAGGACCGCCCTGCGTGCACCTGATGGTCACGGTGTCGGTGGCCGTCAAGCTGTCTACGCGGTAGACCCTGGTGGCCGCGTTGCCCTTGTCGTAGGAACCCAGGGAGATGCGGAGGGTGCCCATCTCCTTGCCGTTCAGCAGGACTGTGGCCTGGCTGGCCGTGCCTGCCGTGATGCTGACCGACAGGTTGCCGGTGGTGGCTCCGGTGCGGTTGTTGAGCAGCACGTTGGTGGAATGTCCGTCAGCGATGGCCTCGGTGTCGAAGAGGTTGCGGCCGCCCTGATACCAGCTGTAGCCGTCGACCTCATGGAGCGCATGGTAGTCGTCGGCTGAGGGATAGAACGAGGTCAGGAAAGCCGCAGAGTCGACCAGTTGCGGTTGGCTGTCGCTCTCGGTGAGGAAATAGTAGCCGTAGTCGGAGTAGGGGTTGCGGGTGCGGCGTGTAGCGGTGGCGCTCGTCCAGCTCACGGGGCCACGGGCGTAGAAGAGGCGGCGGTTGCCGGCGTCGTAGGTGGGCACCTCCTGCAGGTCGTCGGTGGCACGCAGCTCGTCGCCGTCGAGCTGTTCGTTCTGCAGGTTGCCGCCGTAGCCATAGACCTTGACCTTGCTCAGGTTGGAGAAGCCGGCCTGGCGGATGAAGGCATCGGTGAGCTCATAGATGCCTGTGGAGGGCACGCGGATCTTGGCCCATGTGCCCGAGGCGAGCACAGAGTGGGCGGCATAGCGCTCCGAGGCGGCTGTGGCGCGCGTGGCGGCAGCACGCCGTGTGCGTGTGCGCGGCGCTGCATCGATGCGGAGCATGAAACTGACGAGTATCTGATAGCGGCCGTCGCGATAGACCAGCGGACAGAACGTCACCTCCAAGGCGCCTTTCTTGCGGCTGAGCACCAGGTGCTGTTCCACGGCGGGGAGCTGCGGCAGCGAGTCGGCCGACAGGCGGTGGTAACGGTCAATGTCGTCGTGCGTCATGTCGACAAACTCGGGGTAGAGTATCGTGGAGGTATAGACGGAGTCGGCAAAGGCGCCTTCGAGCGGCACGGAATAGGTGAACTGCGGCAGCATGGAGTCGACGCTGACCTCATCGGAGGTCAGGTTGAAGAACCGTTGGGCCGAGGCCGTCAGGCTCGCGAGGACTGCCAGGAGCAGCATGAGTGTTCGTATGTGTTTCATGTCTTGTCTGTTGGTGTGTGGGGGCGGAGCCGGGGGGCGTCACTTGCAGTAGAAGTCGAGCACCTTGCGCTCTTCGACGTAGCCCTCGAGGTGGTCGTCGATGTGCACGGGGCCCACACCGGTGGGTGTGCCCGTGTAGAGGATGTCGCCGGTCTTCAGCGTGTAGAACTGGCTGATGTAGGCAATGATCTCGTCGACCTTGTAGAACATGTCGTAGGTGCATCCCTGCTGTGCCTCCTGCCCGTTGATGTCGAGGCGGAAGCGCAGACGCTGTATGTCGGGCAGCTTCTCCTTGTCGACCCACTCGCCGATGCAGGCTGCACCGTCGAAGCCTTTGGCCACGTCCCACGGCTTGCCCTGTGCGGCCAGCCGCCGCTGCATCTCGCGGGCGGTGAAGTCGATGCCGACGGTGACGGCGTCGTAGTAGCGGTGGGCAAAGCGCTCGGGGATGTTCTTGCCGAGCCGGCAGATGCGCACCACCACTTCGGCCTCATACTCTATCTGCCCCATGTGGTCGGGGATGAAGAAGGGCTTGTGGTCCTTGAGCAGGGCGGTGTCGGCCTTCAGGAAGATGACCGGTTCCTCTGGTTTAGATAACGTGCCGTGTAGCGCTTTATTGTGCTGGGCATAGTTCATGCCAATGGCAAAAATCTTCATGGTGGTGGTTTTGGTTTTTTATCTGTGATGTGATATGGTGTGGGGCACGTGGTGCCGGCGACAAAATGCGGACATGTCCGGTTGGGTCAGTGCACGACAAACTTGCGGCCGTCGCGGATGTAGAGCCCCGGCGGGAGCAGCGAGGTGTCGGTGCCTGCGGAGCGTCCGTCGACGGTGTAGATGCGGCTGGCCGACGACGGTGTGCAGGGGTGAGCCTCCACACCTGCCGCCTTGCGGCGCAGCACCTCCTGCAGGCCGGCAGTGACATCGATTTCGCCATAGCCGTAGAGGTTGTTGGGGTAGGTGAGTGTGGGGTCGTGGTGGGTGCAGGTGACGGCAAAGATGCTGAGACAGTCGGTGGGCGACAGGGTGGGGTCGGCCTGCAGCCACAGGGCTATGGCACCGGCCACGACGGGCGACGACATGCTGGTGCCGGCATTGCTGTTCCATGCATAGGTGCGGCCGGCGTGCTGGAAGTGGCGCACGTCCGACGAGATGTCGCTGGCCTCGGGATTGTGCTCCAGATAGTAGCTGCTGTAGGCCGACACGATGTTTTGGCCGGGGGCCATCACGTCGGGCTTGATGCGGCCGTCGAACGTCGGTCCGACGCTCGAGAAGAGCGCGCAGCTACCCTCGCGGCCTGTGTCGTAGACATGCTGGTCGCCGAGATAGTTGACAAACTGTGTGCGCCAGCCGGTGGCACCCACACAGATGACCGATGGCGCACTCGCAGGCGAGTTGATGCTGTGGCTGTTGTCGCCGTCGGCCAGCGTGTCGTCGAGACTGCTGTGGTAGAGCCATCCGGTGACGGGATAGAGTTCCACGTCGGCCTCCTCGCCGGTGAGCTGCAGTGCCACAGGGTAGCACTTGCTGAAGATGTTGCCCAGGGTGATGATGTCCCAGTCGCACACCGTCTCCTGCGGGTTGTAGCTGGAGGGATAGGCGGTGGCTGCCACCTCATAGCGGTAGGCACCGACGGTCACGGTGTCGAGGAGTGTGGAGTCGGGGGAGGCCAGCACACGGCTCATGGGCACGCTGATGATGTGCGGGGCGTCGGCATGGTCGTAGACCGACAGGCGCAGGGTGAAGTCGGCAGTGGTCTTGGTGGTGAAGCCCACGTTCTGCAGGCTGCTGCCGCAGAAGAGACCGGCGCTCGACTGGCCTGCAGGCTTGTGCAGATAGTTGATGGCCTGCCCGGCGTTGCCGGCCGACGAGACGATGATGTGTCCGGGGCCGGTGAGCGAGTCGAGCATCTCATAGTAGAGCTGGTCGTAGCCCTGGAAGTCCTGTCGCGAGCCTTCGCTGAAGTTGATGACGCAGGGCTTGCCCACGCTGTCGGCATAATCGAAGATATACTTGAAGCCGAGGGCGTCGAGGGCATAGGTGTACTTGTAGTAGTCGGCGGGGTCGATGAGCGCGATGTCGTCGGTGGTGGCGTTGCACACCAGGCAGATGTCGCTCTCGGGCGCAATGCCGCGGTAGGCCGACAGCGTGTCGGCGCCTTCAGCGCCACTGCCGGCGGCGATGCCTGTGGTGTGGGTGCCGTGGGTCTGCTGCAGTCCGTCGCGCGGACAGCCGAGCGCCAACAGGGTGTCGCGGCCCACATAGTCGCGCCCGGCGGGCAGTGTGGTGGTGAGGGTGTCGGTGGAGAGCTGGTCCCACAGGGCCTTGATGCGGTAGCGGGTCATGTCGGCCGAGAAGAAGGTGGGGTGCGTGAGGTCGAAGCCTATGTCCTGCACGCCCACCACTACGCCGCGGCCGGTGTAGGCCGTCGGCAGGCGGAGCAGCTGCTGGGCAGGCGTGGCACCGACGATGACGGCAGTGGTGTCCATGGTGGTGGTGGCGCGCTGACCGGCCTCGAGGCGAAGCACCTGTCCGTCATGCGAGAGGGGGGCGAGGGCTTCCAGGGGCATGTCTGCGACAAAAAGCGGACCTCTCTGTGCCAGCACGCGTGCACCGTGACGGTGCAGAGGTGTAGCATCGGCCGAAGCCAGTTTCACAAAGGCCACGATGCTGCCCCGGCGCAGTGCTGAGGTCTTGGCGTTCGCCGCCGCAACCATAGCCGGTGCATGTCGCTGCGAGAGCCATGCCTGCCTGACGAGCGGCGACATCTTGTTGAAGTCGGGGCGCTGCGCCCATGCTGTCACGGCCAGCACCGACCCGGCGGCCACGGCCAGCCATCTGTTCATTGTCTGCCACATAGTGGATCGAAGAGATAAAGGGGCGTGCAGCCCGGCCCTCGCCACGAGGACCACATTCGGGCAACCGCTATAA
>CAVAXH010000035.1:0-18860 GCA_963592505.1 Bacteroidaceae bacterium
CTGCACCATATTGATTGCCGCTCGAAGTAGAAGAACTTTCATCGGAAGAAGATTTGTTGTAACAGTTATGTGTGATGTCGCTATCTGAAATTATTAAACCGCAATTAGGACATGCATGATGAGTCGTGCCAATATGACTATCAATATAAATGCGTGAGCCGACACAGACAGGGAAACAAAGTCTGCGTCGGCTCATGAAATATCAGAATGTGGCAGAGGCGTGCGCGTCATCGATATGCAGTGTCTTCATGAAGCGGGCCACCACGTCGGGGTTGCCGGTGTGCTTGCCGATGTCTTCGCTCAGCTTGCACGTATCGTTGTAGAACGGCCACGACTCCGTTATCTTTGCGGCTATGAGCTTGATGACGATGTTCATGGGTTTCACGCCGTCGAAGTCGTTGGTGAAGTGTGTGCCGATGCCGAAGGAAGGCTGGCAGTAGTCCTTGGCATACTGCTGTATGGCGATGGCGCTGTCGGTGTCGAGCGCATTGCTGAAGATCACCTGCTTGGTGCGCGGGTCGATGTCGAGCGACCGGTATTTGTCAGCAATTTTCATCAGTTGCGTGTAGTTGTCGCCGCTGTCTATGCGCAGCCCTTTGAACTGGTTGGCGAAGTCCTCGGAGAAGTTGACGCTGAAGATGTCCCAGCCGAAGCTGTCGTAGAGATATGTGCCGAGAGCGCCCCGGAAGGTGTGTCGCCATGAGTTCATGGCAATGTGGTTGGCCATCTGCGGGCCGTACATGCCACCGATGGCACACACAAACTCGTGGGCCATGGTGCCCACGGGGATAAGGTCATACTTCATGGCGAGGTACACGTTGCTTGTGCCCACAAACCTGCCGGGCCACGGCTTGCTGTTATAACAGTCTTTCAATGCCCGCACCACGGTCTCCTCAGCTTCGAACGACACGCGGCGGCGTGTGCCGAAATCGCTGAACACGCAGCCCGCCTCGAGCAGTCGCTCGCCCTTGCGGAGTGTCTTGTCGTAATACGTGTCGAGGCGGAAGCTGTCGGTCTGGTCGGTCATGATATAATACAGTTCGGAGATGATGCTGAGAATCTTCACCTCGAGCAGTATGGTGTCGGCCCAGCTCCCCTCGATGTCCACGTGCAGATGTCCCTCGGCATCCTGCTCCACACGTACCCATTCGCGCTTGAAGCGGTAGCCCCGGAGGTAGGTATAGAACCATGTGGGTATGTAGCGGCAGCGGCGCTTCATGAAGTCTATCTCCTCGTCGGTGATGGTGACGGTCTCGAGCATGGCGATCTGTTCGCGCAGCGCCTCGTCGAACCCTGCGGGGTAGACGGTGTTGTCGCGGTCGGTGAACTGATATTTCACCTGAGCTCTCGGGAAGTTGTCGATGACGGCGCAGCACATGCTGAACTTGTAGAGGTCGTCGTCAGTGAAATGCTTGATTATCTTTTTCATTGGTGGTCACGTGTAGATTATGTCATCCGCAAAGCTATCGCTTTTTCTCGGAACGTGCAAATTTTTAGAAAGATATTGCTCAAGAATCACGCTGAGCCGAAAAGACCACACCCTTGCAACGACCTCTGCAGTTGGCTCTCGCCCAGCCTCCAGCAGTCCGCCGACAAACCGTTTGCGCCAAAAATTATAGGTACAAAATCAAAATGCATGTTATTTTTCTGCCGAAAAGCACGTATCTTTGCAAGATAAAAACCAACAGCTATGCGGGCAGTGTGCCCGCGCAGACCGACCAACAATCATCACACCCTTGCCCACAAGCGTATGAAAAGAACGATCGTTACCCTATGTATGGCGCTGATGGCCACCCTGAGCATCGTGGCCGCCAAGAAGCCCAAGACGCAGCCGCTGTGGCCCGACGGCACCGTCATGGATGCCTGGTTTGCCGACTCTTCCCTGGTGGACATCAGCACGCTCGGCCGCCGCTATGTGGTGACCGACTATGGCGTGGTGGCCGACACCACCCGGGTGCAGACCGAGGCCCTGCAGCGGGTCATCGACCGCTGCGCCGCAGAGGGTGGGGGAGTGGTAGTCGTTCCGCGCGGTACGTTTGTCTCGGGCAGCCTCTACTTTCGTCAGGGCACCCATCTGCTCGTGGAAGAAGGCGGATGCCTGAAAGGCTCCGACCGCATAGCCGACTTCGACATCAAGACCACCCGCATAGAAGGCGAGACCTGTGCCTACTACACCGCGCTCGTCAATGCCGACGGCGTCGACGGCTTCGTCATCTCTGGCCCCGGCACCATCGACGGCAACGGCCACCACTACTGGCGCCAGTTCTGGATGCGCCGGCAGTGGAACCCGCAGTGCACCAACAAAGACGAGCAGCGCCCGCGCCTGGTCTACATCTCCCATTCGCAGAACGTCACCGTGCAGAACATCCGTCTGCAGAACAGTCCGTTCTGGACCAACCATCTCTACAAGAGCCACCACGTGCGCTACCTGCACGCCCGCATCACCTCGCCCACCGAAGGTCTGAAAGCCCCCTCGAGCGACGCCATCGACATCGATGCCTGCCACGATGTGCTGGTCAGCGGTTGCTATATGAGCGTCAACGACGATGCCGTGGCCCTCAAGGGCGGCAAGGGCACCTGGGCCGACCGCGACACCACCAATGGCCCCAACAGCCGCATCGTCATCGAGCACTGCCGCTATGGCACCGTGCACGGCTGTCTGACGCTGGGCTCCGAGAGCATCGACGACCGCAACGTGGTGCTGCGCCACTGCCATGCCGACAACGCCAACCGTGTGCTGTGGCTGAAGATGCGCCCCGACACCCCCCAGCGCTACGCCTATGTCAGCGTCGCTGACATCACCGGCCACACCCGTTCGTTTCTCGTGGTGCGCCCCTGGACGCAGTTCTTCAAGCCCGGCGACCGTGCCGACATGCCCCTCTCCGAGTGTAGCGACATCAGCATCAGCCGCATCCGCATGCAGTGCGACAACTTCTTCGACGTGGGCTTGTCCGACAAGTACAGGCTCTGCCGCTTCGGCTTTGCCGATATCGACGTCAGCAACACCCGAGGCACCTTCGACCCCACCGTCATTCCCGAGACCACCGTCAGCAAGCTCCGCGTAAACGGCACCGACCTATAAACACCAATACCCCCATGCGACACCTTATATTATATGTCCTCCTGCTCATCGCTCCCCTGCACGCGCAGGCCCAGCACTTCGACTTCGACCTGACCAAGCCACAACCCGTCTACACCGACTCGCTGGGCTATGGCTACGACATCGTGGCACCCCCCACGAAGGACAGTCGAGCACCGTTCTTCTTCAGTGTGCTTGTGCCCGACGGCAACTACCGTGTCAGCGTGACGCTGGGCAGCCGGCGCCATGCCGCCACCACCACCGTGCGTGCCGAGTGTCGGCGCCTCATGGTGGAGCCCGTGGCCACACGCCGCCGCGAGCAGCACACGGTGACCTTCACCGTCAACAAGCGCAGCACACGCATCGACGATCGTCGCAGTGTGCGCATCAAGGACCGTGAGCGCGACTACCTGCACTGGGACAACCGCCTGACGCTGGAGTTCAACGGCGAGGCACCAGCCGTCAGCCGCATCACCATCGACCGCGACACCACGGCCACCACCATCTACCTCTGTGGCAACTCCACCGTGGTCGACCAGGCACGCGAGCCGTGGGCCTCATGGGGCCAGATGTTTCCCCGTTGGTGGGACGAAGGCATTGCCGTCTGCAACCTCGCCGAGAGCGGACTGACGGCCGGCACGTTTCTGGCCCAGGGCCGCCTCGACTACATCACCGAGCACCTGCGCCCGGGCGACTATGTGTTTTGCGAGTTTGGCCACAACGACCAGAAAGAGCGCGGCGCCGGCAACGGTGCCTGGTACAACTTCAGCCATAACCTCAAGATCTTCGTAGACCGTGTGCGCGAGAAAGGCGCCATCCCCGTGTTCTGCACGCCCACCCAGCGCCGTGCCTTCGACAAGGCCCAGCGCACCATCCTCGAGACCCACGGCGACTACCCCGACGCCATGCGTGCTGTGGCCCACCGCGAAGGCGTGGCCCTTATCGACCTGCACGACATGACCCGCACCTTCTTTGAGACCCTCGGCTATGAGGGAAGCACGAAGGCCCTCGTGCACTATCCGGCCAACACCTTCCCCGATCAGCCGAAGCCGCTGGCCGACAACACCCACTTCAACCCCTATGGCGCCTACGAGGTGGGCAAGATGGTGGTGATGGGCATCAAGGCCCTCGGCCTGCCGCTGGCCAGCCACCTGCGGCCCGCGTGGACCGACTACGCTCCCGACCACCCCGACGACCCCGCGGCCTTCGTGTGGTATCCGGCCCCGATATACGAGACGCTGAAGCCCGACGGCAACTGACCGCAGCCTTCAGCCCATGCCGCTGCCTTCAGCCCATTCCGTGGCCTGTGCCAATCCTCGCCCCGCCAACCATGCAACACTTCCGAACAAAAACAAAACTACCTCATAACATGAAAAAACAAGTCATTGCAGCCTCGCTGCTCCTGGCCACGATGCCCCTTACGGGCCTGGCCCAGCGACAGTTCGACAACCTCGACCGGGGCCTCATTGCCGTCAAGCAGACCGGCGGCATGTACTGCTCATGGCGCATCAATGCCGATGAGTACTATGGCACCACCTACAACCTCTATCGCGACGGGGTGAAGGTCAACGACGAGCCGCTCACCGTGTCCAACTACACCGACCCTGCCGGCACCATCACCAGCCAGTACACCGTGAAGGCCGTGCGTGCCGGCCAAGAGGGTGAGGCCAGCAAGGCCGGCTACAACCTCAGCAACGGCTGGCTCGAGGTGAAGAAGCCCAAGCGCATCTCCAACGACGGCAGCACCGACATCTCTTCGCAGTATGAGCCCAACGACGCCACTATCGGCGACGTGGACGGCGACGGCGAGATGGAGCTCATCACCAAGCAGATCTTCACCAGTCAGGACGCCAACGACACCTCGCAGAAAGACTTTGCCCGCATAGAGGTGCAGAAGCTCGACGGCACGCTGCTCTGGTGGATCGACTGCGGTCCCAACATGTGGGACTTCCAGCAAAACGAGATCAACATCATGGCCTACGACTGGGACGGCGACGGCAAGGCCGAGTGTGTGGCCCGCCTGCAGGACAACAGCATCATCCACATGGCCGACGGCACCACCTACACCGTGGGCGATGCCTCGAAAGACTATCGCGGCAGTGTGTACAACTTCCTGTGCAAGGGCGATGAGTTTCTCGTCTATATGAACGGCACCACGGGCAAGCCCTACAATGTGCAGGCCTTCCCGCTGAAGCGCTTCGAAGACGGCGAGAGCGACCTCACCGCCACCTGGGGCGACAACTACGGCCACCGCGCCATGAAGTTCTTCTTCGGCGCCCCCTATCTCGACGGCCGCAAGCCCAGCATCTTCCTGGCCCGCGGCATCTACACCCGCCACAAGATGGTGGCGCTCGACGTGGACCCCGCCACCCATAACCTCAGCGTGCGCTGGCGCTGGAACTGCAACAACAGCGGCTCGTCGTGGTATGGACAGGGCTACCACAACTATTCCATTGCCGACGTTGACCAGGACGGGCGCGACGAGATCGTGTTCGGCTCGATGGTCATCGACGACAACGGTCGCGGCCTCTCCACCTCAGGCCTCGGCCACGGCGATGCCCACCACGTGGGCCAGTTTGACCCCTACCGCGAGGGCCTGCAGGTCTATGCCTGTAACGAGACCAGTCCGGCCAACAACTACCGCGACGCCACAACCTCTAAGATACTCTATCGTCTGGCAGGCGGCAGCGACGACGGCCGCAGCATGTTTGCCAACTTCACCAACCGGGTGCCCGGCGCCATCGGATCGTCGGCCCACGACAAGGCCATCAGCGCCGTGACGGCCAAGCATGCCGAGGGTCTGCCCGACGGCTACTGGTATGGCAACGTGTTCCGCGTCTACTGGGACGGCGACCTGCTCGACGAAGACAATGACGCCACCAGCATCCACAAGTTTGAAGACCAGTCGAGCATCACGCTCACCGGTGCCCTCTCGAACAACAGCACCAAGGCCACACCCTGCCTGCAGGCCGACATCTTCGGCGACTGGCGCGAGGAGATCGTCTCGCGCACGGCCAATGGCGACATGCGCATCTACACCACCACCATTCCCACCCCGTGGCGGATGGCCACGCTGCTCTCCGACAAGCAGTATCGCAACGCCATGCAGACCCAGATGAACGGCTACAACCAGCCGCCCCACGTGTCGTTCTTCGTGGGCGAGCTTGAGGGCATCACCCAGGCCCCGCCTCCCGAGACCACCAATGGCAAGACGGAGGTTGCCAACGGCGGCACCATCACGGCCGACCTCAACGGCAAGCAGGTCATCCTCGCCGAGACCGGCGACATGACCGCCACGGTGGCTGAGGGAGCCCAGCCCGAGGTGTTCTTTGATGTAGCCCCCTCATGGACACAGGGTCACGACAGCAACAGCAACATCACCACCACCTACTTCACCCACACACTGACCGGAGCCGCCTTCACGGGCGACACGCGTGTCACCAAGCAGGGCAAGGGCACCCTTGTGATGCCCACCCTGACGCAGACCTACACCGGCGCCACCGACGTGTGGGGCGGCACGCTGCGCTTCGACGGCGTGATGCAGCAGTCGCACGTGTGGCTCAACCGCTTTGCCACGCTGCAGAGCGACGGCGGCACGTTCCAGGCCGGCGTGTCCATGGACTACGGCGCCAAGCTGATGCCCGGCGCTGCCGACCACGTGGGCACCGTCACCATCGACTCGCTGGCGCTGGGCTTCGGCGCCCGTGTGGTGTTCGACATCGACGACAACACCAAGACCGCCGACTGCCTTAAGGCCGCGAAACTCTCACTGGAGAAGAAAGACTGGAGCCAGGGTCCGCAGTACAGTGCGCCCGTGTTCGAGATCCATCCCACCTATCTCAGCGGCAAGGACCGTCTGGAGGCCGGCACCTATGTGCTGGCAGAGGTAGGCACGCTGACCGGCGACCTGACCGACGTCACCATCGACGGCATCAACAACCAGAAGGCCGCCCTCAGTCTGGCCGACGGCAAGATCATGATCACCATTGCCGACCAGCGCGATGCAGCCGCCGTGGAGTGGCAGGGCAGCGAAGACGGCAACTGGGACCTGCTGACCACGGAGAACTTCACCGTGGGCGGCCTGAAAGACAAGTTTGTCAGCGGCGACCGCGTGACCTTCACCGATGAGGCCACCCGCACCGACATCACCGTGGCCCAACCCGTGACCGTGGCCGCCCTCACGTTTGCCAACGACTCGCTGGCCTACACCATCAGCGGCGACAGCATCTGCGGCACCGCCGACCTCACCAAGACCGGCCAAGGCAAGGTCACCATCAAAAATGTGAACCGCTTCAAGGGCACCGCCCGCATCATGGGCGGCACGCTCAGCGTGGCCTCGCTGGCCAACAACGAGGGACAGGACTATGGCTCGCTGGGCGGTGTCAGCAACGTCATCGAGCTTTCGGGCAATGCCACGCTGGCCGTGACAGCCACATCCACCAACAACCAGGTCATCCGGCTCGCCGGTGCCGACGCTGCCGTCAGTGTGGCCAACAACGCCACGCTGACCATGCAGAAAGGCTTTGCCTCTACCGGCGGCCGCTACACCCTCAGCAAGCGCGGTGCGGGCACGCTCACGCTCAATGCCACCAGCAACCTGAAGTGTCTGGCTGTCGAGGGCGGCACCGTGAACCTGTGCGACGGCACCAATGCCGACACGCTGCGCTATGCCACCACCGGCGCCAAGGTCTATGACAGCAACACCATGGGGTCATACAGCACCAACAGCATGAACATCGTGGTGCCCGAGAAGGTGTCGGGCAACTTCTGGATGGATCCGCGATGCAGCTACACCGGCCGTCTGTCGGGCCAGGGCATGTTCTATGTCTATGCAGCCGGCAACCGCAACTATCTGCGAGGCGACTGGAGCGACTTCGAGGGCACCGTGGTGGCCGGACAGCAGAAGCGCAGCACCTACGATCCCTCGTTCGACTGGGACAACAACTACGGTCTGCCCAAGGCCACCCTGCAGGTGTCGAGCGGCACCACCTTCCAGGCCGGTAGCCACAACATGGTGATCGGCCACGTCAAGGGCGACGGCACCATCAACGGCACCGGCACGCTCACCATCGGCACCCTCAACGAGGAGATGCTGAAGACGGCAAAACTGCAGATCACCGGTGCCAAGGTGCGCAAGGTAGGCTCCGGACTGTGGACCCTCGCCACGACGAATGCCCAGTCTGCCATCGGAGCGGTGACCATTGCCGGCGGCGAGCTGCGCCTCGACGAGTCATCGTTCAAGACCCTGCTTACGGGAACATCATCGGTCGCCGTCACCGACTCCGGACGGGTGCAGGGCCGCGGTATGCTGCAGACCATCACCGTCAATGGCGGCACGCTGGCACCGGGCACCTACTACGGCAACCACTATGGCGGCATCAAGACCGAAGGCAATGTCACGCTGACCAAGGGCCGTCTGGAGCTCACCATCACCAACAACCGCAACACGGCCACCAGTCGCTCGTATCTCGAGGTGGGCGGACGTCTCACGCTCAACGACTCGGTCATCATCAGTCTGGGCGACCGCTACACACCGGCCGTGGGCGACAGCATCGTGCTGTGGACCGCCAGCACCTTCAGTGGCACCCCCAAGGTGTCGCTGCCGGCACTCCCCAAGGGCATGGCATGGGACAGCGCGTCGCTGGCTGCCGCCAACGGTGTGCTGAAGATCGTGTCGACAGACGGCATCGGCTCGCTGGATGCCCACGGCACCCTGCGCCGACAGGTGTTCACCCTCGACGGCCGCCGTGTCAACGAAGACCTTGGCAACTTGCCTGCCGGTGTCTATATCATCAAGGAGAACGGCAAGACCTATAAGTATAACAAGCGGGCGCAGTAAGACCGCCCACCGCAATATCCATTACCTCCTCCCCCCGACGGGCACAGCAGAGCCATCCCTTCACGGTCTCGGCTATGCCCGTCGGTCATTACACAACTCTCTAAAAACCTCTATGATGCGACTTCGTATATTATTGTTTGTCATGCTGATGCCCCTGCTGGGCCACGCCATCCAGCGCGAGCGGCTCAATTTCAACGGAGGATGGCTTCTCAGCGTGGGCGACTGTCATGATGCTGCCGACGTCAGCTTCGACGACCATGCCTGGCAGCGTGTGTCGCTGCCCCATGCCTGGAACGAGGCAGAAGCCTTCCGCGTGTCCATCCACCAGCTGAGCGACACCGTGATGTGGTATCGCAAGCATTTTGTGCTCAGCCACACCGCCGACAGCAAGATTTTCCTCGAACTCGAAGGCGTGCGCTTTGGCGCCGAGGTGTATGTCAACGGCCACAGCCTCGGGTTCACCGAGAATGGCGTGATGGCCTCCGGCTGGGACCTCACGCCCTATGTGCACGATGGCGACAATGTGGTGGCCGTGTGGGTCAACAGCTCGTGGATGTACCGGGAGCGGGCCACCAACAGCCGCTATCAGTGGAACGACAAGAACTTCAATGCCAACTATGGCGGCATACCCAAGAATGCGTGGCTCCACATCAGCGACCGGCTCTACCAGACGCTGCCGCTCTATTCGAACCTCGGCACCACGGGTGTGTATGTCTATGGCAAGGACTACGACATCGAACATCGCAGTGTGACGGTGCATGCCGAGAGTCAGGTGCGCAACGACGACAACCAGCCCCGCACGTTCGGCTATCGTTGCATCCTCATCGACAACGACGGCCGTGAGGTGGGCCGCTACGACGGCCTGACACGCACGCTGCAGCCCGGCGACACCTGCACGGTGGCCGTGGAAGGCCGTCTGGCCGATGCCCATTTCTGGAGCTGGGGCTACGGCTATCTCTACACGGTGCACACCCAGCTGCTGGCCGCCGACGGCACCCCCATCGACGACCATGTGCTGCGCACAGGCTTCCGCAAGACCGCCTTCCACGACGGTGTGACGTGGCTCAACGACCGCGCCATCATGATGCACGGCTATGCCCAGCGCACCAGCAACGAATGGCCGGGCGTGGGCATGAGCGTACCAGCCTGGCTCAGCGACTACAGCAATAAACTCATGGTGGAATCAGGCGGCAATCTCGTTCGCTGGATGCACGTCTGCCCTTGGAAACAAGACATCGAGAGCTGCGACCGCGTGGGCCTCATCGAGGCCATGCCCGCCGGCGATGCCGAGCGCGATGTCGACGGCGACCGGT
This sequence comes from Bacteroidaceae bacterium, assembly GCA_963592505.1. Taxonomy (GTDB): domain Bacteria; phylum Bacteroidota; class Bacteroidia; order Bacteroidales; family Bacteroidaceae; genus Prevotella. The sequence continues at coordinate 10,232 of CAVAXH010000035.1, forward strand.
GGCGCCAGCGCGTCGGCGTGATGCGCGATGCCATCATCTACAACCGCAACAACCCCAGCATCCTGTTCTACGAGAGCGGCAACAAAGGCGTGTCGGAAGAGCACATGAAGGAGATGCGCCACCTGCGCGACCTCTATGACCCCCACGGCGGACGCGCCTCAGGCAGTAGGGAGATGCTCGACTCGCAAGAGGCCGAGTATGGCGGCGAGATGCTCTATGTGAACAAGAGCGCCACGAAGCCCATGTGGATGATGGAGTATCACCGCGACGAAGGCCTGCGCAAATACTGGGATGCGTGGAGCTACCCTTACCACAAGGAAGGCGACGGTCCCCTCTATCGCGGCGCACCGGCCCCCGACTATAACCACAACATGGACCAGTTTGCCGTGGGCATGGTGACGGCGTGGCACGACTACTACCTGGAGCGCCCCGGCACCGGACGGCGTGTCAACGACGGCGGCACCAAGATCGTGTTCTCCGACACCAACACCCACTATCGCGGCGAAGCCAACTACCGCTCGAGCGGTGTGGTAGACGCCATGCGTATCCCCAAGGACGCCTACTATGCCCACCAGGTGATGTGGGACGGCTGGGTGACACCCGAGCGCGACGCCACACACATCATCGGCCACTGGAACTATGCCGACGGCCAGCGCCTCACCAAGTATGTCGTCTCGACAGCCGACAGCGTGGCGCTGCTGCTCAACGGCCGCCATGTGGCCGACGGCCAGCGCAGCCACCAATACCTGTTCACCTTTGCCGACATAGCCTATTCGCCCGGAACGCTTGAGGCCGTGGGCTACCGCGACGGTCGGGAGGTGAGCCGCGCCACGGTCGCCACAGCCGGCGAGCCCCACCACCTGCAGATCAGCGTCACCACCAGTCCGGAGGGCTTCGCAGCCGACGGCGCCGACATGGCTCTGGTGCAGTATGAGGTCGTCGACAAAGACGGGCGGCGCTGTCCGCTCGACAACCGCATGGTGCACTTCAACCTCAGCGGTGAGGGAGAGTGGCTCGGCGGACTGGCCCGTCCGCAGGGCGACAAGCGGCCCGAAGCCACGGCCAACGCAGCCAACGGCCAGCAAGACATGCTCGATGGTCCGGAGACCACAGCCGACTTCGACAACTACATCCGTTCGCTCGACCTGCCTGTGGAATGTGGCGTCAACCGCGTGCTGGTGCGCTCCACCAGTCATGCCGGCACCATCACCCTCACGGCAGCCGCCGACGGCCTGTCGCCGGTCACCATCGACCTTGCCACCGTGGCCACCGATCTCCACGACGGCGTCAGCCGCCATGTGCCCGCCCTGACGCTGCCCTGCAACCTCAGTCGGGGAGCCACACCGTCTACGCCCTCCTATGCCGACACCTTCACGGCGCTGCGCGTGGTCAGCACGGCGGTGGGCTCCAATGCAGCCGACGCGGCCTGCGCCACCGACGACAACGAGCGCTCCGAGTGGCACAGCGACGGTCAGCAGGCCAACGCCTGGGCCACCTTCACCCTCGAGCGCAAGGCACGCATCGGCGAGATAGCCATCAAGCTCTCGGGCTGGCGCAACAAGGTGTATCCGCTTGCCGTCTACGAAGGCAAGCGCCTGGTGTGGCGAGGACTCACCTATCCCACACTCGGCTATGTGCACATCGCCATCGACAAGCCCGTAGCCGCCAACACCGTCACCATCAAGATGCTGGCCCCCAGTCGCGACAGCAACGCCTTTGGCGATGTGAAGGAACTGGCGGGCGGCAACGCCAACGAGCTCGACCGCTTTGTGGCAGCCAAGGGAAAGACCGAACTGCGCATCGTGGAAGTGGACTTCCTGGAACGCAAGCAGTAGGACCTGCCGCCCCCAAGGGTTGACCGCCCGGCAATCATGTACCATTCAAAACACCATCTACCCCATACCCGTATGACAAAACACTTTCTGACCCTATGCATCATGGCGATGTGCCTCTCCTGTTCGGCACAGACCCAACAGGGCGCAGCGCCCGCCGCCCGGCAATCCGCGGCGCAGGCCACCGCGCGCCAGTTTGTCTGCACCCTCGACGGCGGAGCCCGCCTCACCGCCTACCTGCCCGCGGCGCCCACAGGGCGCGCCATCGTCGACCTGCCCGGCGGAGGCTACTCGCACCTTGCCACCGACCACGAAGGCCATCAGTGGGCCGAGTGGATGAACAGCCAGGGCATAGCCTTCTTCGTGCTCGAATACCGCATGCCCAAGGGCGACCGCACCGTGCCCCTTGGCGACGCCTACCGAGCCATGAGCACCGTGCGCGACTCAGCCGAGGCCTGGCACGTCAACCCTGCCGATGTGGGCATCATGGGCTTCTCGGCAGGAGGCCATCTGGCATCGGCCGTGAGCACCCATGCCCCGTGGGCGGCCCGCCCCAATTTCTCCATCCTGTTCTACCCCGTGGTGTCGATGGATGCGCGGGTCACCCACAAGGGCTCGTGTGTCAATTTCCTCGGCGAGCAGGGCATGGCCGACCAGACGCTGGTGCAGCAGTGGAGCAACGACAGGCAGGTGCAGCGCCACCTCACGCCGCCGGCCATCGTGCTCCTCTCCACCGACGACCGCACGGTGCCGCCCGTCAGCAATGGCGTGGCCTACTATGCAGCCATGCGCAATGCCGGCAACAACTGTGCCCTCTATGCCTATCCGTCGGGCGGACACGGCTGGGGCTTCCGTCCGGCTTTTGCCTTCCACCGCCAGATGCTGGCCGACCTGCAGGCATGGCTCGCCACGGTGAAGGCCCCTGCCGTCGGCGCCCGGCGTGTGGCCTGCATCGGCAACTCCATCACCGACGGCATGGGCATCGACATGAGCGACGTGTATGGTTATCCCGCCGTGTTGCAGCGGCTGCTCGGAGCAGACTATGACGTGAAGAACTTCGGCGTGTCGGCCCGCACGCTGATGCACAGCGGCGACCTGCCTTACTTCCGTGAGCCGGCATGGCGCGATGCCAAGGCCTTCTGCCCCGACATCGTGGTGGTGAAGCTCGGCACCAACGATTCGAAGGACTACAACTGGAAGCACAGCGCCGACTTCGGTCCCGACCTGCAACGCATGGTCGACACGCTGCGTGCGCTGCCCTCCAAGCCGCGCATCATCCTCTGCAGTCCCATCAAGGCACGCCGTATTTGGGCCATATCCGACAGTGTCATCGTCAACGGCGAGATGCCCGTCATCCAGAAGACCGCCAAGCGCAACGGCCTCGAATATCTGGACCTCCACGCGCTCTTCGATGAGGCCGACGGCACCATGCAGGCCGACGGCATACACCCCACCGACAAAGGGGCGGCAGCAATGGCCAAGATCATTGCCGGACAAATAAGAAAGAAAAAGTAGCGTTACCCGCCGCCCCCGCGTAAAAGAAAACCAACCTGCGCCGTTGTCATGTGAGGCAGCGGCGCAGTCGTTTTTTATCCTCAAAAATGAGGAAATTGGGCAAATAGTGGCGGGTCATCGTGCGTGTTGTCGGCTATTTAATGTAACTTTGCATGTGGAATGGCGATGCTCGGAGCCCCCCCCGGGGGTGGCGGAGCAATTATGAGCCATGCCGGTAAAACAGCGTCATGCAACGACAACGATGATTAGAAAGATATTATGTGCCGCGTATGTGGTTCTGCTGGCTGTGATGGCCGCCGCCACAGTGGTGGAGAACAGCCGTGGCACCGACTATGCCCATACGGCCATCTACGGCTCATGGTGGTTCACGCTGCTGTGGGCTCTGCTGGCCTCGCTGGGGCTGGCCTATATGCTCAAGCGCAGGGTGCGCCATCCGGGCACCTGGCTGTTGCACGGAGCCATGGGCGTGATTCTCTGTGGAGCACTGCTCACCCACCTCACCGCCACACGCGGCATGATGCACCTTCGCGAGGGCGAGACCTCCAACGCCTATGTGCTGGCAGCCGACGGCGGAGACGCCATGCAGATGGCCACGCTGCCCTTCAGCCTGCAGCTCCATCAGTTTCACACCACCTACCATGAGGGCACGGCCGCCGTGGCCGATTATGCTTCGCTCTTCACTGTCATCGACGGCAGCGCCAGGCAAGAAGGGCGAGTGTCGATGAACCACATCTTTTCCTACCGCACCTACCGTTTCTATCAGCAGAGCTACGATGCCGACGGCCACGGCACGGTGCTGGCCGTGAACAGCGACCCCTGGGGGATAGCCGTGACCTACACGGGCTATGCCCTGCTCTTCGTGTCGCTGCTCTTCATGCTCTTCGATCCCAAGGGCCACTATCGCCAGGTGCTGCGCTCCCCTCTGCTGCGCAAGGGCGCGCTCATGGCGTTGCTGCTCTTAGGCGCCGCCTGTGGCACACGTGCCGAGAGCGGTGTGCCGCCCACTGTGCCGCGCGCCACCGCCGACAAGCTGGGGCGTCTGTGCATGCTCCATAATGACCGCATCTGCCCTGTGCAGACCTACGCCCTTGACCTCTGCACGAAGGTCTATGGCGCCCGTTCGTACAAGGGACTTACCGCCGAACAGGTGTTGGCCGGATGGCTCTTCTATGGCGACGCATGGGCCTCGGAGCCCTTTGTCAGCGTGAAGGGCCGGGCGCTGCGCCGGCAGGCCGGGCTGGAGTCGCACGTCTCGATGGCCGGGCTGTTTGTGATGGGGCAGTACACCCTCGCTCCTCTGGTGGAAGAATACTATCGTGGCAACACCGACCGTCTGCACCAGCAGGCCGCCGATGTCGACAGCCGGCTGATGCTGCTCATCGAACTGCGCCAGGGCCTGTCGCTACGTCTGTTGCCCTACACCACGCCGCGCGGCGCCACCACGTGGTATGCCCCCACCGACAGTCTGCCGCCCTATATCGGCGCCCAGCAGGCGCTCTACATCCACCAGGTGTTTCCGCTTATGGCCGAGGATGTGGCAGCCGGGCGGTGGAGCCGTGTCGACGAGTTTCTCGACAAGATGGCCCGCTACCAGCAGGTGTATGGCGGCTCCACGCTGCCCGCGTCCACCCGTTACCGCGCAGAGCGCATCCTCAATGGCGTGCCTTTCGCCACGCTGCTCTTCATGTTCAACCTCACGCTCGGCCTGCTGGCCCTCGGCTACACGCTCGGCCGGATGACCGGTGCAAGCTGGCTGACGGCAGCGCGCCAGAAGTGGACCGACCGTGCGCTGGCCCTGCTGCTCGGACTGTCGTTGCTGGCGCTGACCCTGGCGCTCGTGTTGCGTGCGCTTGTCAGCGGCAACATGCCGTTGAGCAACGGCTACGAGACGATGCTTCTGCTGGCATGGTTTGTGGAGCTCATCGCGCTGCTGCTGCAGCACCGCTTCCGCATCGTGGCGGTGTTCGGCCTTCTGCTCTCGGGCTTCTTCCTTCTGGTGAGCCACATCAACGCCATGGATCCGGCCATCGGACAGATGATGCCGGTGCTCCACTCGCCGCTGCTCTCCATACATGTCAGCATCGTCATGATGAGCTACGCCCTGCTGTCGCTGACGTTTGTCTGTGCGGTGATGGGCCTGCTGCTGCGCCGCCATGAGGCCGCCCTGCAGGCGCTCAGCCTGCTCTTCCTCTATCCCGCTGTGGCTGCCCTCGGCATCGGCATCTTCATCGGTGCCGTGTGGGCCAACGTCAGTTGGGGCACCTACTGGAGCTGGGATTCCAAGGAGACGTGGGCCCTGATCACGTTCATGGTGTATGGCGTGGCGCTGCACCGCAGCAGCCTGCCGGCCCTCGCAAGGCCGCGCGTTTATCATCTGTTCATGACGCTGGCTTTCCTGTCGCTGGCGATGACCTACTTTGGCGTGAACTATCTGCTCAGCGGCATGCACTCGTATGCCTAGGCAATGACACAATAGACATAACAAACAACAACAAAACCACAATATAAAATATGGAAAACCGTAGATATTCGGACCATGTGAACATCCAACTGCACACCTACGACAATGGCACCGCCGTGCGCGAGTATCACGCCGTCGTGACCATTGCCGGCGAAGGCCGCATGCTGCCCTATGCCGACCAGCTGCACCTGGTGTGCGAGGCGCTGGAGGAGACCCGCCGCCGTCTGGGCGCCTCCGTAGTCTTCAAGCGCTATTTTCTGAGTGATGCCGCCAACCAGAGCGACCCGCTGATGGGCTATGAACTTGACAATCCCGGTTATGCCGTGTCGGTGATTCAGCAGCCGGCAGCCGACGGCACCAAGGTGGCCGTGTGGGCTGTGCTCATGACGGGCGTAGCCACACGAGCCCTGGCGAGCGGTCTCTATGAGGTGAGCCACGGTGCCTACCGTCACCTGTGGACCGCCTCTTGCTCCAATCTTGCCAAGGACTCTGAGCGGCAGACCAAGCTCTTGCTCAACGAGTATGTGGTGCGCCTGCTCAATGAGGGCTGCACGCTTGCGGCCAACTGTGTGCGCACGTGGTTCTTCGTGAACGATATCGACAACCACTATGCCGGTGTGGTGAAGGCACGCAACGATGTGTTTTTCACCCAGAACCTCACCGACCAGACCCATTTCATAGCGTCCACCGGTATCGGCGGCCGTCAGGCCGACCCTCATGTGCTCTCGCAGATGGATGCCTATGCCGTCAGTCCGCTGCAGCCGGGCCAGATGGGCTACCTCTATGCTGCCGACCATCTCAACCGCACCAGCGACTATGGCGTGAGTTTTGAGCGCGGTGCTTATGTCGACTATGGCGACCGCCGCCATGTCTACATCTCGGGCACGGCAAGCATCGACAACAAAGGCCAGATCATGCACCGGGGCGATGTGCGCCTTCAGTGCCAGCGCATGTGGGAGAATGTGGAAGCACTGCTTGCCGAGGGCGGATGCACATGGAGCGACCTCGGCGTCGTGGTGTGCTATCTGCGCGACCCTGCCGACTATGCCGTGGTGAGCCGCCTGTTTGAGGAGAAGTTTGGCGGCCGCACGCCCTATCTGCTCGTGCATGCCGCCGTGTGCCGTCCGGGATGGCTCATCGAGATGGAGTGTATGGCCACGCGCGACACCACCACCGGCTGGCCTCAGTTCTGATCTGCATCGGGTGGCAGCATAGCCAAGCCCCGTCAACTATCCCAGGTATTTCTGGAGCAGGGCGATCTGAGGGCTCCTGCGCAGTTTGCTGAGGCTCTTCTCGCATATCTGCCGCACCCGTTCGCGAGTGAGCCCCAGTTCGTTGCCGATCTCCTCCTGTCCTTTCTCCTGGCATCCTATGCCGAAGTAGTAACACACGATGTGGCGCTCGCGGTCGTTGAGCACGCTCCCCAGCACATCTGTCAGCTCGTGGCTCATCGACTCGTGGTCGACGCGCCGGTCGGTTCGGCTGTCGTCGTCGGATGCCAGAAGGTCCACCATGGCGTTGCCCTCGTCGTCGCCGCCCACAAAGGGGGCGTCGATGCTCATGTGGCGGTTGTCGGCCTGAAGCGTCTGTTCAATCTTCTGTTCGTCGATCTCGATGATCTCAGCCAGTTCCGCTGCCGTCGGTCTGCGCTGGTGCTCCTGTTCAAACTTGCTGATCTCCGTCTGCAGCTTGTTGAGCACGCCAATCTTGTTGAGCGGCAGTCGCACCATGCGGCTCTGCTCGGCTATGGCCTGCAGGATGCTCTGTCTGATCCACCACACGGCATACGAGATAAACTTGAAGCCGCGTGTCTCATCAAACTTGTCGGCCGCTCTGACCAGTCCGATGTTGCCCTCGTTGATCAGGTCGAGCAGTGCCACGCCCTGGTGCTGATACTGCTTGGCCACCGACACCACGAAGCGCAGGTTAGCCTTCACCAGCCGCTTCTTGGCGAGCTCGCCTTCGGGTCCGCCCTTGCGTATCTTCTGGGCGAGAGTCGTCTCCTCTTCGATGCTCACCATGGGCAGTCGGTTGATGTCCACGAGATACTTGGCCAGTGCCTCATCACGGTTGGTGTACTTTGTTGTGTCGAGTTTAATTTGTCTCATCGATCTGTTAGTTGTTAGTTACTTTGTGTGTTTCTTTCTCATCGGTGCGCACGTCTGTTTGCCCCTGCCTGCAACAACGAAACAAAACCGTTCATTTCGAATGTCGCTCTATATTATACCTTCAAAAAGTGCGCATTTTCGCCCTCTAAGCCCCGTTTTCTGCACAAACAAAGTGCGAATGTGCAAGAAATTAAGACCGCTTAACATAAAATAACAACATATAACTACGTGGGGCAGCGCTCTGCATCCGAGAGAGTGGCAGTAAGGCCTTCGAAAGGGTGGGGTGGGCCAGTGCTCTTTTTAATCACTTGTGCCTGTTTACTGGGCGGGTTCAGCTGGTGTTGTCGACCGTTGGTTCAGGCCGCGTCGTCGACCATTTGTTCAGGCGCGCATCGTCGACCGGTTGGTTCAAGCCGTCTTGAATACGGACTAAAGGCGTTACTCCCCGGTCAGCTATTCGTGGTGATGTTCTCGAGGATGACGGAGCGGCCATGCCACTTGCCGAACGACTGCGGCGACTGGTTCTTGTTCTGATGGTTTCTGTGGAGTATTGACATGGTGTGTGTAGATTTAAGGGTTAAACAATTCGGTTTGTGCAGTGTGTTGTGTCTGCGTTGCGTGTTGCGTAGTCTTGTCTGCGTTGCGTAGTCTTGTCTGCGTTGCGTAGTCTGTGTGTGTTTTTCTCGTTCGGGGTGTCGGCCGGCCCTGCCCTG
>CAVAXH010000036.1:0-18706 GCA_963592505.1 Bacteroidaceae bacterium
GATGGGTATAATCTCAGCCGAATTTCTCAGCACCCCGTGATAATCGGTCGCAAATATAATAATAATATCGGCAAGTTGTATGGGATGTCATTTCCTTTTATATTATATTAACTCAAGCTGCGGGTTCAGCTTGAATATTGCCAGGACACTAAATGCATGCAATCCATCCTTTGTTATAGGTTACACAATGACATGCATGCACATACCAGTTTTTATCAACGGCACGTGGAATTCTTCAAGATTTTGTGCAACTATTGGGGTGAATGGGTCACTATTGGCACATAAGACGCTAACACTCGGGTCCTAAGGCTCGAACACTGCAGTCCTAAAGCCCTAACACTGCAGTCCTTAGGCCCTAACACTGCAGTCCTTGGGGCCTTAGGACCCGAGTGTTAAGGGGAGAGGACTGCAGTGTTAGGGGCTTAGGACCAAGAAAGGAAGCGAGGCGAGGACCAAGAAAGGAAGCGGGGCGGTCCGACAGCAGCAAGCTTGTCATGTTGACAAAAGCTATTGTCTTCTTGTCAGCGGGAAGCAAGGACGAAAAAGGAAGACGGCAAGACACCCACTGTCGGGGTGAGGGGAGGTTGCACGCAGGGAGCTACAACCGCCACCACCCCACGACAGTGGGTGTCTTGCTTTTTCTTGATGATCGGGGCGCAGGGCCGCCGGCAGGCGGATGGCCCGAGGGCGATGCCGGCTACAGCTGGCTGCGGAAGGTGAAGCAGCCGGGGAACGACTCGTCGACGGCACGCGGATCCTGCCTGAAGATGCCGAAGAGGGCCGATCCCGACCCGCTCATGGCGGCATAGACGGCGCCGAGGTCATAGAGGCGCTGCTTGATCTGTGCCAGCTCGGGGTGCATCGAGAAGACGGGGGCCTCGAAGTCGTTGGTGAGGTCGCCGCGCCACGTGTCGATGGGCATGCGCACAACGTCGCGACAGCAGCGCGTGGGCTTGCGGCAGACGATCTGGCTGTAGGCATCGCGCGTGGAGACGGCCACGGGCGGCTTCACGATGGCGATGTGATAGCCGTCGAGGCCCGCCGCCGGTCCTTCGACAGGTTGCAACACGTCGCCGCGCCCTGTGGCAAACGCCGGCTCGGCGGTGATGAAGAAGGCACAGTCGGAGCCCAGACGGGCGGCATAGCGCTCCATCTCCGCATTGCCGATGTTGAGGCGGAAGCGTTCGTCGAGCAGCCGTATCATGAAGGCGCCGTCGGCCGACCCGCCGCCCAGTCCGGCCTCGGAGGGTATGCGCTTGTGGAGGTGGGCGTGTATCGGCGGCAGGGTGTAGTCGGCTGCCAGCAGCTCGTAGGCGCGCACCACAAGGTTCTTGCGCTCGTCGCAGTCTACGTGGTTGCCCGAGACCTTCAGGTCGCACGGCAGCTCATGTGGGAACCGCGGATCCATGTGTTTTATCTCCAGCGCATCGGTGAGGGGCACGGGATAGAACACTGTCTCGAGGTCGTGGTAGCCGTCGGGGCGCTCAGCGGTGATGTTAAGGCCGAGATTGATCTTGGCACAGGGAAACGTCAGCATAGTCGGTATGTGTGTGTGAATGAATGACGGGTGTGAAGCGCCGGGCGATCAGAGCATGCCCAGCTTGCCTATGACGATGAGCAACGAGAAGCCCAGCACCAGCGTGAACAGGCCGATGAGCAGGCCCGACTTGGCCATATCCTTCTGTTCGATGAGGCCTGTGGAGTAGGCAATGGCATTGGGAGGTGTGGAGATGGGCAGACACATGGCGGCAGAGGCTGCCACGGCAATGCCGATGAGCACCGTCGACGTGCCGCCGATGATGTTGAGCTTGTCGCCCATGCCCTCGCACACCACGGCAAGGATGGGGATCATAAGGGCTGCGGTGGCGGTGTTGCTGATGAAGTTGGAGAGGAAGAATGTCACCAGGCCGGCGATGACCAGGATCACCACGGGGCTCCACTCGCCAAACGGGATGGCGTCGACGGCCGTCTTGGCCAGGCCGGTGCCGTTCATGGCCAGACCAAGGGCGAAGCCTCCGGCCACCATCCAGATGACACCCCAGTCGATGTCTTGCAGATCCTTGGCGGTGATGACACCGGTGAAGGCGAAGACAGCGATGGGCAGCATGGCCACGGTGTTGGCGTTGATGCCGATGGGCTTACCGAAGATCCAGAGCAGGATGGTGACGGCAAAGGTGACGGCCACCACCACGGTGCGCCAGTTGTGCTGCATGTCGCCGTCGATCTCGAGATCGATGGTCTTCTGCTTGAACGGGAAGAACACGCGCAGCAGCAGCCACGAGATGACCAGCAGCACCAGCACCAGCGGAGCCATGAACATCATCCAGTCGCCGAAACTGATGTTCATGTTGAGGCCGGCAGGATCATTGAGCACCTTATAGGCGAAGGCGTTGGGCGGGGTGCCGATGGGTGTGCCCATGCCGCCGAGGTTGGCGCCGATGGGGATGGCCATCGTGAGGGCTATGCGGCCCTTGCCATTGGCGGGCAGCGACTTGAAGACGGGTGTGAGGAACGTCAGCATCATGGCTGCGGTGGCCGTGTTGGAGATGAACATGGAGAACACGCCGGTGATGAGCAGGAAGCCCAGCAGCACGTTCTCGCTGCGGTGGCCGAACGGGCGGATGAGCGCCTTGGCCATCCACACGTCGAGACCCGACTTGGTGGCGGCAATGGCCAGGATGAAACCGCCAAGAAACAGGATGATGGTGGGGTCGGCAAAGCAGGCCATGATACCCACCGAGTCGAGCAACTGGCCATACTGGCCCTCTGTGCCCTGCATGAAGGAGAACGAAGAGTTGCTCACGAAGAAGAGCAACACGAAGATGATGGTCACCGACGTGGCCCATGCGGGGATGGCTTCAGTGATCCAGAGCATGACGGCCATCACGAAGATGGCGATGACACGCTGCTGCACCACCGTCAGGCCCTCGATGCCGAAGCATGTCGACGGCACGTTCCACACGATGACCGTCAGCAGTGCCGTGAGGGCAAACCACAGGGCCTTCTTCCAGTTGAAGTCGCCTGTCAATACTTTTTTTACTGTTTCTTGCATGTTATAATAGGTTTTTGGTTACTCGTCGGCAGGGAGGATGGCGTACCATCCCACGGATAGACAGGGCAAAGTTACACTAATTTTTCAACAAGCGTGCAACAAGCATACAAGTTTTTTTCGACAAAGGCAAAATCAAGGGGGCACCTGAGGCAAAGGCACCGCCCCAAAAGCGAAAACGGCCGGCACACATACCATGCATGCACATGCTGGTGTGTGTGCCGACCGATTTTTGGGGTCGGAGACGCCTGGGGAAGAGCCGACAGCTTACTGCTGCTGGGTGTCCTCCTTCATGTTGCCCTGGATGTAGAGGCGTGTCATCTCGGGGTCACCATTAGTGCGCACGGTGATGGTCTTCTTGAAGTGGCCGGGGAAACGGCCGCGCCCGTTGTAGGTGACGGTGATGGTGCCCTGCTCACCGGGCTTCACCGGGGTCTTGGTGTATTGCGGCACCGTGCATCCGCAGCTGGCCACAGCCTGGTTGACCACCAGCGGCTTGTCGCCCTCGTTGGTGAAGGTGAAGGTGCATTTCTGCACATTGTCTTTCTCGCTGAATGTGCCAAAGTCGTGACTCACCTTGTCAAACTTTATCTTGGCCTGAGCCTGGGCCGACATGATGCCGCACACAAGCAGGGTCAGCATGAAAAGTAGCTTTTTCATTTTTCTTGTCCTCTGATTTTAGTGTTGTTTAATCGTAATGATGGCGTAAAGTTACAAAAAGTTACGCGGCGGGCGCTCATTTTACGCAATTTTAACAGCCCGGCGGTGACGGCATTGTAACGATTCAGCCTTCGGCGGTGCCGGCACAACCGGCATCCTCGAGCAGATACTCGATGACCTTCTGGCGCGGATGGAAAGGCCGCAGGTCGTCGAGGTGCATCGACCGGACGGCAATGTCGACCAGCGCCGCCTCGCCGACGGGGGCAGGGTCCGGCTGTTGGGCGAGATAGTAGGCACCGGCATCGACGAGCACACGGCGCGGCACCAGCCCGATGATCTCCGTGCCCGTGACCTGCACACCACGGGCAGCGGCGGCCCGACAGACCTCGTCGTAGGCCACATGGAGCGGCGTGAGGTCAATGTCGGTGATGTTCATCGACACCTGCGCAATGCCATACTCGTCGATAAACCACCCCAGCGCCTTGGTGCCCTTGAGCGTGCCCGGGTGCGGCGGGCGCCCCTTCTCGCGCACATCGAAGGCGATGGCGTTGGCCAGGCGCACGGACGTGGTGTTGAGGTTGAAGTTGACGGCAATGAGGAAACGGCGTGCACCCACCACTGTGGCACCTGTGCGGGCCATGTCGTCGTCCCATGGGCGCGCACCATAGTCGGGCGCCTCGGCGGCATCGGTCATGCGTGCCGCCAGGCCCTCATACTCGCCGCGCCGGCACACCGCGAGGTTGCGGCGCTCGGGGCGGAAGGCGGCAGCCTCATAGCTGTAGCAGGGCACGCGCAGCTCGTCGGCGATGCGCCCGGCAAGGGTACGCGCCATGGCTGCACACTCTTCGAGGCTGACGCCACTCACGGGCACCAGGGGCAGCACATCGGTGGCGCCGACGCGCGGGTGGGTGCCGTGCTGGCAGCGCATGTCGATGACGCGCGCCGCCTGCGCCACCGCCCGGAAGGCGGCTTCGCAGACCGCCTCGGGAGGCCCCACGAAGGTGAACACCGTGCGGTTGGCGGCCTCGCCGGGGTCTACGTTGAGCAGCTGCACGCCGTCGACGCTCTTCACCGCCTCAGCGATGGTGCTGATCTTCTGCATGTCGCGCCCCTCACTGAAGTTGGGCACGCACTCTATGAGCCTGTCATTGTTGTTCATAAGCCTATCGGGCATTGGTGTCATTTCTTGAGATACTTGCGGCCACCCTGTATGTAGACGCCGTGGGTCATGCGGCTGACGCGCTGTCCCATGAGGTTGTAGACCGCCTCCTGCGAGGGACTGCGGTCGGCGGAGGCTGACACGGCAATGCCGTCGGTGACCTTCTCGAGCAGACGGACGTTGTCTACATATAATAAGGTGTTGTTGGCCGCCCCAGCCGACTTGCTGCTGCGGTAGCCCACGCTGACCGACACCTCGGTGGGCTGGCTCAGCGTGAAGTCGAAGGGCATCACCGTCCACATGTTGGCCACAGAGGGATAGGCATAGTGCGTGGTGCCGTCGATGACCACACCGGTGAGACTCGTGTTGGTGTTGCCGCCGCTGGTGGTGACCACGCCGTCGGCATTGGCCGTCTGGTTGGCACACTCATACTTCATGTCGATGAGCAGACGGTAGGTGCCGGCAGGGAGCGTCAGGGTCTGCGTGACGGCGTTGGCGCCCGTGTCCCACGAGTTGAGCACGGTGAGACAGCGCACGCCGCAGCTGTCGTCGGCCACGGGCTGTGCCGTGCGTGCGGCATAGTTGCCCACCGACGACGGACTGACGCAGTAGCGCGTCTGGCTGTAGGGCATGGAGTACATGCGACAGAAGTTGCTGCCGCCCGTGAGCGTGGCGGCAGCGGTCCATCCCTCCACGGGCAGCACGTTGGGCCACCGGCTGTCGGCAGCAGCCACCGAGTTGGTGTAGCAGTCGGCATAGGTCACACCGCTGGCCGTGATGTTCTGGCTCTCGGTGGCGTAGGTCTTGTCGGCTTCGAAACTGGGGTTTGTGAGGTAGCGGCCTGTGACGTCAGCGTAGCCTGCGGTGAGCGTGTCGTCGGCCGCCTCGGGAAAAGGGGCGCGCTCGACCGTCAGCTCGCCGTCGGCCAGCACCACACGCGTCTCTCCCTCGAGGACGAAGGTCTTCTCCACCACACGGCCGTCGGCGGCAGCCCGCACGGTGACGGTGTTGTCGTTGTCAAGTTCATTGCGCAGGCTGACAGCCGTCAGTGCGGTGTCGGCCACGGCGGTGATGCCCTGGCCCTCCACGAAGAAGCGGATGGGACAGGCGATGCTGGTGTTCTGCTCAGCCGTGAACGTGGCCTCGGCCACCTGGCTGTGCTCGATGCGTGTGGGCACGGCAAACACCGGGGCACCGAGCGAGGTGGTCACGCCCTTGAGCGTGGCCTTCGCAGCGCTGCAGAAGTTGCTGAGCAGCAGGTAGCGCACCGAGTCGGGGTCGGCAGCGATGACGCCGTTCCATCCGGTGGGCAGGACGTCGCGCAGGGACACGAAGGCATCGTTGAGGCGGCGTGTGGCGTCAGCATCGACATTGCTGTAGTAGACGATATTCCGTCGGTCCACCACCTCGCCGGCGGCCACCGTGCGGCTCTGCGTGCTGTAGGCAGGATAGATCTTCGAGGTGAGCACCGAGTTGTTGTTGGCCTGGTCGCCGAAGGCCATCATCTTGCCGTTGGGGGCCACGATGCCGAGGGCGTTGTCGATGTTGACCCAGCTGGTGCTGAAGGTGGCGAGTTGGGTGCCGTCGAGCTGGCGTGTGGCCTGCTCGCTGTAGAGCGTGCGGCGCGTGCGCGTCAGCGTGTCGGTGGAGATGGCCATCAGGCCGCCGCGCTCACCGGTGATGGTGGCATTGGCCAGGGCTGTCACATAGTCGAGATAGATGACGGCATTGCCGGGTGTGGAGTAGATGGCAAAGCGGTTGTCGAGTGTGGCGTCGTTGGCCGAGAGCTCGCCGTTCATGGCCCATGCCTCGCCGTCGAGCTGATAGATGCCGTTGACCACAGGTGTGGCGTTGGTGTTCTTGCCGTTCACGGTGTACCAGCCGATGAAGTTGCCGGTGTTGTTGGCCTTGTAGGGCACCACGATCTTGTTTTTGTCGACCGAGTTGGCGGCAATGTAGCCGGTGTAGCTGGAGATGCCGGGAGCCCACGAGAAGGTGGTGAAGCGGTCGCGGGTGTATCCGCGCACGATGTTTTGCGTGGTGAAGAGCTTGGCCTGGCCGTAGCGCTGGCGGAAGTCGTCGAAGGTGCTGGCAGCGAGGTCAGCGGTGGGGCATGCCTCATGCATGAGCCATGACATCATCACACGGTGGCCCTCCACGCCCATGCGGCGTGCGCCGATGTCGGAGCGCAGGAGCCACGATCCGTCGGCGGTGGTCTGCTGGCGTGCCTTGATCATCTTGTAGGCGAGGTTTTCGAGCATCAGCGCATCGGCGTCGCGCAGGAAGCAGGCGTTGGTGGAGTAGCTGGTGATCTGGTCGTAGAGGAAGAGGCTCCAGTCGTTGCCGTTGGGCATGGCCAGCTCGCCGTCGGCCAGTGCCAGCCAGTTGAGCACCTCTTTCTGCACCGCACCGTTGTTGTGCATCAGCGCATTGGTCTTCCACTTCTCGGTGCCGTAGAGCGTCTGCTGGAACAGCTTCAGGGCCAGCGCGGCCTCGCCGAGCTCCTGGATGACCACGTTCTGATAAGAGGTGTGGAAGTAGTTGTGGTTTTGCAGCGTGTAGTCGTCGTAGAGGTTCTGGCCTTTATAGAGGTCGGCCACGGTGGTGTCGTCGTAGTCGGGGTCGATGACGGTGCGGTCCGATGCATCGCTCTGGTGGCTGTAGCTGTTGACGGCAAACTCGCGCAGGCGGGCAAACCACTTCGGCGCCAGCTCGTCGTCGGGGAAGAGGCCCAGCGTGACGGCCAGCACATCGGCCTCCCAGCCGTTCTCCTCGGCCTTGGTGTCGCCGGCATAGCCGGTGGGCACGGTGCGAGAGAGCTCATAGTTGCACTCGGCCTTCAGCAGGGCCTTGATGTAGCCCTTCTGGGCCTCGCTGAGGCTGTCCCACTGGAAGAAGGCCGAGTAGGCCACCGACATGGCCCAGAGCGAACTCTCCCAGGTGGAGTTGCCCACGGCGGTGGAGCCCCAGTAGGCATTGCCGGAACACACCTTCAGCTTGTTGGCCTTGTGGGTGGAGTAGGCAAAGACGAGGCTCTTGCGCGCCATCGTCGCGAGGTCGTCCCAGCTCACGCCGTCGGGCAACGTCACCTTGTCCTTGCCATATTTCACGAGGAAGGCGGCTATCATGCCCAGGTCGGCATTGGAGCGCACACCGTCTTCGTTGGCCTGCATGGTGGAGTTGCTCTTGAAGCATCCGCATGCCTCGCCGAGGCTGTTGGGGGCGGCACAGTCCTGGAAGTCGGCCTTGAGGTAGGTGGCGAAGCGGGCCAGCATCTGCAGCAGGTCGCCCTGCATGGTGGCCTCATCCACAAAGTCGGCCGTGATGACATCCTCGGTGATGCTTGCCACCGTGTCGATGGGGTCGGTGGGCTCCACATAGCCGTCGGGCAGACGGGTGAGGCGCACGTTGTCGACCATCACGCAGCTGCCGCCCGAGAGCCAGTCGACCTGCAGGCCGACGGCCACATCGCCTGCAGCGGCCTGCGTGAAGGTGACGCCGACCTGCTGCCACCCCATCGTGGTGAAACAGGCGGCCGATCCGGCGGTGAACGCCATCGACTCCTGACTGTCGCCGGCAAAGAGGCGCAGGCTGGAGGTGGCGCTGTTGGCATAGGCTGAGCGCACGTCGGCCGTGAGACGGTAGGTGCCGGCAGGCAGCGCGGCAAGGGTCTGCTGCAGGGTGGTGGCATTGGTGGACCAGCCCATGCGCATGTAGTAGGCCTGCGTACCGTCGGCCACGGTGGTGACCTTGCCAAAGTTATTGTCGGTGTAGCAGTCGGCGGTCACGATGAGCGAGGCGCCCAGCGCGCTGGTGCTGCTGACGGTCCAGCCGCCGGGGGCAGCCGTCTGGTAGCCGCGAAGCCCGTCGGCCGACTGGTTGACGGGCGTCATCGATGCGATGTTGTCTTCCTCAAACGAGGCATTGCTGACATACGTGGCCGTCACGTCCGTCTGGGCTGCGGCAGCCACGGGCAGGACGAGTGCCAGTGAGAACAATAATGATTTCATCTGTGTTATGTGTGTAAGTTTGGTTCTTATTATATAGGTGGCCGGTTGACCGTTGCAAAGATATAAGAAATAAATGAAAACAGACGCCCGACGCATCCACTTTTTTGCGATAAAACAGGCATCGGCGCTGCCTGCTGAAAAAATATTTGGCTTATAAAGCTTTTTTAAGACTTATAATGTTTGGCGGTATAAAGAAATCTTCGTAATTTTACAACTTGAAAACAACGGGCAAACGCGTCAGAACGCAAAAGAATGCCCTTAAATCGAATTTTACAATAAAATCTAAGATACGAAATGGATGAGAATCAGACGATCGATCAGGATCGGATTATGAAAATCAACATCGAGGAGGAAATGAAGTCGTCGTACATCGACTATTCGATGTCGGTCATTGTGGCCCGCGCCCTTCCCGATGTGCGCGACGGTTTCAAACCCGTGCACCGACGCATACTCTACGGCATGATGGGCCTCGGCAACACCAGCGACAAGCCCTACAAGAAATGCGCACGTATCGTGGGAGACGTGCTCGGTAAGTACCACCCGCACGGCGACAGCTCGGTCTACGGCGCACTGGTGAGAATGGGACAGGAATGGAACATGCGCTACAAGCTGGTCGACGGACAGGGCAACTTCGGAAGTGTCGACGGCGACTCGCCGGCTGCCATGCGTTACACCGAGTGCCGACTCTCGAAGATGGGCGAACACATCATGGACGACATCGACAAGGACACGGTCGACATGGTCAACAACTTCGACGACACGCTGAAAGAGCCGTCGGTGATGCCCACCATGATTCCCAACCTGCTCGTCAACGGCGGTAACGGCATCGCCGTGGGTATGGCCACAAACATGCCCACACACAACCTGGGAGAGGTGATCGACGGATGCTGCGCCTACATCGACAACCCCGACATCGACGTCGACGGACTGATGGCCTACATCCCCGCTCCCGACTTCCCCACAGGTGCCTACATCTACGGACTGGAGGGCGTGCGCACAGCCTATGCCACCGGCCGCGGACGCATCATCATGCGCGCTAAGGCCGAGATAGAAAGCGACGACAAGGGCGACCGCATCGTGGTGAACGAGATACCCTACGGCGTGAACAAGCAGCAGCTCATCGAGTATATAGCCGAACTGGTGAAGGAAGGCAAGCTCGAGGGCATCTCAAACGTCAACGACGAGACGGGCCGACAGGGCATGCGCATCGTGGTCGACGTGAAGCGCGACGCCAACGCCAAGGTGGTGCTCAACAAGCTGTTCAAGATGACAGCCCTGCAGAGCTCGTTCTCGGTGAACTGCATCGCACTGGTGCCCAACAAGCACGACCACTCGCTGCTGCGACCGAAACTGCTCAACCTCAAGGAGTGCATCGGATACTTCGTGGAGCACCGCCACGAGGTCACCATACGCCGCACACAGTATGACCTGCGAAAGGCACACGAGCGCGCACATATCCTCGAGGGTCTCATCATCGCCTGCGACAACATCGACGAGGTGGTGCACATCATACGCGCCAGCAAGACACCCGCCGAGGCACAGACCAACCTCGAGCAGCGCTTCGAGCTCGACAACCTGCAGTCGAAGGCCATCGTGGACATGCGCCTGTCGCAGCTCACTGGCCTGCGCATGGAACAGCTGCACGCCGAATACGACGAACTGATGAAGCGCATCGAGTATCTGCAGCAGATCCTCGACGACCCCGAGCTCTGCAAGAAGGTGATGAAAGACGAGCTGCAGAGCGTGAAGGAGCAGTATGGCGACGACCGACGCACACAGATCATACCCGACGAGCACGAGTTCAACGCCGAAGACTTCTACCCCAACGACCCGGTGGTCATCACCGTGAGCCACATGGGATACATCAAGCGCACACCGCTGAGCGACTTCCGCGAACAGGCACGGGGTGGCGTGGGCAGCAAGGGCGCCCACACGCGAGAGAAGGACTTCACCGAGTACATCTATCCCGCCACCATGCACCAGACCATGCTGTTCTTCACCAAGAAAGGACGCTGCTACTGGCTCCACTGCTACGACATCCCCGAAGGCGAGAAGACCTCGAAGGGACGCGCCATACAGAACCTGCTCAACATTGAGCCCGACGACTCGGTCAACGCCTTCCTCCGACTGCGCGGACGCGGCCTGGAGAACGAGGAGTTCACCAACAGCCACTACGTGGTGTTCGCCACCAAGAACGGCACGGTGAAGAAGACGCTGCTCAAGGAGTACTCGCGGCCGAGAGCCAACGGCGTGATAGCCATCAACATCGCTGAGGGCGACGAGGTGGTGGACGTGCGACTCACCAACGGCAAGAACGAGCTGATACTGGCCGACCGCAACGGACGCGCCGTGCGCTTCGACGAGACCGACGTGCGCGTCATGGGACGCACCGCCACCGGTGTGCGCGGCATGCGTCTCGACGGCGACGACGACGCCGTGGTGGGCATGATCGTCGTCAACGACGCCAGCAAGGAGTCGGTGATGGTGGTCAGCGAAGAGGGCTACGGCAAGCGCTCCGAGGTGGAAGACTACCGCAAGACGGCACGCGGCGGAAAGGGTGTCAAGACACTCTCCGTCACCGAAAAGACCGGCCGACTGGTGGCCATCAAGAACGTCACCGACAACAATGACCTCATGATCATCAACAAGAGCGGCATCGTCATCCGACTGGCTGTGGCCGACGTGCGCGTGATGGGACGAGCCACACAGGGCGTGCGACTCATCAACCTCACCAAGAAGAACGATGTCATCGCCAGCGTGTGCAAGGTGATGAGCTCCGAACTGGAGGCCATGGTGGAAGCCGAAAGCCGACAGCAGTTCTCGGCCAGCAACGAGCAGTTTGCACAGTCGACGGCAGCTGCCACCGACGCTGCCGCCGAAACGACAGCCACGGAGGACGGCACAGCCGACACCACAGAGACAGAAGAAAACGAAAACAAATAAATTTTTAACCCTTATACCATGAAAAAGTTAATGATCGCTGCGCTGATGATGCTGGGCACATCAGCCGCATTTGCAGGAGACAGCGAGCCCCTGAAAGCCATCTTGAAGACCAAGACCTACGCAGAGGCTGCACAGCTGATGACGACAAGCGTGGACCAGCTGGCCAGCCCCGAGGAGAAGGCCAAGGCCTACAACCATCTGACCAAGCTCGCGCTCGAGAAGTTTGACAAAGAGAACGCCGTGCAGGCTGCCAACATGGCTGCTGCCGTCACCAAGGCCGAACAGGCTCCCTACGACACGCTGGGCTTCTATGAGGCTGCCTACAACGCCACCGTCAACGGACTGGAGTGTCTGAAGTTCGACTCGCAGCCCAACGCCAAGGGCGCCGTCAAGCCTAAGTTTACAGAGGCACTCACACCGCTGCTCAACAACGCACGTCTGCAGCTCGTCACCGCCGGCAACTACTATGCCGGACAGGGCAACAAGGACGGCGTGCTGAAGTATTGGGGCACATTCCTCGACACCGACGACAGCCCCATCTTCGCTGCCAGCAAGCCCATGGAACAGCAGTTCATCGGACAGGTGGCCTACTACGCCGCTCAGTTTGCCAACCAGGACCAGCAGTTCGACCGCGCTGAGAAGTATGCCGAGATCGCCATGCAGGACGAGACCATGCGCGACAAGGCACAGATCCTCAAGTATGCAATGGCACAGCGCAACCTCAAGACGCGCGAGGACTCTGTGGCCTACGTGAAGAGCGTGGCCGAGCTCTACCAGCGCGAGCCCGACAACGAGATGGCATTCGGCACACTCTGCAACATGTACAGCTCACTGAACATGGAGGCTGAGCTCACCGCCATCTTCGACAGCAAACTGGAGAAGGACCCCAACAACTTCACGGCATGGGCCATGAAGGGCCAGTATCTCATGAACAAGAACACCACATCCGAGAACCCCAACTGGGACGAGTGCATCGACGTGTTCAAGAAAGCTGTGGAGATCGACGGCACCAACCCCACCATCCTCACCTACCTCGGCTTCAGCATCAACTCAAAGGCTGCTCAGGTCCAGGACCGCGTGGCACAGAAGACCCTCTACAAGGAGTCGTTGGGATATCTGGAGCGTGCCAAGGAGATCGACCCCGAGCGCGAGCGCGCCAACTGGGCTTATCCCCTCTACCAGTGCTACTATCTCGTCTATGCAGCTTCTGACCCCCGCACACTCGAGATGGAGAAACTGCTGAAGGGCAACTAAACACACACGAAGGGCAACCCGAGAGACCTTGGGATTGCCCCGACTGACCACCGAGCAGGAGGTGAATGCCAACCACAAAAGGCATTTGCCTCCTGCTTTCGTTATACCCCCACAGGCAGCGCAAGGCAGAGCCTCGCACACGTATGTTGCACGGTCGGGCGGTTAAAATCTGGTAATTGCTTGGTGGTGTCGCAAAATAATCTTAAATTTGTAGGCATTTCTTAGTAAGCCTGCAAATCACACACAACGCATGACAGACGAAAAGGTCACCACCACAGGGAAAACCAAGAAAACCAAGACCGTGCGATCACGCAAAGGTGTTGGCAAAGGAAAGAAGCGAGACATCAAGCGCAACATCTCTACCGACCTCATCCCCCTTGAGGATGAGACGTGGCTGATGCAACCCATTGCCGTCACCATGATGCGCCACGACTACTCGCTCATACAGATACGCATACTGGTGTCGATCGTGGAGTTTATGCAGACAAAACTCAAGAAACTGCTCAACCAGCAGCGCATGGAGCCCATGATCTTCTCCGACACCGAGCTCGACAACGACGGACGACTGGAGGTCAAGACTCTCTTCAAGTCGCTCGCCGTAGACCCCAACCATTATCCGCAGTTGCGCCAAAGCCTCAAAATGCTGGCCACCATCCCCGTGGAGATACCCTACAAGACTGCCGACGGACGCACCTACCTGAAGGTCACCAACCTCTGCGACGTCTACATCCCCGAAGACCCGCGCATCTATGAGAAGTATGCCCTGCTCAAGATAGACCGGTCCGTGGCCGAACGCCTCGTAGGTCTCGACTTCGGCTACCACTACCTCGGCAAGCAGATCGTCTTTGCCTGCCACAACCGCTACTCGCAGCGCATCTACATGTTCATTGAGAGCTGGAAAGACAAAGGCTACCGTAAGATCAACACACTGGAGTTTCGAAAGATGCTGCGACTGGAGTCGAACTACAAGAAGTTCACCGACTTCACACGACGGGTGCTCGAGCCCGCCAAGGAGGAACTGCAGACAATGGCCAAAAACGGATTCTGCGACTGCTACTTCGACTACGAGAAGGTCTACAACCAAGGACAACGCGGCGGTGAACCCGACGAGCTGGTGTTCCACATCTTCCAGCCCAACACCCGATTCAACGACAACCTGCAGCGGCTCACCGACCAGCAGCGCGAACAGTTTGCCGCCACACTCATGCGCTACTTCGGTTTCGACCCCACGGTGGCCAGAAAGATGAGCGAGCGCATCAACGTAGACAACTATCAGAGCGCCATGTCGAAGCTGGTGGACCTGCGCAGCCGACTGAAGAGCGACCTCACCATACACGACCGCGCGGCATACACCTACCGCACACTCGACAACCTCATCCGCAGCACCGACACGCAGCCCCCCGCCGACACTCCGTCGGCCACCGCCCAGCAAGAGCTGGGATGACGCGGCACACCACGCAGCCGCACACACGACAGGCAAGTAAAGAAGAAAGTATACTCATCTATATACAAACCACAATAAACAATACGAACAGACAATATGAGATCAATAACATCCGACTGGTTTGAGACCAAGATACGCTACGACAAAACTGCTGAAGACGGCTCGCTGAAGCCCGTCACCGAACAATATGTGGTCGACGCCCTGACCTTCGCCGAGGCCGAGACGGAAATCATCGAGGAGATGAGCGTCTACATCAGCGGCGACTGCAAGATCACCGGCATCAAGACCGCTCCCTACCACGAGATCTTCTTCAGCGACAAAGGCACCGACGACAAGTGGTATAAAGCCAAGCTGCAGTTTATCACCCTCGACGAGAAGACCGAGAAGGAGAAGCGCTCCAATGTCAACTACCTCGTGCAGGCCGGCACACTGCCCCTGGCCGTGAAATACATCGACGAGGTGATGGGCGGCACCATGATCGACTACGCCATCGCATCGGTGGCAGAGACACAGATCATGGATGTCTTCGAGCATAATGCCATCAAGAAGCAGGCTGCCAACACGGCCAACGACAAGCCCGAGTATGAGCAGGCCGACACAGAGAAGGAGGCCGAATGATGAACGTAGACGTTGCTAAAAACTTGGAAGAAGTGCTTGGCAACCTACCTGAGGGCGTCAGCCTCGTTGCCATCAGCAAGTTTCATCCCAAGGAGTATGTGGAGGCCGCCTATGCCGTGGGCCAGCGCATCTTCGGCGAGAGCCACGAGCAGGAGCTGAGCAGAAAGGCAGCAGAGCTGCCCGCAGACATACAGTGGCACTTCATCGGACACCTGCAGACCAACAAGGTGAAATACATAGCACCTTACATCAGCATGGTCGAGGCGGTCGACTCGCTGCGGCTGATGAGAGAGATCGACAAGCAGGCCGCACGCCACGGACGGGTGATCGACATCCTGCTCGAGCTGCACATTGCCGAGGAAGCCACCAAGTATGGCTTCACACCCGACGACTGCCGCACCATGCTCGAAGAGGGAGCATGGCGGGAGCTGCACAACGTGCGCATCTGCGGACTGATGATGATGGCCAGCAATGTGGACGACGAACAGCAGATAAGCCGCGAGATGAACACGGCTGCCGACTTTTTCGACGAGGTGAAGCAGCGCTACTTTGCCGACGACGACGCCTTCTGCCAGCGGTCGTGGGGCATGAGCGACGACTACCGCATCGCCGTGAACTGCCGATCCACAATGGTGCGCGTGGGAACCGCCATCTTCGGGCCGCGTGTGTACTGAAATGCTGCGCGTGTACGAAAATGCCGCGCGTGTACGGAATAAGGTGTCGCGCGTATATTAAAATAATGTGTATAGAGAATAGAACAAAACAAACAAAATATTCAGACTTATGAATAAAGGAAAAGTAGATGTTCTGCTGGGTCTTCAGTGGGGCGATGAGGGAAAGGGTAAGGTCGTAGACGTGCTTACCCCGCATTATGATGTCGTGGCTCGTTTCCAGGGCGGTCCCAATGCCGGACACACCTTGGAGTTTGAGGGCCAGAAGTATGTCCTCCGCAGCATTCCGTCGGGCATCTTCCAGGGCGGCAAGGTCAACATCATCGGCAACGGTGTGGTGCTCGCTCCCGACCTCTTCATGGACGAGGCACGCAGCCTGGAGAAGAGCGGACACGAGCTGCAGAGCCGCCTCCACATCTCCAAGAAAGCACATCTCATCATGCCCACGCACCGCATCCTCGACCGTGCCATCGAAGCTGCCAAGGGCAAGAACAAGGTGGGCACAACCGGCAAGGGCATCGGACCGACCTACACCGACAAGGTGAGCCGCACCGGACTGCGCGTGGGCGACATCCTCTGCAACTTCGACGAGAAATATGCCAAGCACAAAGCCCTGCACATGCAGCGTCTGCAGGCTCTGGGATGGACCGACTTCGAAGGCTTCGAAGAGACCGAAAAGAAATGGATGGAGGGCGTGGAATATCTGCGCAGCTTCCACATCGTGGACAGCGAAATTGAGATCAACAAACTCCTGCGCGACGACAAGTCGATCCTCTGCGAAGGAGCACAGGGCACCATGCTCGACGTAGACTTCGGAAGCTATCCCTTCGTCACCTCAAGCAACACCGTCTGCGCCGGAGCCTGCACAGGTCTGGGCATCGGCCCGGGAAAGATCGGACACGTCTACGGCATCATGAAGGCCTACTGCACACGCGTGGGCGCCGGACCGTTCCCCACCGAGCTCTTCGACGCCACCGGCAAGGAGATCCGCGACCTCGGACACGAGTATGGTGCTGTCACCGGACGTGAGCGCCGCTGCGGATGGATAGACCTCGTGCAGCTCAAGTACAGCGTGATGGTGAACGGCGTCACCGAACTCATCATGATGAAGAGCGATGTGCTCGACGGCTTCGAGACCATCAAGGCCTGTGTGGCCTACAAGCTGGCCGACGGCACCGAGACACGCGACTTCCCCTACGAGATCGACGATGTGACGCCTATCTACAAAGAGCTGCCCGGCTGGAAGACCGACATGACGGGCTTCACCAGCGAGGAACAGTTCCCGAAGGCCTTCAGCGACTATGTGGCATTCCTCGAGGACTATCTCGAGACGCCCATCCGCATCATCTCCATCGGCCCCGACCGCGAACAGACCATCGTCAGAAAATAACACAACACACACACTCAATTCTCTATGGGAAATCAGAAACCGTCTATCCCCAAGGGCACCCGCGACTTCGGACCTGAGGAGATGGCCAAGCGCAACTATATCTTCAACACCATCAAGGAGGTCTATGCCCTCTATGGCTTCCAGCAGATCGAGACTCCGGCAATGGAGACCCTGCAGACACTGATGGGCAAATACGGCGAAGAGGGCGACAAGCTGCTCTTCAAGGTGCTCAACTCGGGCGACTACCTCAGCAAGGTGACCGACGAGGAGCTGGCCACACGCAACAGCCTGCGGCTGGCCTCGCGCCTCTGCGAGAAAGGCCTGCGCTACGACCTCACCGTGCCCTTCGCACGCTACGTGGTGATGCACCGCGACGAGCTGCAGCTGCCCTTCAAGCGCTACCAGATACAGCCCGTGTGGCGCGCCGACCGCCCGCAGAAAGGACGCTACCGCGAGTTCTACCAGTGTGATGCCGATGTCGTCGGCTCCGACTCGCTGCTCAACGAGGTGGAGCTGATGCAGATCATCGACACCGTGTTCGAGCGACTGGGCATCCGCGTGCAGATCAAGATCAACAACCGCAAGATCCTCACGGGTATTGCCGAAGTGATCGGTGAGGCCGACAAGATCGTGGACATCACCGTGGCCATCGACAAACTCGACAAGATCGGGCTCGACAACGTCAACGCCGAACTGCGTGCTGGCGGCATGAGCGAAGAGGCCATCGACAAGCTGCAACCCATCCTGGCCCTCACCGGGTCCAACGACGAGAAGCTGGCGGTCATCGCCCAGACGCTCGCCGCCTCAGAGACAGGTCTGAAGGGCGTTGAGGAGACACGCTTCATCCTCGACAGCCTGAAGCAGTGCAGCCTGAAGAACGAGATGCAGCTCGACCTCACTCTGGCACGCGGACTCAACTATTACACCGGAGCCATCTTCGAGGTGAAGGCACTCGACACGCCGATGGGATCCATCACCGGCGGCGGCCGCTACGACAACCTCACCGGCATCTTCGGCATGCCCGGCCTGTCGGGTGTGGGCATCTCGTTTGGTGCCGACCGCATCTACGACGTGCTCAACACGCTCGACCTCTACCCCAAGGAGGCTGTCAGCGCCACACAGCTGCTCTTCATCAACTTTGGTGAGCAGGAGACAGCCTACTGTCTGCCGCTGGTGACCAAGGCACGTCAGGCCGGCATCCGCACCGAGATGTATCCCGACAAAGCCAAGATGAAGAAGCAGATGAGCTATGCCAACGCCAAGGGCATCGCCTATGTGGCTCTGGCTGGCGAGAACGAGATGGCTGCCGGCAAGCTCACGCTGAAGAACATGGTAACCGGCGAACAGAAGCTCGTCAGCGCCGACGAGCTCATTGCCGAGGTGAAGTAAACACTTGTTTCGGATTTATATTGCATAAATCCGAAACAAGAGTATATGACCAACCTAAAATATTAGGCAACTATATACTGTTAGGCACACTTACCACTCGACCGCCCTGAAAGGTAGGG
>CAVAXH010000037.1:0-18660 GCA_963592505.1 Bacteroidaceae bacterium
GCCTAACACTCGGGTCCTAAGGCCCTTAGGACAGCAGTACAAGGGCCTTAGGACTGCAGTACAAGGGCCTTAGGACTGCAGTACGAGGGCCTTAGGACAGCTGTACGAGAGACGAGGGGCCGCTATCATCCAGCTCCACCTGCATTCCTTCACAGCGATGCGACAGGATGTCGGTGAGTGATGCAGGCTGGATGTTGCAGAAATCGCGCATTTGCAGACGATGTCATACGTCCGCAAATGCGCGATTCTCATACGGTGGTTTTCCGATTGCAGGCTATTCCTTCAATCGTAGCCCTTATGCCACAATGGGCTTGTACTTAGGCACCAGGGTCTTCATGATAATCCATCCGGCCATATAGGCCACGGCACAGAAGCAGAACACGATCATGTAGCCGGCAGGCTTGCCCTCGAAGCCCAGGAACGTGAAGGCGGCGCCTTGCTCCTGCGCGTAGTTGAAGAGATAGCCCGAGCCCGTGTTGATGGCCCATGAGGAGATGCCGCCCGCCATGGTGCCCACACCGGTGATGGTGGCCACGGCCGAGCGCGGGAACATGTCGCCGATGGTGGAATAGAGGTTGGCCGACCACGCCTGATGGCCTGCTCCGGCCAGACCGATGATGATGGCGGGCCACCACGCCGGGTCGATGGGGCTGCCCTGCCATGAGGCCAGGGGCTGGGCCACCAGAGCGAGCAACGGCAGGAGGGCAAAGATGAACATGGCCTTCATGCGGCCCGAGTAGGGTTCCATGCCACGATGCTCCACAAAATACTTGGGGATGTAGCCACCCACGATGCTCAGCGTGGTCACGATGAAATAGAGCACGAAGATGAGCCACTGGCCCATGGAGGTGCTGGAGGCATAGCCAAACTGGTCGGAGAAGTAGGCCGGAGCCCAGAACAGATAGAACCACCACACGCCGTCGGTCATGAACTTGCCCATGATGAACGACCATGTCTGCCGGAAGGTAAAACAGCGCAGGAAGGGCAGCGTAGGACCTTCGGCAGCTGCAGCCTGACGGACGGCGGCTTCGGAAGGCGCATCGGCTGAGGCAGCAGACTCGGCCGTGTCGTCCTGCATGATATAGGCCAGCTCAGCAGCATTGACGTGCTTGCAGCGGTTGGGCTTGTCGTAGACAAACATCCAGACACCCATCCACACGAAGCCGATGCCACCGATGATGACGAAGGCACTCTCCCACCCCAGGTGGTTGGCCAGCACGGGAATGGTGAGCGGGGCGATGAGGGCACCTATCGACGCACCCGAGTTGAAGATGGCTGTGGCAAAGGCGCGGTCTTTCTTCGGAAAGAACTCGGCCACCACCTTGATGGCCGACGGGAAGTTGCCCGACTCGCCGGCAGCCAGCACGATGCGGCAGAACATGAAGAGGTAGACGCTCACCGTGGAGACCATCAGCGCCACCTGCGAACCGGCTTCGACGGCACGCAGGGCCTCAATGCTGTCAAGCCCGGCATACTGCATGGTGGCCCAGCCGCAGAGGGCATGCAGGCAGGCGCCCAGCGACCACACGAAGATGGCGATCATGTATCCGCGCCGGGTGCCCAGGCGGTCGATGAACTTGCCAACGAACAGGCTGAAGAGCGCATAGAAAAACGAGAATGCTCCGGTGATGTTGCCATAGTCGGCGTCGGTCCAGTGGAACTCGGGAGCGATGAAGTCCTTCCACGTCAACGACAGCACCTGCCGGTCCATGTAGTTGATGGTGGTGGCAAAAAAGAGCATTGAGCAGATCACCCAGCGATACTGCGATATTTTGGTTTTATCAGTTAGCATTTCAGAACAAGTAGTTTTAGGTTTTTCCGCCTTGCCCGGCGGCTGGGGAGAGATGTGTGAAAGCGAAAAGGATGCGCAGGCACCGCGCCGGAGCCGGCGACAGGCGTCGTGCGGCGGTCATGGCGTGCGGTGTCTGCACATCCTCAGAGATGCTTATTCGAGCGAAGAGATGGCGGGCAGCTGCATGTCGGTATAGACAAGGTTCTCACCGGCCATACCCCAGATGAAGGTGTAGTTGCTGGTGCCGGCAGCGCAGTGGATGCTCCATTGCGGAGAGATGACGACCTGCTCGTTGTTCATCCACATGGGGCGTGTCTCCTGCGGCTCACCCATGACGTGGAGCACCTTCTGTCCCTCGGGCACCTTATAGTAGAGGTAGGCCTCCATGCGGCGCAGGTGGGTGTGGGCGGGCATGGTGTTCCACACGCTGCCCGGCTTGAGCTCGGTGATGCCCATCTGCAGTTGGCAGGTGCGCACGCCGGCCACGCCGTCGATGATCATCTGGTGGATGACGCGGTCGTTAGACTCTTCCATCTTGCCGGCCTTGATGTTGTTGGCCTCCTTGAGCGTCACCTTCTTCGTGGGATAGGACACGTGGGCGCAAGCCGAGTTGAGATAGAACTTGGCAGGCTCGGCAGCATTCTTGCTGGCCACCACGATGTCCTTGGCGCCGCGGCCCACATAGAGCGCCTCCTGGAAGCCCAGCGTGTAGGTCTTGCCGTCGACGGTCACCGTGCCCTCACCACCGATGTTGATGATGCCCAGCTCGCGGTTGTCGAGCAGGTTGCGGCCGTTGGTGCCCTTGCTCTCGTCCACATAGAGCGGAGCGATGGAGGTGAGCTTCAGCGGTGTGGCAGCAGGCTCTGCACCGCCGATGAGGAAGCGGTCGTAGAAGGTGTATGTCCAGTTGACCTCGCCCGGTGCAAACACCTTCTCGACGAGATACTCCTTGCGCAGGCGGTCGGTGGTGTAGTGCTTGGCGTCTTCGGGGCCTGTGGCCCAGCGCACATTGTAGTTGGTGTAGCTGTTCTCAGCCTTCACCTCATAGCCTTTGAAAGAGCAGTCCTGGGCCATGCCGGCAAGGGCCATGCAGCACAGGGCTACGGTAAGAATGATTTTTTTCATGATTATGGTAGTTTTTTTCTTATTTTTCACTCAGGTTCTCGGCAGCGGCCTTCTCCTCGCGGATGATGAGGCGGCGGTTCCACACCATCAGGCCCAGGGCCAGCAGCGTCAGCGCACCGGCGCCGATCCACTGTGCATACTTGCAGGCGGCATAGATGACATAGCCGTAGAGCGAGCTGGCGAAGTCCATGCTGCCGGCCATGTAGCCCTCGGGCACCTTGGAGGCCTGGTCGCCCGTGGCGGCATAGACGGCGGTGGCGGCGCTGGTGAAGTCGGCAGCCATGCCGGTGACAAACCACAGGCCGACGGTGAGCACCACCACACCGATGATGAACGTGCGCACCACGTTACCCTTGGTGTAGGGCAAGATCAAGGGGAAGAGATAGAACAGGCCGGCCAGCGATGCCAGCGGCAGGAACTGGTTGCCGGGAAGGAACACGGCGATGAGCAGATACACGGGGATGAGCAGCAGCGTGCACACGAGGGCCGTGGGATGGCCGATGACCAGCGCGGGGCTCATGCCGATGAACACCTGCTTGCCGTGGAAACGGCGGTCCACCAGTTCCTTGGTCTTCTCGGAGATGGGCATGAGGCCCTCGATGAAGAGCTTGGTGATGCGCGGGATGAGCTCCATGACGGCACCCATCGTCACGCCCAGGAAGAGGATCTTCTTCACGTCGAGCTTGGCCACGGCACCGATGAGCATGCCCACGATGACACCCAGCACCAGCGGTTCGCCGAGCACGCCAAACTTCTTCTTCAGGCCCTCGGCATCGATGTCGAGACGGCTGAAGCCGGGTATGCGCTCAAGCAGCCAGTTGATGCAGAGCGTGAAGGGGATGAAGCTCTGGCAGAACGGCTGCGGCACGGAGATGCCGTCGAGGCCTTCGTAGTAGCCCTGGAACTTCAGCGCGGTGCGGTCGGCAATGACCAGCGTGATGACATAGCAGACGATGGCGGCAAAATAGCCCCACATCAGGCTCTTGTCGAAGACGAAGTAGACCACGGCGCCGATGAAGGCGAAGTGCCAATAGTTCCAGAGGTCGATGTTGACCGTGCGCGTGGTCTTGGTGAGGAGCATCAGCACATTGATGCCCAGGCAGATGGGGATGATGAGCGCGCCGACGGCGGTGTTGTAGGCCACCGAGGCAGCGGCAGGCCATCCCATGTCGAACACCTTCAGGTCGAGCTCGTAGATGCTGGAGATGAGGTCGAGCGGATCCTTGAAGTTGGTGGTGAGCAGCGCCGTCACGATGCCCAGGCCCACAAAACCTACACCGACATAGAGACCCGACTTGAGGGCCTTGCCGAATTTCATACCGATACACAAGCCAATGACCGTGAAGATGATTGGCATCATCACGCTTGCTCCCAAGCTGATGATATAACTAAAAGCATTTTCCATAAGTTGTTTTTGTCAGCGACACAAATCGCCAAGGTAGATTTCAAAATGATTGATATGGCGCAAATTTACAAAAAAATCTTGTAAACCTGCGCCATATCATATAACAAATTTAGACTCGGCAACCTATTTTCTGCATATCGCGGGGATATGCCTGCCCTGTAGGTTTGCCGAAATGGTTTAGTCCTGGAAATAGACGCGCCGCACCCGGTGGCTGATGCCCGTGAGCACCTCATAGGGTATGGTGTCGAGCACATCGCTCAGGGCGGTGACCGGCAGATGGTCGCCAAAGATCTCCACGCTGTCGCCCTCGCGGCAGTCGATGCCGGTCACGTCGATCATCGCCACATCCATGCAGATGTTGCCCACATAGGGAGCGCGCTGCCCGTTGACCAGACAGTAGCCGTGGCGGTTGCCCAGATGCCGGTTGAGTCCGTCGGCATAGCCGATGGGGATGGCGGCAATGACGCTGTCGGCCGTGAGCGTGCCCTTGCGGCTGTAGCCCACCGTGTCGCAGGCGGGCACATGGCGCAGCTGCAGGATGGTGGTCTTCAGGGTCGACACGTTGTGGATGACGGCATTGTTGCGCGGGTTGACGCCGTAGAGGCCCAGCCCCAGACGGCACATGTCGAGCTGTCGCTCGGGGAAGTGCTCTATGCCTGCCGAGTTGTCGATGTGTCTCAGGATCTTGTGGTCGAAGGCGGCCTGCAGCTGCCGGCTGGCCTTGTCGAACAGGGCAAACTGGCGGGCGGAGAAATCGTCGAAGCCGTCGCTGTCGGAGCCCACGAAGTGAGAGAACACCGACCGCGGTATGACGGCATTCTGCCGCTTGAGGCGGGCGATGAGCTCCTCCATGTCGTGCTCGGGGTCGAAGCCCAGGCGGTGCATGCCCGTGTCGAGCTTGATGTGCACCGGGTAGTCGGTGATGCCCTCGGCCTCGGCAGCCTTCACAAGCGCGTCGAGCAGGCGGAAGGAGTAGACCTCGGGTTCCAGGTCATAGTCGAAGATGGTCTTGAAGGCCGACATCTCGGGGTTCATGACCATGATGTTGCTGGTGATGCCGTTGCCGCGGAGCATGGCGCCTTCGTCGGCCACGGCCACGGCCAGATAGTCCACGCGGTGGTCCTGCAGCGTCTTGGCTATCTCCACGCTGCCGGCTCCATAGGCATCGGCCTTTATCATGCACACGAGCTTGGTGTCGGGTTTCATGAACGAACGGTAGTAGTTGAGGTTCTCCACCACCGCATTGAGGTTCACCTCGAGCACCGTCTCGTGCACCTTCTGCACGAGCAGTTCGGTGATATGGTCGAAGCCAAACTGGCGTGCGCCCTTGATGAGGATGACCTCGTTGCGCAGGTTGCGGAACACGTCGCTGCGGATGAAGGCGTCGACCGTGGGGAAGAACGACTTGTCGGCCACCTGTATGACCTCCTGCTGTGCCGACACCACCGCGCCGATGCCGATGAACTTCTGCACGCCGCGCTTCAGGAGCAGGCCGCTCACCTCGCGGTAGAGCTGTGCCGGCTGCAGGCCGCTCTGTGCGATGTCGCTCAGTATGAGGGTGCGGGTGCGCCCGTTGTGGTCGGGGCGGCGGTTCATGAAGTCGAGCGCTATGTCGAGCGAGTTGATGTCGGAGTTGTAGGAGTCGTTGATGAGCGTGCATCCGTGGCGCCCCTCTTTCACCTCGAGGCGCATGGCCACGGGTTCCAGCTGCTGCATGCGCTGCGCCAGGGTGTCTGCCGTCAGCCCCATCTGCCGGGCCACGACGGCGCACACCACCGCATTGGTGACGCTGGCCTCATCGATGAAGGGGATGGTGAACTGCGCCTCGTCGCCGCCCTTGAAGACATAGCTCACGGTGGTGGCGGCTCCGGTCTTCTCGACGGCCTTGACATACATGGGGGCCTCCGGGTCGCTGCACGACCAGCAGAGGCGCTGACCCGTGGCGTCGATGGTGGGCAGCACGGCGGCCACCACGGGGTCGTCGGCGTTGTAGACGATGACGTCGGCATCGTGGAAGAACACCATCTTCTCGCGGCATTTCTCTGCTGTCGACGCAAAGTTCTCCTGGTGCGCCGACCCTATGTTGGTAAGCACGGCGATGGTGGGCTGCACCATGTCGCGCAGGGCGAGCATCTCGCCGGGCTGGCTGATGCCGGCCTCGAAGACACCCACCTGTGTCTGTTCGTTCATGAGCCACACCGAGAGCGGCACACCGATCTGCGAGTTGTAACTGCGCGGACTGCGCGTCACGGTCATGTCGGGCGAGAGCATCTGGTAGAGCCACTCCTTGACCATCGTCTTGCCGTTGGAGCCCGTGATGCCCACCACAGGGATGTCAAACTCGTCGCGGTGGCGTTCGGCCAGGCGCTGCAGTGCCTCGAGCGGATTGACCACCTTCAGGAAGTTGGCCTTGGGGTAACGGCTGTCTGCATCGGCGGGCACCGTCTCGACCACGAAGTTGCGGACGCCGCGGCGGTAGAGTTCGGGGATAAAGTTATGACCATCGTTGCGTTCCGACTTCAACGCGAAAAACAAGGTCTCTTCGGGGAAACACAGCGACCGGCTGTCGGTCAGCAGGAATCCGATGTTGGCACTGGCGGTGCCATAGCGGTGCGCCCCAATGAGCGTAGTGATTTTTTCTATTGTGTAAATCATCGATTACAACATATATTGACGGCAATGGGTAGCGGTCCTCTCGGGGGCCTTACAGTCCGGCTTTCGACACCAGGACGTGTGCCTTGGCATTGCTGTAGTTGGCT
This sequence comes from Bacteroidaceae bacterium, assembly GCA_963592505.1. GTDB lineage: Bacteria > Bacteroidota > Bacteroidia > Bacteroidales > Bacteroidaceae > Prevotella. Next base: position 7,082 of record CAVAXH010000037.1, read on the forward strand.
GGTATGGTGAAGGTCACGCCGTCGTAGGTGGCGGTGGCGCCGGCCTTGATGGTCTGGCTCTTGTAGGTCTTGTAGGCTTGCGTGCCGCCAGTGGGTTCGCTCTTCTTGCCGCCGAGGCCCATCAGCGTGCCGCCGTTGACCAGGAAGGCATAGTCGGTGTTCAGGGCGCGTCCGTCCGACGAGGCTGCCACAAACAGCGTGCCGCCGTTGATGACGATGTTGCCGTCGGTCTTCACAGCGTGCGGCTTGGTGTCGAGCGTGCCATACTCGTAGACGGCACCCGTGGCCACCACCGACAGGCTGCCGCCGTCGACGACCACCCCTTCATCGGCGTTCACGCCCTTGGCGCCTGCGCCGGTGGCGGTGAGGCTGAGCGTGCCGGCCTTCATGACAAACTGCCCGCCGGCCTTCAGCACCGCTGCGCCGGCTATGTCGGCAGCTTCGGTGTCATAATAGGCTGCACCGTGCGACGTGGCTGTCACCGTGCCGTCGGCCATGGTAATGGTGCTGTCGGCCTTCAGGGCCTTGGCGCCTTCGCCGGTGACGTCGATGGTCACCTCTCCGCCGCTGAGCAGCAGCTGGCCGTTGTTGTCGCCGCCTTTTCGCTTGGCACCCACGTCTATGCCGTCGCCCTCAGAGGCAATGGTCAGCGTGCCGCCCGTGATCTGGAAGTACTGGTTGACATGGAAGCCGTCGCCCTTGGCGCCGGTCACCGTCACGTTGCCGCCGGAGAGGTGCGTATACTCGTCGGAGTAGTAGCCGTGGCGGCTGTTGCCCGCAATGGTCAGGCTGCCGGTGCCGCTCATGTCGACATGGCCGTTGACATAGAAACAGGCTTTCTGTGCGCCTGCCACCGCATCGGCGAGGGTGTTGGCACCCACCAGCCTGACGTCGAGCTTCTTGCCGTCGTCGATGGTGATGGCACCGCCCTTGGCGCTGGTCAGCGTCAGGTTGTCGAGTGTCAGCGAGGCCTTGGCTTCGCCATCCATATAGAACGAGCCGTCGGTGCTGGTGCCTGTCAGCGTGTAGGCTATCTCGCCCGCAAAGGCAGCATCGGCCACCACGCTCACGTCGGCTCCCGTGGCCGTCACCGTGACATGCTGGGCCAGGTTGCCGGCCACAGTGACCTTGGCCTGCGTGCCCTGATAGTCTACGGTTATGGTGTTGTCGGCCACCTGGTTGCCGGCCACCTTGATGTCGGTGACCTCGGCCAGGGTGTAGGTCTTGCCCTGCACGGTCAGCGTGGTGCCTGCGTCGAAGAGCATGTCGCCGGTCTGTGCGGCCGAGTGGGCATAGGTCACCTCGCCCACCCTGACGTTGAGCGTCTGTGCTGACACATACGTGGCGGCCGGGGCGAAGAGCATCATCAGCGATGCCACCGGGCGTGCCCATTTGGTTCGGAGGGTGTTATGCAGGTGCTTCATCTTACTTCGTATTTAAAGGTTCTACCAGTGGTCTTCACGATGTAAAGGCCTTTCTTCAGACGGTTCTTCATGGCCGTGGCGTCCTTGAAGGTGCCCACGGCCTGTCCGGCCAGCGTCAGCACGGTGAGCTGACTGTCGGCATCGGCGTTCACCTCGTCGACACCGGCGGGCACGGCCGAGAAATACATCTTCTGCAGGTCCTTCAGCGGGAGGACGGTCTGCTGTGTGCCCTGCGTCACCACGGCCTGTCCGTCGGCAAAGGTGATGGTGAGGTCGGTGGTGGCAAACGACTGCTCCACCTGGCTGTTCTGCGTAAACGTCAGATAGCCGTAGGTGGTGTCGGCATGTGCTGCGAGTGTCAGGAGGCAACCGACAGCGAGGATTATTGTCTTTTTCATGGGGAGAGGAGTTAGCGGTTACTGTGGGTAGACGAGGTTCTCGTCGGTGATGTTCATCAGCACTTCTTCGAGATACTTGCGGGCTTCGAGGCGTGCCATGGGCAGGTCGTGGAGCAGCCAGTTGCCGCAGTCGTGGGGGGCGGCACCGGGGATGTCGCCTTCGAAGTCGGCCACGAAGCGGAAGGTGCGGCGCATGAGGTCTACGATGTCGCGCGACGTGAGGTCGCCGCGCAGCAGCAGGTAGTTGCCCGTGAGGCAGCCCATGGGGCCCCAGTAGACCACCCGGTCTTTCCACTCGGCGTCGTTGCGCAGATAGGTGGCTGCCAGGTGTTCTATGGTGTGGAGGGCGCCGTTGTGGAGCGCCGGCTCGCGGTTGGGTTCTTTCATGCGTATGTCGAAGGTGGTCACCACCTCGTTGCCTACGTTGTCCTTGCGGCTGACATAGATGCCGCGCAGCAGTTTTTCGTGGTTGATGGTAAAGGAGGGTATCTTGTTCATGACGTTGGTTGTGCTATTTACATGACTGGATATAGGGAGGTGTGGGGCGCTTGCTATGCCAGCAGGGCATGGAGATAATGGCGGGTGATCTCAAAACTGCCTTCGGCCATGCGTGCCCAGAAGTCGAAATACTGCGCTGCCTTCTCGTCCTTGAGCGGCACGTCGCTGATGATGCGAAACGATACGAACGGCGTGGCGTAGAGGTGGCAGGTGTGGGCTATGGAGCAGCTCTCCATGTCGACGGCCGTGGCTTCGGGGAAGTCGGCCAGGATCTGCTGCATCTTCTCGCGCGAGTCGACAAACCAGTCGCCGCTGACGGTCAGGCCGCTGCGGACCTTGATGCCGTCGACCTTGCCGTCGAGGGCCAGGGCCTTGCTGACCAGGTCGGCTGGCGACGCAAAGCGGGGCGGCAGGCCCATGAGCTGGCCGCGTGCCACCTCCTGGCCGCAGTAGGCGTCGTGGTACACACACTCGCTGGCCACCACCACATCGAGCGGACTGAGCGACACGTCGGCACCGCCGGCCACACCGGTCGAGATGACAAGGTCGGGCTGATAGCTGTTTATCATCTCCACGGCGCCGATGGCGGAGTTCACCTTGCCTATGCCACACTGCTGCAGGATGATCTCGGCTCCGTCCATCTGGCCCACCACAAAGTCCTTGGTGTGGTGGCGCTCGGTGCGGCAGTCGTCGAGCAGCGTGCGCAGTTGCGCGAACTCTTTGTCCATCGCAACGATTATTCCTATTTTTTTCAACTGAGTCATTGTTTATTTTGCGCAAAGTTACAAAAAAACGATGGTTCGCTTTCCTTTTTACCGTTAAATTCCGGTCATTCAGCAAAAAAACAATTACCTTTGCGCATAGAATATATAAACGTTTATACCTAATTTCATGAAAACATTGAAGAAATGCCTGCCAGACATACTGGCAGTAGTGCTTTTCGCTATCATTTCTTTCGCCTACTTTGCGCCGGCCGACCTCGACGGACGCATCCTCTATCAGGACGACCACTCGGCCGGACGCGGTGCCGGCCAGGAGGCCAGTGAGTATTATCAGCGCACCGGTGAGCGAACACGCTGGACCAACGCCACCTTCAGCGGCATGCCCACCTACCAGACATCGCCCTCGTATCACAGCACCGACCTGCTCGACAAGGTGATGAACGCCTACCACCTGTGGCTGCCCGACAACGTGTGGTATCTCTTTGCCTACCTGCTGGGCTTCTACATCCTGCTGCGGGCCTTCGACTTCAAGCAGCATCTGGCCGCGCTGGGCTCCATCGTGTGGGCATTCTCCAGCTATTTCCTCATCATCATCGCGGCCGGACACCTGTGGAAGGTGATGGCGCTGGCCTATCTGCCGCCCATGATCGGCGGTCTGGTGCTGGCCTATCGCGGCAAGTATCTGTGGGGCTTCATCATCACGGCGATCTTCACGGCTTTTGAGGTGAAGGCCAACCACGTGCAGATGACCTACTATTATCTCTTCGCCATCTTCTTCATGGTCATCGCCTGGCTGGTGGAGGCTGTGCGCACCCGTCAGCTGGCGCGCTTCTGGAAGGCTTCGGCCGTGGCCGTGGCAGCTGCCGCCCTCGGCGTGTGCATCAACCTGTCGAACCTCTACCACACCTGGCAGTACTCCAAGGAGAGCATGCGCGGCAAGAGCGAACTGGTGAAGAAGGATGTCGCCAACCAGACCAACAGCGGCCTCGACCGCGACTACATCACGCAGTGGAGCTATGGACGCAGCGAGACGTGGACACTGCTCGTGCCCAACGCCAAGGGCGGCGCCAGCGTGCCCATGGCTGCCAACAGCAAGGCCATGGAGAAGGCTGACCCCAACTATCTGCAGGCCTACCAGAGCCTCGGCCAGTACTGGGGCAACCAGCCCATGACGAGCGGCCCGGTCTACGTGGGTGCCTTTGTGCTGATGCTCTTCGTGCTCGGCCTGTTCATCGTGAAGGGCCCCATGAAGTGGGCGCTGCTGGGTGCCACCATCCTGTCGATACTGCTGGCATGGGGCAAGAACTTCATGGGCTTCACCAATGTCTTCATCGACTTTGTACCGATGTATGCCAAGTTCCGCACGGTGGCCTCGATCCTGGTCATCGCCGAGTTCACCATACCGCTGCTGGCCATGATGGCGCTGAAGCGCATCGTCGACGAGCCGGACATCCTGGCCAAGAAAGCCCGTTGGGTGTATGTCAGCTTTGCGCTGACTGGCGGCGTGGCGCTGCTCTTCTGGCTGGCGCCCGGCATGTTCTTCTCGCAGTTTATCTCCACCAACGAGATGATGCAGTTCAACCAGATTGCCCAGCAGGGACCTGAGGCTGCCCAGTTTGTGAACGGACTGAAGGGCAACCTCGTCGATGTGCGCAAGTATATCCTGTCGGCCGACGCGCTGCGCTCGTTCATCATCGTGTTTATCGGCACAGCCCTGCTGCTGCTCTACCGGATGAAGAAGCTCAACGCCAAGTTTATGGTGGGATGCATCGGGCTGCTCTGCCTCATCGACATGTGGCAGGTCGACAAGCGCTATCTCAACGACAGCATGTTTGTGGAGAAGAGCGTGCGCGACACTCCGCAACAGATGTCGGCCACCGACGAGCAGATCCTGAAGGACAAGGCACCCGACTACCGCGTGCTGAACCTCGCCACCAACACGTTCAACGAGAACAACACCTCTTTCTATCATAAGAGCATCGGCGGCTACCATCCCGCCAAGCTGCGCCGCTACCAGGAGCTCATCGATGCCTACATCGGCCGCGAGATGCAGAACCTCATGCCGGCCGTGGCAGCTGCCAACGGCGACATGACACAGGTCAACGGCGACTCGATCTTCCCGGTCATCAACATGCTCAACACGAAGTATTTCATCGTGGGACTGCAAAACAACCAGACGGTGCCCCTGCAGAATCCTTATGCCTATGGCAACGCATGGTTTGTGGACAAGGTGACCTATGTGGACAACGCCAACCAGGAGCTCGACGGCATGGCCTCGATCAACCTGCGCCACGAGGCAGTGGCCGACCGCAAGTTTGAACAGCAGCTGGGCACTGCCGTCAGCCAGGGTGCCACCTCGATGGCCACGCTGACACGCTATGAGCCCAACAGCCTGACCTACGAGGTCAGCTCCGACAAGGGCGGCGTGCTGGTCTTCTCGGAGGTGTACTACCCCGGATGGACGGCCACCGTCGACGGACAGCCGGCCGAGCTGGGCCGCGTCGACTATGTGCTGCGTGCCATGAACATCAAGCCGGGCAAGCACCAGGTGGTGCTCGACTTCCACCCGGCATCGATACGCCAGACGGAGACCGTGGCCTATGCGGCCTATGGCATCCTCGGGGTGCTCGCCGCACTGGGCATCTTCGCAGAGTGGCGCAAGCGCAAAAACAAGACGGAGCACGCCCAGTAACACCACGACTGCGGACCTCCCCCTTGAGAAAAACAAAAAACATGACAACCGCCAAGGGGTGAGCATCACAGGCTCGCCCCTTGGTTTTTCCCCTCGATACCAAACAACCTGAAACATGAACACCTATAAGACCTTATTGTTGCTGTCGGCCGCTGGCCTCTCGCTCACCGCCTCGGCACAGCAGACTCGCCTGTCGTCGAGCATCTTCCTCGAGCCGCAGGCCAAGACCGATGTCGTCATACCCTTCCGGCCCACCGACGAGGGCATCAAGCTGCCCCTGCGCTGGGGAATGGACGTGGCATGGAACAACGAACAGAACATGCGCAAAGGCATCAACTTCATCGGCAAGGAGAACCTCACCATAGCCCGCAGCAGCTTCCAGATGAACAAGGAACTGGTGGGCGACACGGCGCTCACCGCATCGCAGATACAGACGTTGCGCGACCGCACCACCACCATCAACCTCATCAGTGCCGACGTAGACATCGTGCTCAACGCCGACCAGGGCGACGGCTCCACCGATTTCATCATACCCTACTACACCGAGAACAACGTGGCCAAGCCAGCCCACTGGGCCCAGCTGATCGATGCTTCGGTGGCATGGATGCAGGCCAACTACCCGCGCCACAAGATTGTGGCCGTGTCGCCCTTCAACGAGCCCGACTATGTCTATTGGAACGAGGGCACAAAGGCCAACTTCAAGGAGATAGCCCGTCTGCTGAAAGAAGACTATCCGCGCTTCCAGGACATCGCCATTACGGCCGGCAACACGCTCAACAATGACAACGCCGCCTCGTGGTACAACGCCGTGAAGCCCTACGTCACGTGGGGCAACACCCACCAGCTGGCGGGCGAGTTCAGTACGTTTGCCGACTTCTGGACACAGGTGGCGGCCGACGGCAACACAGGCTATGCCGACGAGCTGCACAACGTGGGCGAGGCCATGATTGCCGCCAACTACGGCGCAAAGATTGGCGTGTGGTGGGGCTTCGACAGCCGGGCACGCGGTGAGTTCTGCCAGATCAGCAACCACGGATCACGTCTGGCCTACGGCGAAGACCGCGACCACTGGACAGCGGCCTCCGTCTATCGCAACGACTCCACCAACGTGCTGCGGGCATTTGTGGGCGGCAGCGAGCGACAGGCAGGCAACTCCACCTACCTCTTCGTGTCGCCCGACGAGGATGTCTACTTCGACGGCCAGGGACCCACACGCGCCTTCCGCATGGAGTATCCTGGCGGCACGGGCTACCAGACGGGACAGACCAACGCCGAGCGCGTCTATAACATCGACCGCGGAGAGGACGTGCCACCCATGGAGATCACCGCCGGCCGCTACAAACTCATCAACTATGCCTCACGCATGCTGCTCATCGGCAACTCCACAACGGGCAGCGACCTGGTGATGAAGCGCTATTCGCAACTGTCGGACATCCCCACGCTGGCACAGTGGGACGTGGCACCGGCCAGCACACGCATCGGCGGCGACTACAGCTTCTACACGCTGACCAACGCGCAGACGCTGACCCACATGAACGTGCTCAACAACTCGACCTCGGCCTTTGCACACATCATCTCCTACAATGCCGACAACGCCAGCAACGAACAGTGGTCGCTCGAGTATGCCGGCAACGGCTATTATCTCATCCGCAACCGCGAGTCGGGGCTCTACCTGTCGATGCCCAAGGAGTCGTCGACCTATGTGGTGCAGAAGCAGCGCGCCACTACCACCACCGACCGCAAGCTGCAGCTGTGGCGCTTCATCCCCGAAGACGGTGCCGTGGACAGCAGTGCGCCCGGCACTCCTGCCGACCTGACGGCCACAGCCCATGCAGCCAGCGTGACTCTCGACTGGACGGCACCCGCCGGCGATGACGACATTGCCAGCTACATCATCATCCGCGGCGAGGCCGACGGCAGCCGCTGGAGCACCATCGCACGCGGCATCACCGCCACCTCGTTTACCGACAACACCTGCCGGCAGGGACACGACTATTTATATAAGGTGAAGGCCATGGACCGCTCGGCCAACGTCGGAACGGCGTGCGAGCCGGTAGCGGCCGCCACAACTGCCGAGAAGACGCTGGTGGCCAGCTGGCAGTTTGAGGGCAACATCGAGGACGAGACCGTCAACATGATGGATGCCGTCTGCTCCACCACCCCACGCTTCATGACCGAACACGCGGTGGGCGACTCGGCACTGCGTCTCTCCGGCAACTATCTGCGACTGCCCTACAAGGTGGCCGACATGGACGAGATGACCGTTGCCATGTGGGTGCGCTGGACCAACCCCTCGAGCTCATGGACACGCCTCTTCGACTTCGGCAACGGCACCGACCAGTATATGTTCCTCACACCGGGCAACGGGTCGGTCATGCGCTTTGCCATCAAGAACGGCGGCAATGAGCAGACCGTCGATGCCTCCACCTCTCTGCAGGGCAGCAAGTGGCACCACGTGGCCGTCACCATCGGCGCCGGCCAGACCACCATCTGGGTAGACGGCGAGGCCGTAGGGGCGTCATCATCGGTCACCATCAAGCCCAGCGACATCCACCCGGTGCTCAACTACATCGGCCGCAGCCAGTTTGATGCCGACCCGCTCTTCAGCGGCTTCATCGACGATGTGCGCATCTACAACTATCCGCTCACTGCCGAAGAGCTCAAGAGCATCATCGCCAAGCCTACCGGCATCAGCCAGCCCGACGCCGCTGAGAACACCAACGTCCTGCCGACCTACAACATCGGCGGACAACATGTGGGCAGCGACTACCGTGGCATGGTGGTGAGCAAGGGAAAGAAATGGACAAGAAAATAAGACCTTACACCTAACACACACCAACATGAAACGATTGTCATTACTGTTGCTGGCCGGTGCCCTCGCCTGGGGGCATGCCACGGCACAAGAAACCACCGACACGGCCACCTTCCGCAAGTGGGCGCTCACACCGCCCATGGGATGGAACTCATGGGACTGCTACTACTCGTCGGTCACCGAGAAAGAGGTGATGCAGAATGCACATTATCTCGTGGACAAAGACTTGCTGAAATATGGATGGGAGTATGTCGTGGTCGACATACGCTGGTACTGCAACCACCCCTCGCTAGGCGGCGGCAACTACAACCAGAACGGCACACAGGACTATGTGCTCGACTCCTACGGCCGCTATCTGCCCTCGCCCCGACGATTCCCCTCGTGCATGGTCGACGGCGAGAACCAGGGCTTCAAGGCGCTGGCCGACTCGCTCCACCGCATGGGGCTGAAGTTTGGCATTCACCTCATGCGCGGCGTGCCGAAGAGCGTGGTGGGCAGCTCCTATAAGCTGAAGGGCAGCGAAGCCACGCCCTGGAGCCAGGTCTACGACGGCACCTCATCGCCCTGCACATGGCTGAAGGACAACCTGCTCGTGCGCAACAACGAGTACGGACAGCTCTACTACAACAGCATCATGGACCTCTATGCCTCGTGGGGTGTCGACTTCCTGAAGATCGACGACCTCTCGCGCCCGTTCTACACCGACGAACTGCAGATGATCCGCCGCGCCATCGACCAGACGGGGCGGCCGATGGTGCTATCCATCAGTCCGGGAAAGACGCAGTACAGCTACGCCCAGCAGTGTCTTGACAATGCCAACATGTGGCGCATGATGGACGACCTGTGGGACAACTGGTCGAGCGTAGACGCCGTGTTCAACGAGGCCGACGTCTGGAGCCAGTACAGCCGTCCCGGCAACTATGCCGACTGCGACATGTTGCCTCTGGGCCAGATAGCCATGACCATCGCCGACCCGGGCTACACCAGCGCACAGGCCGGACGCTGGACGCAGCTCACCCAGAACGAGCAACTGTCGATGATGACACTCTGGGGCATCTGCCACTCGCCGCTCTTCTTCGGCGGCGAGATGACCAAGAACGACGACTTCACCCTCTCGCTGCTCAACAACGACGAGTATCACCAGATGCACAAGCATGGCACCGACGCCCACCAGGTGTTCTACGATGAAGACAACGGCCACCTGGCCTGGACCTCCACCGATCCTGCCACGGGCAACCGCTACCTGGCGCTCTTCCAGCGCGACAACACACGCTGGGTGGTGGGCAACAAGGCGCTCTACAAGTCGGAGGTCGTGGCCTACACCACCGACGGCCATGCCGTCGACGTAGACATTGCATGGCCCGAGGGCAGCAAGACGCTCGTGCTGGTGATCGACGATGGTGGCGACAACTACAACTACGACCACGGCGACTGGCTCAACCCCACCCTCATCCTGCGCGACGGCAGCGAGGTGCCGTTGACCGGCAAATACAAGACGCGCACCTACACCAACTCCTACTATAACCGTGTCTACGAGAACAAGAACGTGCAGACGGGCGGCAAGATGACCGTCATGGGCACCACCTACGACCGTGGCTTCTCGGCCGATGCCAACGCAGCCATCTTCTTCACCATCCCCGACACGCTCGACGTGGTGGGCTTCAAGGCGAAGGGAGCGGCCGACGACTCGGGCATCAGCCAAGCAGGAGCCACCACCAGCCTGCGCTTCATGGTGTTCGACCAGAACCCGCTCTCAGCCGAGCAGGACGATGCCCTGGCACGCTCGGGCCTCATCTCGCGCACCGGCACACGCTCCAAGACGCTCGAGGCCGACATCACAGGCGCCTCAAAACTGAAGATTGTGGTGAGCAACTGGGGCGACGGCTATGCCTACGACCGCGCTGACCTCATCAACCCTGTGCTCATCGACAAGGATGGCAACGAGACATCGCTCACCACGCTGAGCCACACATCGTACACCTCCGAGTGGGGTTCGCTCCATGTCAACAAGAACGTGGAAGGCGGCACACTGCGCGTAGACGGCAAGAGCTACACCACCGGCCTGGGGCTCAACGCACAGTGCACCCTGGTCTACGACTTGCCCGAAGGTCACACCTACACCACCTTCCGCACGCTGTGCGGCTACGACAGCAGTTGCGATGCCGACAACACCTCCAGCAGCGGCACCACCATGGAGTTCCTGGTCTACACCACCAAGGAGGAGGCGTTCGACTTCGATCTGTCGCTCCTGGGCTACGCCACCGATGCATCCGTACCCCTCTACGACATCTGGGCAGGCAAGAGTCTCGGCACCGCCACGGGCTCCATCAACCTCTCTGTGCCCAGCCACGGCGCGCGTCTGCTTCGCCTGGGCAATAACACGTCGGGCATACAAGACGTCAACGACCACAGCGCCGCGCAGCCCGGCTGCCGACAGAGCGGCATCTACGATCTGCAGGGACGTCGCATCAGTCGGCCCACACACGGCATCTACATCAAAGACGGCCGTAAGATAGTCAAGTAGCATCACCCGTCGGTCTCTCACCCAGCATGCCCTTATTGCTTGCAAACCTCTAACGAGTTGTCAAGCAATAAGGGCATTGACACTCAGTAGTTCCTTATTATGCAAAACCTCTCTTAGTATAATAATAGAAGTTTTCCCTGCATGTTTCTTATAATCTTTGAAACGACAACGTCAAGTTTCTACCCGAAAGCACATCGGGATTGACCTATCTAAAACGGAAACAGCCATGAAAAGAAGTCTCATCATATTCTTTTTGCTGTCAGGCTTATCACATGCCTGTGCACAGAGCACCTACACGGCTCGCGTTGTGGATGAGGACACAGGAGATGCCTTGCCCATGGCGAGCGTCTGACCGTCATCGACGGGCACAGACAGATCTTAGCCAACCGCCATGGTGACCATAGGCCGCCCCCAAAAATGTATCAAAGACGCAGCAACATTTTCGGCGTTTGTTTTGCAATTCGGCCAATAATTCGTATTTTCGCAGAAAATAACGGAACAGAAGGAAC
>CAVAXH010000038.1:0-18301 GCA_963592505.1 Bacteroidaceae bacterium
GCAGATACTCAATGAATTATGCTAATTATTCGCTTGAAAATCATGCACTGTTTTTAATGGATTTTGAACACCCTAGGCTTGAGGACTCAAATATTACGGTTTTTGCTCAAAAAAACGACATGCAAGATGTCCCATGCCCAATGTGCGCCCTGATGCCACACATGCCGGGTGCGCCCTCTACTCGCCGTGTGTGGCTTTCCACCAGCTGGTGGTCTGCCGGCTGCTGACAGCCACGGGGTTAAGGCTGGGGTCGGAGACGGTGATGCCGCTGTAGGTCGCCACGGGGATGTAGACGGGGGTGGAGTAGAGATAGGAGTAGAGCGTGGGGGTGGTGGAGGTGTAGGGCACGGTGCGCTTCAGCTGGGCGTGGAAGTCGCTGAGCAGCGTGGCGTTGGGGCAGAGGTGGTCCACATAGCTGGCGAGGTCGAAGAACAGCGGTGTGCTGTAGCCGTCGAGCACCTGCAGCGAGTCGGTCAGCGCGGGGCTCCAGGCATAGCGGCTGTTGATCTCCTTCATGATGGCGGCCAGCGCATCCATCTGCCGGCAGTCGATGGCCGACAGGGCTCCGCAGGGCGTGGAGTAGGAGGAGTAGAACGTGTGGAACGTGCTCACCATGTTGCGGTAGGACGGTGCCGACGCTCCCATGCTGCTCCACATCGAGGCGTAGGGCATGCCCAGCGCCATGATCTCGGAGGTGGAGGCCACAAGCCAGTTGGTGGTCTGGCGCAGGGCGTGGGCCGTCTCCACGTTGGCCATCAAACAGCAGTCGAAGAGCACATACTGCAGTTTCACGCCAGCCTGTCCGATGCCCTCGGCCAGCGTCTCCACGTCGATGGCATAGGTGTTGGGCGAGCCCGCGCCGAAGTAGCGTGTCAGCGGATGGTCACCCTGCTGGGCGGCCGCGCTGTGGCGGGCCTGGCGGCGTGCGGCGGGCTGCTGCCAGTCGGCGGCGCGTGTCCATCCGCATCCGTGGCCGCCGATGACCATGGCATAGTTGAGCGCCGAGGCATGCTCCTTCACGTCGCAGATGATCTGGGCAATGCCGGCCGCAGTGGTGTACGCCGTGCCGCTGTAGGTCTTGACCGGTGTGCGGCTGACGGCACCGCTCTTGTAGGTCATCTCGAAGAGCGACGACTCGCTGGGGCCCGTGCTCAGAAAGACCATCAGGCGGCCGCTGTAGCCACGGTTGGCAACGATGGCGCGCCCTATGCTGTCGAGGTTTTGCTGGAAGTTGGTGTAGAGGCCCGAAGCCCCGGAGGCATCGCCTGTCCAGGGCATGAAGACCAGCACGGTCTGCTTGTTGAGGTCGCTGACGTTCACGGTGTCTTCGTTGCCACACGCTGCAAAGAGCAAGCAGACGACGGTCAGCACCACGCAGCTGCAGGCGGTCAGCACAGCGGCGCGGCACCGCTGCCAAAGGGTGTTTTTTCTGTTCATACGGTTGAGTCGTTTTATGGGTTAAAAGGGGGAGGAGAGAGAATTCCAATCCCTTTTTTATATTTCTATTCCTATTCCTATGGCTGATGGCCTATGGCGCTGTCGGCGGCAGTGCCCAGCAGCCGGCAGGCCAACTGCTGGGCCTCGGCGCGTGCCGGCTTGCCCGTGGCCGTGAGGGGGATGTGGCCGACGCGGATGATGTGGCGCGGCTGTTCGTAGCGCGACAGATGGCGGCGGCACACGGCGGCCATGTCGGCCACACCATCGTCGGCCACCAGCAGCACCACAGCCTCACCAAACTTGCGGTCGCTGACCTTGGTGACGACAAACGGCACACCGATGTGGGGCCGCAGACGTGTCTCGAGCTGCTCGATGTGCAACTTGATGCCGCCCGTGCAGATGACGTTGTCCTGGCGCCCGATGATGCGAAAGCTGCGCCCGTCGGGGCCGATCTCGGCGATGTCGTGGGTAACGAGCTGCGTGGCGCACACCTCCGGCGCATCGACCACGAGGCAGCCGTCGGCGCTGAGCCCCACCGTCACGCCGTCGAGCGGTGTGTACCAAGTGCTGGCACCGGCACCGCTCAGGCGACGCAGGGCTATGTGCGAGAGTGTCTCCGTCATGCCGTAGGTGCTCCACACCGCATGGGGGAAGCTGCGCAGCTCGCGCTCCAACCCGGGGTCGATGGCGCCGCCCCCGATGATGAGATGGCGTGTGGCCATGAGCAGCTCACGCTCGCGCGGCACCTGCAGCGAGTTGTAGACCTGCAGCGGCACCATGGCGGCAAAGCAGGGAGCCTCGGCGAGCCCTTGCAGCGGATGGCCGCAGGGCTCCACCACCACGAGGCTCAGGTCGCCCACCAGGGCCCTGACCACCATCATCATGCCTGCAATGTAGTCGGTCGACATGCAGAGCAGCGCCGTGTCGCCCGGCTGCAGACCGAGAAATCGGCATGTGGTGCGGGCGCTGGCCTCCATGCGCCGTTTCTCCACCAGCAGCGGCTTGGGCTGTCCGGTGCTGCCGCTGGTGTGCACCAGCAGCGTGGGCGAGTCGCTGTGCCAGTCGGCAAGAAATTGGTGATAGTCCATTTGACGGGTATTTTATACGATATAATATAAGATATGTGTCTGCGCGTGTCAGGGCAGGTAGAAGAGCTTGTCGCCACGGATCTCGAGCGGCATGCTGATGTTGTCGGTGAAGAGCTGCCCCGTGCCCAGGCCCTGCGGCCGGCTGACAGCTGGCCCGTAGACGTGGGCGGTGAAGTGGGCAATGGCGTTGAGCCCCACATTGCTCTCGAGCGCACTGGTCACCCACGAGCCTATGCCGCGCCCGTCGGCCAGCGCGATCCACTCGGCAGCACCGTGCATGCCGCCGTGGAGCGACGGCTTGAGGATGATGTAGTGGGGGCGGATGGTGTCGAGCAGTGCCTCCTTCGTCGGCCGGTCGTTGACGCCGATGAGCTCCTCGTCGAGGGCTATCGGCAGCGGCGACAGGCGGCAGAGGCGCGCCATCTCGGTCCACTGGTGCTGGCGGATGGGCTGTTCGATGGAGTGGATGTCGTAGCGTGCCAGCCGCTCCAGGCGCTGCAGCGCCGTGTCGGGCGTGAAGCCGCCGTTGGCATCCACACGCAGCTCTATGTCGGCAGGGCCGAAGCGCCGCCGTATGTGTTCGATGAGCGCCACCTCACTGTCGAAGTCGATGGCCCCGATCTTGAGTTTCACACAGCGGAAGCCGTCGTGCATCTTGCGCTCGAGGCGTGCGAGCATCTCCTCGTAGCGCCCCATCCACACCAGACCGTTGATGACGATGCCCTCCTCGCCCCGTGCAAAGGGCGTGTCGAAGAGCGCCGTGGTGCCCCGCTGCAGATGGAGCAGCGCCGTCTCGAGGCCGAAGAGCATCGAGGGATAGGGGCGCAGAGCGTCGTGGTCGAGGTGGCCGGAGGCGCAGAAGGCATCGCACACCTTGCGCAGCGTCTGGCCATAGGTGCCGGGCAGCGCGTCGCAGCTGAGGTCGGGCAGGGGCGCACATTCGCCCAGCCCCGTGCGGCCCGGCAGACTGGGGGAGGTGAGGTGGAGCATCCACGACTGCCGGGTGGTGTAGACGCCGCGTGAGGTGCCGGCCGGCTGCCGGAAGTGGAGCAGGCGCGGCTCGATGTCGATGTGATACTGGGCTTGTGGCATAACCTACTGTGTGTGAGGGTGAAGACTATGGCAACTTGGGGTACTGCTTGAAGTCGGGCTTGCGCTTCTCGAGGAAGGCCCGTCCGCCCTCCTGCGCCTCGTCGAGCATGTAGTAGAGCATGGTGGCGTCGCCGGCGAGCTCCTGTATGCCGGCCTGTCCGTCGAGCTCCGCATTGAGGCCGGCCTTGATCATGCGCAGGGCCAGCGGCGAGCGCTCCATCATCGTCTGGGCCCACTCCACACACTCGTCCTCGAGGCGACTGAAGGGCACCACCTTGTTGACCATGCCCATGCGCTCGGCCTCCTCGGCACTGTACTGCCGGCACATAAACCATATCTCGCGTGCCTTCTTCTGGCCCACGATGCGTGCCAGGTAGCTGGCGCCGAAGCCCGCATCAAACGACCCCACCTTGGGGCCTGTCTGGCCAAAGATGGCGTTGTCGCTGGCAATGGTGAGGTCGCACATCAGGTGCAGCACGTGGCCGCCGCCGATGGCATAGCCGTTGACCATCGCGATGACCGGCTTGGGCAGCGAGCGTATCTGCTTCTGCACGTCGAGCACGTTGAGACGGGGCACACCGTCGGTGCCCACATAGCCGCCGCGCCCCTTGACGTGCATGTCGCCGCCCGAGCAGAAGGCCTTGTCGCCGGCACCCGTGAGGATGACGACGCCGATGTGCTGGGCCTCGCGGCACCATGCGAAGGCCTGCGACATCTCCCAGGTGGTGAGCGGCGTGAAGGCGTTGCGGTAGCGCGGCCGGTTGATGGTGATGCGGGCTATGCCGTCATATTCGTCGAAGAGGATCTCCTTGAAGTCGAAGGCCTCAATCTTTTTCCATTCTCTGTTGTTTTGCATATTCTGTTATCGAGTTATAGTAATCGGTCATGGTCTGGGCGTCGAGGGCTCCGTCGGTGAACACCTCAAGCACCACGGGGCGCGCGGCCTGGCGCTCCAGCAGGTCGACCACGGCAGCCGGCAGCTCGCCGGCCGTGTGGACCTCGAGGTAGGTGCATGCGTTTTGCAGGCAGATGCCCCGCGCTGTGGTGTGGTGGGCGGCTCCCACGAGGGCGAGCGCCGCACTGCTGTCCTCGAGGCCCGGCAACTGTCGGAAGATGCCGCCGCCCCCGTTGTTGAGCAGCATGATGCGCAGGTTGCCACGCAGCGCAGTGTTCCACAGCGCATTCTGGTCGTAGAAGAAACTGAGGTCGCCGATGACACACACCACACGCTCGCTGGTGGCCAGCGAGAAGCCGGCAGCCGCCGACAGCGACCCCTCGATGCCGTTGACACCGCGGTTGCACCACACGTGGTGGGCGGCATAGATGTTGGCAAGGCGGATGGCCGTGCTGTTGGCATAGTGGGTGTGCACAGGGTAGGGCAGCGTGGCAATGTGCTGTTCGAGACAGCTCACGGCAGCCATCTGCGACCACTGCGGACAGAAGCTGTGGGCGTGGGCGGCGCAGAGCGCCAGCAGGCGGTGCCAGCGGTCGGCAAACGGCCGGGCCTGACGGCAGGCGGCGGCAGCACGCGCCAGCGTGGCGAGCCAGTGGTCCACTCCGCCGGCCGGACACTCCACCACGGTCTGCAGCGACATCAACGGGTCGGCGACGACCGAGGCGTCGGGGGTGACCACACACGAGGGCGCACCGCTGGCACGCAGCCAGCGCCGTGCCGCCTTGCTCACCAGCGTGTCGCCCAGATAGATGATGTAGTCGGGGCGGTAGGCCTCCCGCTCCGCATCGCTAAAGACGTCGGAGGCGAGCAGGCGCACAGCCTCGTCGATGTGCTGGGGCTGGCGGATGCCGGCAGCCAGCGCCTCGGCCCACACCACACACGCCTCGGCAAGCAGCGCCCACGTCGGGGTGCTGATCAGGCCTTGCGCGGTCTGCCCGACGACGATCATCGGGCGCTCAGCCGCTGCCCACCGCCGCACCAGCACCTCGGGCAGCGGGGGGAGCATGGCGTAGGATCCCTGCCCACTGGCCACCACGCTGAAGGTACGCTCCTCGGGCAAGGCGGCTGTGGTGAAGCGGAAGAGCGGTTCGCTGATGGGCACATTGATGTGCACCGGAGCGCCCTGCCGCAGCGTGGCGGCAACGAGCGCTTCGTTGACGAGGCGGTTGCAGAGCCACCGCTCCTCGTCGGTGCGCGGCTCGGGCAGGTCGACAGCCCGCCGCACAAAGGTGCCGAAGGCCCCGGGCTGGGGCAGCGTCTGACCGTCGAGCTGCCCGATCCACTGGCGTGGCCGGTCGGCCGTGATGACGATGAGCGGCAGGTGCTGATAGGCGGCCTCGGCCACAGCAGGCGCAAGGCCCAGCACAGCCGATCCTGAGGTGACGCAGACGGCCACCGCCTGCCCTGTGGCCTGCGCGAGGCCCAGCGCACAGAAGCCGGCGCTGCGCTCGTCGGTGACGGGGTGGCAGACGATCTGGGGGTGCTCGTGCAGGTTGTGCACGATGGGGGCATTGCGGCTGCCGGGGCACACCACGGCGTGGCGCAGGCCCTGGGCGGCCAACACGGCTGTGAGGATGTTGATGTTCTCTTTATCGCTATACACGGCGTAGACGGGGTTTATGGGGTTGGCATAATGGGGGCGGCCAGCAGGCGGCGCATGGTGCCCATCTTGGCTTCGGTCTCGTCCCACTCGCGCTGCTCGGTGCTCCCTTTCAGCAGGCCGCCGCCGGCATAGAGCGTGCAGTGGTCTGCATGCAGGCTCATGCAGCGCAGGGTGACGTAGAGATGGGTGTGGCCGTGGTGGCTGAGCGGACCGCTGAAGCCGCTGTAGTAGAGCCGCGACGCCGCTTCGTTGGACAGGATGAACGTCTGCGCTTCGGCCTTGGGCAGACCGCAAACGGCAGGCGTGGGGTGAAGGGCGGCCAGCAGGTCGCCGGCCTCCCCGTCGGGGGTGAGGGTGAAGCGGAAGTCGGTGCAGAGGTGGGCCAGACGGCCGGCACGCACGGTGTGGCAGTCGCGCCGGCTCACGGTGTCGGCATAGCGGCTGATGCACTGCTCCACATACTGCTCCACGAGGTGCTGCTCCTGCCGGTTCTTGGCGCTCCAGACGATGTCGGCTTCGCTGGCTCCCTCGCCGATGGCGGCGGTGCCGGCCAGGGCCATCGTGGAGTAGTTTCTGCCGGTGCCCTCAAGGAGCACCTCGGGCGTGGCAACGAGCCACGTGCCGCTTTGCGGCGTGGAGAAGAGGGCCACATACTGGCGGGGATAGAGCGCACAAGCGTGGAGAAAGAGGGCGCGCTGCACGTCGGCCGACAGCGGACTGCCGCCTGCCGGCGCAAGGCGCACGCTGTGGGCGCGCGCAAGCACGAGCTTGCCGAAGGTGCCGGCGGTGAGCTGGGCATGGAAACGGGCAAACGTGGCGGCATAGCGGCTGCGCTCCGCATCACTGGCGCCGTCGGCGGCCAGCATGCGGAGGGGCGACTCGGTGTGCTGGGGCACGTCGAACGTGGCTTCCTCGTCGGGATGAAGCAGCACCACAGGACATTCGGCCGACGGCGCAAAGGGCGCCACGACAAATCCGGAACGGCCGTTGAGCCAGGCCAGCGAGTGACCTGTCTCCGGAGTGCCGGCGTGTTGGCGGAGTAGGGTGTATCGGGATGCGTGTGGCAGGCGGTACAGGACAGTGTGTGTCATATATACATGCAAAGGTACTGCAAAATGAAGACAACACAAAATAAAAAGCTGGCGGAATGTGGGCGGCGACGGATGGATTGCGTGCGAATGGGCACGATATGTTGCCGCTTAAACCGCGATGACGACAAATAAGCCAACGATTATGGGATACCGTAGTGGTTTTTTAGCATTTTTTATATACTTTTGCATAAGCGTTTTTTATTACGAAACAGAAACTACGGACACCATCCTCTCCTCGCCCGGAACCTGCCGGCTGCACGGGGCAGGCAATGCCGGACCTTAACAGACCGAGATGAAAAAAATGACAAACACCAAGACCTATATCGAATGCAAATGGCTGGCGGCGCTGCTGCTCGCGGCGCTGCTGCTCGCGGCTTGCGACGGCGACAAGGCGGGCAGCTCGCGCCACACCGAGGCACTGCGCCACCTCGACACGCTGATCGACACGCAGGCGGCCGACGCACCACACGTAGCCGACGAGGGCATGCGCACGGCGCCCGACAGCATGACCTATCATGAGTATGGCGCACGCAAGGCGCGATGGCTCTGCCTGACGGCCACACCCGACTCGATGGTGCACTACGCCGATGCCGCCATCGACTTTGCACGCCGCCAGCCCGACACGCAGCGCCGCAACACACTGCTGGCGTATGTCTACAACTGCAAGGCGGTCTACTACCACAACTTCCACCGCAACACCGCTGAGGTGATCGACCTCTACCGCACCTCTTACCGCTACGCTATGCAGAGCGACCTGCTGCAGCAGACACCCAGCATCTGCGCCAACATGGGCGACGCCTATATGTTCGGCAACCAACTGGCGGAAGCGGCACGATGGTACCGGCGCGCCCTCTTCCTCGTCGACTCGCTCCGACTGCCCAAAAAGGAGAACGTGAGCCTCTACGTCGGACTGGCCAACATCTACATGATGCTGGGCGACTACAACAGTTCGATCAGCTATTACAAGCAGACGGAAGCCTATGTGCCGCAACTGTCGCTGTCGATGCAGGCGTATTATCTGAACAACTTCGGCAGCTATTACTACTACACGAAGGACTATGCCAATGCGCTGCACAAATTCAGGCAGCTGCAGCGACTGCTCGAAGCAAACGGCAAGACGGAGTGTTTCGACATGTTTCTCTGCAAACTCAATATGGCCGATGTCTATCTCAACCTCGACAGCCTGCAGCAGTCGGAGAAATGCCTCGACGAGAGCCGACAGTTCTTCACGGCCAAGAAGGATGCTGAAGCCGTCTACTACTGCAACACCATACGCATAGGACAACAGGTGAAACGGGGCGACATGCAGGGCGTGACACGCACGCTGGCCGACGAGCGGCAGCAGCTGGGACCCGACAGCGACGACCGCGTGATGTTCAGCATGAGACAGATACGCAACAGATATCTGCAACGCTATTATCTCGCCACGGGCAACTACCGCACGGCTTACGAGAACCTCAAGCAGGACATGCAGAAGGACGACTCGCTGGAGCATAAGCGCATGAACATGAGGGCATCGGAGATCATGAACCGATTTGCGCAGGACACACTGAAGCTACACCACGAACTGGCGCTCGAACAGAAAGGCGCCGAACTGGAAAAGACGCGCCTGACGGCACTGTCGGCGGTGCTGCTGCTGGCTGTGGTGTGCCTCTTGCTGGCCGTGAGAAACCTGCGCACCAGCAAGCGATTTGAGACCATCCGCAACCGCGTGATGCAACTCAAGCTCGAGGAGATCAGAAACCGCATATCGCCACACTTCGTGTTCAACGTGCTCAACAACAAGATACTGCACACCGACAGCTCGGATACGCAGGAACTGCTCGACCTGGCACGGCTCATACGCAAAAACCTCGACCTGTCGTGCCAGATGAAGGTGACGCTGGCCGTGGAGATCGACTTCGTGAAGCAGTATCTGGCGGTGCAGACACCGCTCATGGGCAACAACTTCACCTTCACGCTCGACGTGGATCCCGGTGTCGACATGGAGCATACGTTCATACCGTCGATGTTTGTGCAGATACTGGTGGAAAACGCACTGGTGCACGGACTGAGAGGGTGGGAGGGCGACAAGACGCTGACCGTGAGCATAGCCCACCGACACGACGGCATCACCGAGGTGGCCGTGACCGACAACGGACGCGGATTTGACATTAGGCAGAAAAACAAGCAGCGCATCGGCCTGAACATCATCACGCAGACACTGGCCGTGGTCAATGAGCGCAACCGCAACAAGATGACCTTCGCGCTGCAAAACGTGAAACGAGATGACGGCAGCGTGGCAGGATGCCGCGCACAGGTGTGCATACCCGACGGATTTGTGATGTGACCAACCGGCAACCTAATTACTGACGCATTTTTTTAGACTCCATATATGAAAGCAGTGATTGTAGACGACGACAAGGCGGCAGCAGAAGCCCTGGCCGACTTGCTCGAGACAAAATACGGCATAGAGGTCACCGCATGTGCCCTCTGTGGACTCGACGGGCTGATAGAGGTGGGCAGGTGCCAACCCGACGTGCTCTTCCTCGACGTGCAGCTGCCAGACATCAGCGGACTCGACTTCCTCGACCGCATAGCCGCCACGCAGCAGCACCTCAGGGTGGTGATGTACACGGCCTACGACGAGTGTGTGCTCACGGCCTTCAGAAAACGCGCCTTCGACGTGCTGCTCAAACCCATCAGCACGGCAGAGCTCGACACCATCGTGCAGCGACTGCAGCAAGACGATGAAGAGATGACGCCGATGCCCACAGACCGCATGCCGCCGTCGGTGCTGCACGGCAAGATGCTGTGCTATACCAACAGCGTGGACTTCAAGGTGGTCGACAAGGGCGATGTGGGACTGTTCCGCTACGACCACGACGCACGCTGCTGGGAGGTCGTGCTGGCCGGGGCAAAAAAGCCCATCCGCCTGAAGCGCAACGTGAAGAGCACAGACCTGCTGGCACTCGACAACCACTTCCTGCAGGTCAACCAAAAGTTTATTGTCAACGTAGACTATCTCACAGAAGTGGTAGACAACGTGTGCCACTTCTATCCGCCCTTCGACGACATCGACTACGTGAAGGTGGGACGCCTCTTCCGCAAAAAACTCATCGACCGCTTCCTGAACATCTGACATCCCCTATTGGCGCCATCGCAAGGGGCTGGGGATGAGGTTGTAAAGTCACGGTTGATGGACAAATGGAGTGTGCCCGTCCTACCTATTAGCCCCAACAGGTAGGGGAGGGGGCATACACGAACGAATGGGCTCAGTCTTTCAGCAGACCGTCGATGAAAAGGTTGAGATCCTGATCGAGACCTTCCATCAGGTCGCCACCCAGGATGACGGTGTCGTCGTCGGCCACATAGAGCTCGGCAATGAACTGCCGCTCCTCGTCCTCAAGCACAAAACTGAAGGGCTTCAGCAGGCCCATCGCATCGATGTCCTGGTGGTGCGCCTTCCACACCTGGCGCAGATGGGCTGCCGCCTTGTCGTAGAAGTCCTCGTCGCGACTGTCGATCCACTGCTCCACCACACAGCGCGTGATCTCCACATCGCTGTCGTCGAAGGCGGTCAGCTCGCCGCTGTCTTGCGATATGCGCACATGTATGTCGGTCATGGCCGACGGATCGGTGCACGTGGGGAATTTCTCTACTATCTTGCGGAGAAAACGCTCTGTCTGAAGGGTAACGGGGTCTGTGGACTGCATATTGCTTCGTTTGTGAAATTCATTGCAAATATAGCATTTTATTGTTTAATCGCAAAGAAAACACGCGTTTATTTGCCTTTTGGCCCAATTCTTTCGCAAAACCTTTGCCCGAAACGAAAAATAGTGCTAATTTTGACCTCACATTACAAATTATCCTATGAGCCGGAGCATCAAACACGCAGGCGTGGTCAGCGCCGTCGGACAGCAACAGCTGACGGTGCGCATCGTGCAGCTGTCGGCATGCGCCACGTGCCAGACGGCACACCACTGCCACTCGACAGAACAGAAGGAGCGACTCGTCGTGGTGCCGATGGCAGACACCAGCGCCTATCACGAAGGCGACAGCGTGTGCGTCAGCATGTCGGCCCACTCGGGCCGGCTGGCGCTCGTGCTTGGCGTGGTGGCACCCCTCGTCGTGGTGCTCGCTGCGGTGGCGGCGCTTCATCTGCTCGGCTTGTCGGACAAGGTGGCGGCCGTCGGCTCGCTGGCTGCACTCGCACCTTATTATATAGGGCTGGCGGCCGTCAGGCGACTGCTTCACCGGCACATCGCCCTGAGCGTCGAGAAAATGGGGCAAGAGCTTGCCGGCAACGACAGGGCATCTCTTTCAGAATAGATACAAAAACAAACACAAACTGAACAGTAAGCGAACAACATTATGGATTTCATACTGACTTCGATCATCGTCTTGGCAACGATAGCGCTCGTGGCAGCAGTGCTGCTCTATGCGGCGGCCAAGCGCTTTGCGGTGGAAGAAGACCCGCGCATCGCACAGGTGCAGAGCCTGCTGCCGGGTGCCAACTGCGGCGGATGCGGCTTTGCAGGGTGTGCCGGACTGGCCGGGGCACTCGTGGCAGGTGCCGACCACGGCAGCATCGACGGACTGGCATGTCCCGTGGGCGGTGCCCAAGTGATGGGACAGGTGGCTGGCCTGCTGGGCATGAGCGTGACAGCGGCCGACCCGCAGGTGGCGGTGGTGCGCTGTCAGGGCGACTGCCTGAAGCGTCCGCAGGTGGCGGTCTACGACGGTCTGCACTCGTGTGCGGCACAGGCAGCAGTGGGCACCGGCCAGACGGCGTGTGGCTACGGCTGTCTGGGATGCGGCGACTGCGTGGCGGCCTGCTCATTTGGCGGCATCAGCATGAACCCCGAGACCGGGCTCCCCGAGGTCGACGACGACGTGTGCACGGCCTGCGGTGCCTGCGTGAAGGCTTGTCCGCGCCACATCATCGAACTGAGGCGCAAAGGTCCCAAGGGACGGCGCGTCTATGTGTCGTGCGTCAACCGCGACAAAGGGGCGGTGGCACGCAAGGCTTGCCAGGCGGCCTGCATCGGATGCGGCAAATGCCAGAAGGTGTGCAAGTTTGAAGCCATCACCGTCGAGGGCAACGTGTCGTATATCGACGCCTCGCGCTGCCGCCTTTGCACACAGTGCGTGGAGGCTTGTCCCACACATGCCATCGTGAAGGTGCATTTCCCTGTCAAGACATCGGCCGTCGGCAACACCCAACAACAAGCTAAGGAGGTACAGGCATGAAGCTACACACATTCAGCATAGGGGGCGTACACCCCGAAGAAAACAAGTTGACGGCTGCCACGGCTGCGGTGGCGGCCCCGCTGCCTCAGGTGGCGGTGTTCCCGCTGTCGCAGCATATCGGCGCACCGGCCAAACCGGTGGTCAGCCGCGGCGACAAGGTGAAGGTCGGCACACGCATCGCAGAGGCCGGTGGATTCGTCTCGGCTCCGATCTTCTCGTCGGTGTCGGGCACGGTGACAAAGGTCGACGCAGCGCCCGACGCTTCGGGCTATCTGCGGCCTGCCATCCACATCGCCGTGGAGGGCGATGAGTGGGAGCCCGGCATCGACCGGTCTGACTCGCTCGAGACGCTCGACATGCACCCGGAGCTCACTCCGGAGGAGATCGTGAGCCGCGTGAAGGAAGCTGGCGTGACGGGAATGGGCGGAGCCGGATTTCCCACGTTCATCAAGCTCACCCCGCCGCCGTCGGCCAAGGTGGAGTGTGTGATCATCAATGGGGTGGAGTGTGAGCCCTACATCACTGCCGACGACCGCCTGATGATGGAGCATCCCGACGAGATCCTCGTGGGACTGAGACTGCTCATGAAAGCAGTCGGCGTGGAGCGCGGATACATCGGCATAGAGCAAAACAAGCCCGACGCCATACGCCTGCTGACGGAGAAGACCGCACAGGATGCCCGCCTCACGGTGGTGGCGCTGAAGCAGAAATATCCGCAGGGAGGCGAGAAACAACTCGTCGACGCGGTCATCGGCCGACAGGTGCCGGCACCGCCGGCCATCCCCGCCAGTGTGGGGGCCGTCGTGCAGAACGTGGCCACGGCCTACGCCGTCTATCAGGCGGTGATGAAACACAAGCCGCTCTTTGAGCGCTACACCACCGTGACCGGCAAGCAGATACCCCGTCCGGCCAACTTCCTCGTGCGCATGGGCACACCCTTCAGCGTGCTCATTGAGGCATGTGGCGGGCTGCCCGATGCCGACAACAAGGTGCTCTCGGGCGGCCCAATGATGGGCAAGGCGGTGGCCACACTCGATGTGCCCGTATGCAAGGGCACCAATGCGGTGACCGTGCTCTCAGGTGCCGATGCACGCCGCAGAGCGGTGCGTCCGTGCATCAGGTGTGCCAAGTGTGTCGACGCCTGCCCTATGGGACTGGAGCCTTACCTGCTGGCGACACTGTCGGGCATGAAAGATTACGAACGGCTTGAACGCGAAGACGTAACGAGTTGCATATCATGCGGTTCGTGTCAGTTCACATGTCCGTCAAACCGCCCCATCCTCGACAACATTCTGCTCGGCAAAGGGGCCGTGATGGGCATCATCAAGGCACGCAACGCGCAGAAGCAGACTAAATAGAGAGATACACTATATTCTCACAAAAAAGAATCAATACACGAACATTAAATACTGTATATGGGAAAGCTAATCGTTTCTCTATCCCCTCATACACACGGCCAAGACAGTGTGGAGCGCAACATGTACGGGGTGCTGCTGGCACTGCTGCCGGCCTGCCTGGTGTCATTCTACTATTTTGGACTGGGCTCCATCGTAGTGTGCCTCACAAGTGTGGCCTCCTGCATGTTTTTCGAGTGGGCCATCACGCGCTATCTGCTGCGACGCCCCACCACGCTCACCGACGGCTCGGCCATGCTCACCGGCCTGCTGCTGGGCATGAACCTGCCCAGCAATTTCCCCATATGGATGATCCTCGTGGGAGCACTGGTGGCCATCGGCGTGGGCAAGATGACGTTTGGCGGCCTGGGCTGCAACATCTTCAACCCGGCACTCGTGGGCCGTTGCTTCCTGCTGGTCAGTTTTCCGGCAGCAATGACCTCGTGGCCCGTGGCCGGACAGATGGGGGCTTACACCGATGCCGTCACCGGTGCCACACCGCTGAGCCTGATGAAGGCGGCCGTGAAGAGCGGCGATGCTCATCTGCTCGAGCAGCTGCCCGGCTCCGTCGACCTGCTGCTGGGCAACACGGCCAACGGCATGGGCGCCGGCACAATGGGTGAGGTGTGTGCACTGGCACTGCTACTGGGACTGGCTTATATGCTGCTGCGCGGCATCATCAGCTGGCACATCCCCGTCAGCATCATCGCCACGGTGGCGGTGTTCAGCGGACTGCTGCACCTGGCCGACCCCGTCTATGCCAACCCCATACAGGTCATCCTCACCGGCGGACTGCTGCTGGGAGCCATCTTTATGGCCACCGACTACGTCACGTCGCCGATGACCCATCGCGGCCAGATCATCTATGGCGTGGCCATCGGCTTCCTGACCGTGGTCATACGCAACTGGGGCAGCTATCCCGAGGGCATGTCGTTTGCCATACTCATCATGAATGCTTTCACCCCGCTCATCAATTTCTATGTGAAACCCCGACGGTTTGGCGAGAAGCCGGCCGCACAACAATAAAGGAGGTACGTGATGCAAAAGATGAAGTCTACACTGACCAATATGGTGGGAGTCCTGGTGGGATTCGCCATCGTCATCGCCGCACTCCTGGCGTGGGCCAACCACATCACCGAGAAGCCCATACGCGACAAGGCGGCAGCAACGCTGCGCGACGGCATACAGCGGGTGATGCAGGCCGCTGACATCCGGGTAACGGCCAACGACACCGTGCGCCGCAACATTGGCGGCAAGCAGGCCGTCTTCGTGGTGCACAAGGTGGCAGACAGCGGCGGACACCAGCTGGGGGCTGCCGTGGAGAGCACCACGATGGGCTTCGGCGGCGACCTGAAGGTACTGGTCGGTTTCGACGGGGCAGGCACCATCCTCGGCTACACCATCCTGCAGACTGCCGAGACGCCCGGCCTGGGCTTGAAGGCTGCCGAGTGGTTTCAGCAAGGGGGACGCGGCTGCATCATCGGCCGCAGTGTGGCACAGGGCGACCTGACGGTCAGCAAGGACGGTGGCGACGTGGATGCCATCACGGCCTCCACCATCACCAGCCGCGCCTTTCTCAAGGCGGTCAACCAGGCTTATGCCGCCTATGCCGGGGCAGGGGCCGACGCAAACAGCGGTGCCAGCCCGCAATATAAATGACAACACCGACATATATATAATCCGCATATCGCAAGACACTTATGAGCAAATACAAGATACTGCTTAACGGACTCGTCCGCGAGAACCCCACGTTCGTGCTGCTGCTCGGCATGTGCCCCACGCTGGCCACAACGACCAGCGCTGTCAACGGCCTGTCGATGGGACTGGCCACCATGGTGGTGCTGCTGTGCACCAACACTGTCATCTCCTGCATCAAGAACGTCACCCCCGACCAGGTGCGCATACCGGTCTTCATCATCGTCATCGCGGCCTTCGTCACCCTGCTGCAGATGTTTATGTCGGCCTACGCTCCCGACTCCATCAACAGTGCGCTCGGCATCTACATCCCCCTCATCGTGGTGAACTGCATCATCCTGGGGCGAGCAGAGAGCTTTGCCTGCAAGCACACACCGCTCGAGAGCCTGTGCGACGGCGCAGGCATCGGCATGGGCTTCACGCTGGCGCTGACGCTGCTGGGAGCAGTACGCGAACTGCTGGGGGCGGGCTCGGTGTTTGGCATCGGCCTGCTGCCCGAGACGTGCAACATGCTGCTGTTCATCCTCCCGCCGGGAGCATTCATCACGCTGGGCTATCTCATCGCACTGATGGGACGGCTCAAGTCGAAGTAGAGGGCACGGCCAATGGCAACGCGCTGCCGTTGACCGCCCGATTATCCACCGTCAATCACAGACATACACATTATATATACTATACGTATGGAATATCTGCTTATATTCATCAGTGCAATATTTGTCAACAACATCATACTGAGCCAGTTTCTCGGCATCTGTCCCTTCCTGGGTGTCTCCCGCAAGATCGACACGGCACTGGGCATGGGGGCTGCCGTAGCCTTCGTGCTCACGCTCTCCACCATCGTGACCTGGCTGGTGCAGACCTGTGTGCTGGCACCGCTGGGCCTGCAGTATCTGCAGACGCTGGCATTCATCCTGGTCATCGCCGCACTGGTGCAGATGGTCGAGATCGTGCTCAAGAAGGTCAGCCCGGCGCTCTATCAGGCCCTCGGCATCTTCCTGCCGCTCATCACCACCAACTGTGCGGTGCTGGGCGTAGCCATCATGGTGATACAAAAAGACTACGACCTGCTCTCGAGCATCGTCTACGCGCTCTCCACAGCCTTGGGCTTCGCCCTCGCGCTGACAGTCTTTGCAGGCATACGCGAACAGCTCGCAATGGTCAATGTGCCACGCAGCATGCGCGGAATGGCCATCGTGCTCGTCACGGCCGGACTGCTCTCACTGGCCTTCATGGGCTTCTCGGGCGTGGACCTCGGACTGCGCCAGATGCTCGGACTGCAGTAAAAAAACATGCGCGACGAAAAAAAACTTCATCTTTTCGTCATATTCATAAAAAGATTTAGTAACTTTGTGGCAATTAAAGACCAAACATCTAATCATATACCAGTCATGAAACAGACTATTCTTGTTACAGGTGGAACCGGATTCATTGGCTCACACACTACTGTCGAATTGCAACAGGCCGGATACAAGGTCGTTATCGTCGACAACCTGTCGAACTCCAATATCCAGGTGCTCGACGGCATTGAGAAGATCACGGGCGTGCGCCCTGCATTCGAACAGGTAGACCTTCGCGACAAGGAGGCCACAGAAGCCGTCTTCCAGAAGTATCCCGATATCGAAGGCATCATACACTTCGCTGCCAGCAAGGCAGTGGGCGAGAGCGTGCAGAAGCCGCTGCTCTACTATCGCAACAACATCGTCTCGCTGGTCAACCTGCTTGAGCTCATGCCCAAGTATGATGTGAAGGGCATCATCTTCTCATCGAGCTGCACCGTCTACGGACAGCCCAAGCCCGAGAATCTGCCTGTCACCGAGGCTGCCCCCCACCAGAAGGCCACCTCACCCTACGGCAACACCAAGGAGGTGAACGAGCAGATCATCTACGACTACATCCACAGTGGTGCACCCATCAAGAGCATCGTGCTGAGATATTTCAACCCCATAGGTGCTCACCCCACAGCTCACATCGGCGAGCTGCCCAACGGCGTGCCTGCCAACCTCATCCCCTACGTCACACAGACGGCAATGGGCATCCGCAAGGAGCTCACCATCTTCGGTCAGGACTACGACACTCCCGACGGCACCTGCATCCGCGACTACATCTATGTGGTCGACCTGGCAAAGGCCCACGTGGCTGCTATGCGCCGTGTGCTCGACGACGCCGATTCGCCCGTCATCGACTACTTCAACATCGGCACGGGTCACGGCAACTCTACGCTTGAGATCGTGGAGACCTTCGAGAAGGCCACGGGCGTGAAGCTCAACTGGAAGTATGGTCCGCGCCGTGAGGGCGACATCGAGAAGATCTGGGGCGACTGCAGCAAGGCCAACAAGGTGCTGGGCTGGTCGGCCGACACTCCGCTCGACGACGTGCTTGCCTCGGCTTGGAAGTGGCAGCAGAAGCTGCGCGAGGATGGCGTGATGTAAGCGCTGCCCTTCGCAGATTTTAACCCGCATTGATTAAATGAAACATAAGCGGGGTGATTGCCCCGCATTTTTGTGTTTGTGTTGTTGTGAGGTCGCGACGTGAGTCGCGGCCTCATTTTGTTTTTCGCGAGAAAGAGGGGAGGGGGAGAGGCCATGCCTGAACAAGTGTTCCCAGACGGCCTGAGGAAAAAGAAAGGTGCATAGGTCTAGAGAAAGGGCAAAGCATCAGTGGGGGGATATTTTCGGCTTTACCCCACATAAATTATAGGCGTATAGGCCCATTTG
>CAVAXH010000039.1:0-18037 GCA_963592505.1 Bacteroidaceae bacterium
AAGACGTAGATGACGGAGCACACCAGTTGGCTGGCGAGCACATAGACCAGCACGAGGAGCACGAGCAGGCGGCTCTCGGAGCAGAGGCCGTCGGCGATGCTGGCCAGCGACCGGTAGACACGCGCCAGAAGCCCATAGAACACGGAGACGGTGATGCACACGAAGGCCACCACGGGCACCAGCGCCACGGAGAAGCTGCTGGGCCACAGCTCGCCGGTGACGCTCAGCAGCAGGGCGTGGGAGGGCACGGTGAGCAGCGCCACAGCCCCCACCTCGGCCATGAGCAGGGCGAGGCTCGAGCGCACGGCAAACAGCTGCAGCGAGGTGAGCGGCGCACGGGCACCATGGCGCAGCCACTGCCAGCAGGCGCTGACCACCCCACTCGACCGCAGGCTGCCCGCCGCCATGCCGGCGAGCAACAGCCACATCAGCGCCGGCGACAGCTCGTTGGCCACAAAGCGGCCGAAGAACCACCTGAGTCCGCTGGGCGACAGCAGCGAGCTGACGGTGCTGTCGGGCAGCGCCGCCGCCCAGAGCCACGACAGCAGCACGAGCACCACCTGCCCCACCGCCAGCACGAGCGACAGCCAGCAGAGCGACAGCCACACCTTAGTCCTCATCGGGCTGCAGGTTGTCGATGTCGATGATGCGGAGCTCGAGGGCCCTCACCACGAGGCGTGTGGCGTTGACGCCCATGCCGCCGTTGCCCTCGGGGAAGAGCTTCTGCACCAGTTCGTTTTGCCGTTTCTCGAGGCTCTTCACACCGAAGGGCATGCCACGGAGGTTGGTGATCTGCTCCTTGGTGAAGCCCAGTGCGAGATGGCGGAGGAAGCGCTCGTCGTACTCGTCGATCTCATAGTTGACCAGTGCCTCGAGGCGCATCAGCTCGCCCTCCACGCTGCGCTTGAAGCGTGCCACGATCTTCTCGAGGATGGGCTGGTTGAACACCAGTTGCTTGCCCTCCATGACGCTGGCCACATCGCTGCGCGTGAGCAGTTCGCCCGTCTTGAGGATGATGCCGTCGCAGCCCGCGTCGAGCACGTCGACCCATAGCTTCTCGTTGAGGATCTCGCCGGTGAAGATGAGCACCCTGACCTGCGGATACTGCTGTTTGGTCTGCCGGCACAGTTCCACGCCGACGGTGGTGGAGCCGCCCAGCCCCAGGTCGAGCAGCACGAGGTCGGGCAGCTGCTGCCGCATGAGCTTGCGGTATTCGGCCTCGGTGGCTGCCGTGCCGATGATGTGGGCCTCGGGGATGTCGTTGCGCACGATGCCCTCGGTGCCCTTCAGCTCGAGGGGCACATCCTCCACGATGATTATGTTAAAGTCTTTCATACGTTTCTTTTTATGGTATAGAGAAAAAGGTGTGTGTGTGTTCGTTGTTCATGATGATGATGCGTGGGCGGCGCAGCTGTGCCCTACGCCTTGCCCTTGAACCACGGTGCGCAGACCGCCGGCACCACCACGTGCACCGTGGTGACGTGCGGTGCGCCTGGCGCAGCGTCGATGCCGCAGGCCCGCAGGTTGGTCGTCTCGCCCATCTCGCGCACGATCTGCCGGCACACCAGGAAGTCGAGGTCCACGGTGGCGGGCGTGAAGAGCGTGCGGCACTGGGCTGCGCTGAGCGCCACGCCGTGCATCTCCACCAGGAGGTCGGCATAGTGGGCATCGCGCACGGTGACGCTGACCAGCGGCCGCTGTCCGCCGTTGAGGCGCCTGAGGCGCTCGAGCAGCTGGTCGGCAAGGTCGGCGCTGAGCGGCAGGGGCTGCAGCTGGCGCATGGCCTGCAGCGAGAGCACGGCGTAGAGCGCGCGGTAGTAGTCCACCAGTTCGGCGATGGGCTGCAGCTGGCTGTCGCCGCCGTCGATGAGCTGGCGAATGCGCGAGGGATAGTACATCGTCTCGTGCTTGAGTGTGGAGAGGCAGTTGTCGAGCACGCTGTTGGCCACGTGGAGGCGCGCGGCCTCCATCCTGATGCGCCGCAGCTCGTCGGCCGCCAGTTCGATGGCTGTGAGCTGACTCGAGGTGCGCTCCACCGACACGCGCAGCACGCGGCAGATCTCGTCGACGATGTCGGTGAGGTGCCGGCGCTGCACCTCGTTGAGGTCAAAGCGGCTGAGGTCGCCCATGGCCTCGATGCCCCGGAGCTTCTGCCCGTCGGAGACGTCGCCGGCGAGCATGCTGTTCATAGACTGTATGTGGTCGATGCACGCCCGGTAGTTGAGCCGGTGGCGGTAGTAGAGGAAGTAGTAGGCCGGGAACACCCCGATCATCAGCACCACGAGGATGATGATGGCCACCACCTTGTTGCTCTCGCTGCGCTGCATGGTCCGCACATAGTCGGGCAGGCTGCTGTCGGCCGACGCCTCGCGGAAGAGGCGTGTGTAGACCTCGTTGTTCTCGCGGTAGACATCCCAGCGGTGGAGCGCCAGCGCCGCCACGGCCGCCTCGTTGCTGATGTCGAGCATCACGGCCGTGTCGCGCGGTGAGCAGACCATGCGGCAGCTGTCGGCAAAGCGCAGGGTCTGGTCGTAGCGCCCCTGGATGTTGGCAAAGTAGGCGCTGTCGGCATAGCGCACCGCGCGCGCATGGTCGGGAGCCGCCGCTATCGGCGCTGCATGGGCCGCCGCCGGAGCCCCCAGCGCCAGCACGAGCGCCAGCCACAGGCGCGCCACCCCCTTGGGCAGGCGGAAGAAGAAGCGGCAGCCGTGTCCCGGCTCGCTGTCGACGCCGATGGTGCAGACGTCGAAGATGCGGCTCGTCTTGCGGTATTTGTCGATGATGCCCCCGCAGTTTTTGAGTCCGAAGCCGTGACCGCCGGTGTAGGTGCGGTCGAAGGCGTGGGCCTGCTGCTCGGCGGTCATGCCCGGTCCGTCGTCGGTGACGCTCACCTCCACGAAGGCCGGCGTGTCGGCAGCCTCCACCACCACATGACCGCCCGCCGCCACAAACTTTCGCGCGTTGTCGGCGATGGTGTTGACCATGAAGAGCGTGAGGGCGCGGTCGGCCTTGACCACGGCCCCGGTGGGGACCACGGTGAGCTCGATGCCCTTGAGCTGGAAGCCCATCTTGCTGCGTGCCACGAGGTCGAAGAGCTCCTGCAGGGCGAAGCTCTCTATGTGGAGGCGGATGTCGCCCCGCTGCATCTGTATCCACTGGGTGAGCACGTGGTTGTAGTCGGTGATGGTGTCGGCCAGCTCAGCGATGTACTCGCGCCGCTGGCGCTGCACCTCGGCGCTGTCGGTGTGCTGCAGCAGGCGCTGCACCTCGTGGGCCATGCGGTCGATGAACGGCGTGACGCTGCCCACGAGCTGCATCTTGGCCCGCTGCTCCATGTTGCGCCGTTTGTTTTGCTGGAGGTGCAGGCGTTCGGCCTCCATCTGCTCGTGCAGCTGCTCATAGGTCTCGTCGACCTCACGGCTGTGCTGCTCATTGCGCGTCTGCCACTGGCGCAGGGGCTCGAGCAGCGTGTCGAGCGAGAAGCGTGCGTCGCTGCGGCGCCTCATGCGGTGGAACACGCAGACGAGCACCACCAGCGCCACGACCATCAGCGCCACGGCCGCGAGCATCACGTTGAGCTGCTGCGACGACCGCTGCAGCTGGTCGGCACGCGCCTCGAGGAGGCGGTCCTGGCGCGTCTGCTCCTGCAGGTCGAGATAGAGGTTGCGGTTGCGGTCGCTGCTGACCTTGTCGTCGACGGCCGAGTAGACGAGGCAGAGCTGTTCGCGGATCGACGCCACGAGGTCGGGAGCCTGTCCGATGGCACTGTCTTGCTGCAGGGCACGCGTGAGGCAGATGAGCGCCGACCGGTAGTCGGCAATCTGCCAGTAGCACTCGGCCAGCGTGCGGTTGGCGCCCGCCGTCTGGTAGACGTCGCCATAGGCGGCAAAGAGGTCGAGGGCGCGCTGTGCGAGGTTGCCGGCGACCAGCGAGTCGGGCATGCCGTCGGTGTTGATGTACTGTATGGCTGTGGCATTGTCGCGCACGGCCAGCAGCCGCCGGCGCTCTGCGGGCAGGCGCAGGTGCTCGCTGAGCGCCTGCAGCGCCTGTGCCTCCCAGAAGACGTAGCCGCCCTCCCTGGCCTCGAGGTAGCACTGCACGAGGCAGTCGAACTCCTCCTGTGCCGTCTGGGCCTCGCTCTTGCCGCGGATGACGCCTCCCGAGCCTATGCTGTACCAGTAGCAGAGCATCTGCGCGGTGTCTTGTTGCAGGGAGCCGCTGATGTCGATGGTGTCGATGGCCTGGGCGGCCTGGGCGAACAGGCCCACATAATAATAATAGGTGGAGGCCACCATGTGAAACTCGCTGGCGGCATAGGTCAGCCGCCGCTGCTGGTGGGGCGTGAGCTGCACCTCCTCATCGCGCAGGCGGCGCAGGCGGCGTGCGGCCCGCTCGCGGTGGGCATAGAAGTCCTTGTTGCGGCTCTGCCGCTGGCACAGGCGCATGAGCTGCACGTCGGCCACGAGCAGTTCGATCTGGTTGTCGGTCTCGGCCGCGATCTGCTCGAGCCGCTGCTGCGCCCGCGCATAGCGCATCTTGGCTATGTCGACGAAGGCCAGGTGGTTGAGCGCCTCGGCCTGTGCGTCGGCCCCTGCACCGGCGAGGGCGAGCGCCCGGCCGGCATAGGCACTGGTGGAGTCGAGGTTGCGGTAGTGCCAGGCATAGGCCGCCTCGTTGAGCCTGTCGGCACGTCCGTCGTCGGCGTGGCGGCAGGCAGCGAGCAGCAGCGTGGCTACCGCAGCCACCAGGAAGAGCCGAACCGTTGTGCGCATGTGTGTGATGGTGTGTGTGTGCGTTAAGAAAAGGAGCCGTGCAGACATACGACAAGACCGGAGGACGGTAAGCCCAAGGGTGTGTGCTTGCTGTCCGCCGGTCTGTCGTGTGTGTGTGTGGTGAACGTGTCAAGAGGCGATGGAGCCCCGCCGGGGCGGCCTTATGCCCGTGCCTCCTTGATGTATCCCAGGGCCTCCACACACTTGTCGGTGATGGCCTGCCAGTTGCCGGCAGCCACCACGTCTTTGGGGAAGAGCTTGGAGCCCATGCCCACGCAGAGCACGCCGGCCTTGATCCACTCGGTGAGGTTGTCGCGGTCGGGGCTGACGGCACCCGTCACCATGATGTTGGACCAGCGCAGCGGAGCCAGCACATTCTTGACAAACGACGGTCCGCCGACGTTGCCTGCGGGGAACACCTTGGTGACGTCGCAGCCCAGCGCCTGGGCGTTGCTCACCTCGGTGACGCTACCGCATCCGGGCGAATAGGGCACCAGGCGGCGGTTGCACACCGGAGCGATCTCGGGCACGAAGTTGGGGCCCACGATGAAGTTGGCACCCAGCTGCAGGTAGAGGGCGGCCGTGGGTGCGTCGATGACGGTGCCGGCGCCGAGGATGAGCTCGGGGCACTCCGTGTCGGCCCACTTCACCAGTTGTCCGAAGATCTCGTGGGCGAAGTCGCCGCGGTTGGTGAACTCGAACACGCGCACGCCACCGTCGTAGCATGCCTTGATGACGTGCTTGCAGAGCTCAATGTCTTTGTTGTAGAACACGGGCACCATGCCGGTCTCGCGCATGGCTGTGATGACCTGTATCTTATTGAATTTTGCCATTGTGTGGTTTTTTACTTGTCTATTATAGAACTAGGTGAATGGATTGATGATCGGCCTGTGGCGCGCGGCTTAGCGCTGCACACGGCCGTTGGCGTTGCCGCCGGCGAGGCTGAGCACCTCGGCCTCGCTCACGAGGTTGAAGTCACCGGGGATGGTGTGCTTCAGCGCCGAGGCAGCCACTGCAAACTCGAGGGCCTGTGCCTGGTCGCCGTCATACTTGAGCATGCCGTGGATGAGTCCGCCCGAGAAGCTGTCGCCACCGCCCACGCGGTCGATGATGGGGTTGATGTCGTAGTGCTTGCTCTCGTAGAAGGTGTGGCCGTCGTAGCTCAGCGCCTTCCAGCCGTTGTGTGTGGCCGAGAGGCTCTCGCGCAGCGTCGACACCACATACTTGAACCCGAACTCGTGCATCATCTGCTCGAAGATCTTGTGGTATCCGCTGGCATCGGTCTTGCCGCCTTCCACGTCGGCGTCGGGCTTGAAGCCCAGGCAGAGCTGTGCATCCTCCTCGTTGCCGATGCACACGTCGACATACTGCATCAGCGGGCGCATCACGGAGATGGCCTTCTCGCTGGTCCAGAGCTTCTTGCGGAAGTTGAGGTCCACCGACACGGTCACCCCGTGGCGCTTGGCGGCCTCGCAGGCCAGACGGGTCAGCTCAGCGGCCTTGTCGCTCACGGCCGGCGTGATGCCGCTCCAGTGGAACCACTGTGCTCCCTCCATGATGGCATCAAAGTCGAAGTCGGAAGCGTCGGCCTCGGCGATGGAGCTGTGGGCGCGGTCGTAGATGACCTTCGAGGGGCGCATGGAGGCACCCGTCTCGGCATAGTAGAGGCCCACGCGGTCGCCGCCACGGGCCACGAAGCGCGTGTCGACACCATAGCGCCGGAGGGCGTTGACGGCGATCTGCCCGATCTCGTGTGCAGGCAGCTTTGACACGAAGTAAGCCTCATGACCATAGTTGGCCAGGCTCACTGCCACATTGGCCTCGCCGCCTCCGGGGATGATGCGGAAGTGGTCGGTCTGTATGAAACGGTCGTTGCCCTCGGGTGACAAGCGCAACATGATTTCGCCTAATGTTACGATTTTAGCCATTGTCTGAATCTGTTTGGTTTCTTTTATATTAAATGTAGATATTTCGCCGGTAACGGTTTGTTGACGCAAAAATAGCGTTTTTTTTCCAAACGCGACCAACAATCGGGGAAAAATCGCAGTTTTGGCCAAATAAAACCGCTGTGTGTTCGCACAATATAAGTTTTATTGCTACATTTGCACAAGAAAACACACAATGTCACAATGACAACAGCACCATGACAGAGAAAATCAGGATCAAGGACATTGCCGCACGTGCCGGCGTGTCGGTGGGCACCGTGGACCGCGTGCTCCACAATCGCCCCAACGTGTCGGAGCCGGCACGCAAGAAGGTGGAGGAGGCGCTCAAGGAGATGAACTACCAGCCCAACATGTATGCCTCGGCGCTGGCCTACAACCGCTCCTACGCCTTTGTGGCGCTCATCCCGCAGCATGAGCAGGTGGCCTACTGGGAGGAGATCGAGGAAGGCATCGAGATGGCCGTGTCGACACTGCGCGACTTCCATGTCGCCGCACGGGTGGAGTACTACCAGCGCTTCGACGACAGCTCGTTTCTGGAGGCCGCCGAGCGGTGCCTGGAGAGCCGCCCCGACGGCTTTGTCATTGTGCCCGCCGAGCTGCAGACCACCCGCCAGTTCACCGACCGCCTGCACAACGAGGGCATACCCTTCGTGCTGCTCGACTCGTACATGCCCGACCTGCGGCCGCTGGCGTTCTTCGGACAGGACTCGTTTGCCAGCGGCTACTTTGCCGCCCGCGTCCTCACCCTCGTGGCCAGCCACGAGCAGGAGATACTGCTGATGAAGATCACCAAGAACGGACGTGTGGTGAGCAAGCAGCAGGCCAACCGCGAGGTGGGCTTCCGCCACTACATGCGCGACCACTTCCCCGGCATAGAGATCGTCACCGTGGAGCTGCCCTTCGGCGCCACACGCTCACAGTATGACAAGGTGCTCGAGGCCTGTTTCAGGCAGCATCCCCATGCCCACCACTGCATCACGCTCGGCTCCAAGGCCCACATCGTGGGCGACTTCCTGCTGCGCACCAACCGGCGCGACGTGCAGATCATGGGCTACGACATGGTGGGCAAGAATGCCGACTGCCTCAAGCAGGGCAGCATCTCCTTCCTCATCGCACAGCATGCCTACCAGCAGGGCCACGCGTGCATCGAGGCGCTCTTCCGCGCCATCGTGCTCAAGAAGAAGGTGGAGCCCGTCAACTACATGCCCATCGAACTGCTCACCCGCGAGAACGTGGCGTTCTACCGCCGTGCACAGCTATAGGCTCATCTCCCTCACACCGTCAACATCATGAATGAAGCTACGTTTATAAAGATCAACGTCAAGGACACCGTCGTGGTCTGCCTGCGCCCGATGCGGGCCGGCGAGACCCTCTGTGTAGACGGCCTGACGGTCACCGTCGGCCAGGACACGCCCGCCGGCCACAAGATCCTGCTCTGCGACACGCCGCAGGGCACCGACATCATCAAGTATGGCTACCCCATCGGCCATGCCGCCGAAGACCTCAAGGCCGGCCAGTGGGTCAACGAGCACAACCTCAAGACCAACCTCTCGGGCACGCTCCACTACACCTACCAACCCATCGACACCACGCCCGCCAGCAGCGCCACCGCTGCCGAGCCCCTCACCTTCGAGGGCTACCGCAGGGCCAGCGGCGAGGCCGGCATACGCAACGAACTGTGGATTGTGCCCACCGTGGGCTGTGTGAACGGCACAGCCGAGCGACTGGCGAAAATGATGACCGAAGAGACGCACCTCGAGGGCATCGACGCCATACACGCCTGGCACCACAACTACGGCTGCTCGCAGCTGGGCGACGACCACGAGGCCACACGGCGCGTGCTGCGCGACATCTGCCTGCACCCCAACGCCGGCGGCGTGCTGGTCGTCGGACTGGGCTGCGAGAACAACCAGCCCGAGGCGTTCATGCAGACGCTGGGCGACTATGACCACAGCCGCATCAAGCTGCTGGTGACACAGCAGACCGACGGCGACGAGCTCGAGGAGGGCATGCGCCTGCTGCGACAGATCTATGCCGTCTGCCGCGACGACCGCCGCGAGACGCTGCCCGCCAGCCTGCTCCGCGTGGGCCTGAAATGTGGCGGCAGCGACGGCTTCAGCGGCATCACCGCCAACCCGCTGGTGGGCGAGTTTTCCGACCGCCTGGTGGCGCAGGGAGGCACCACCGTGCTCACCGAGGTGCCCGAGATGTTTGGCGCAGAGACCATCCTCATGAACCGCTGCCAGACGCCTGCCCTCTTCGAACAGACGGTGCGGCTCATCAACGACTTCAAGCGCTACTTCCTCGACCACGGCGAGCCGGTGGGCGAGAACCCCTCGCCGGGCAACAAGGCCGGCGGCATCTCCACCCTGGAGGACAAGGCGCTGGGATGCACGCAGAAGAGCGGGCGCGCGGCGGTGAGCGGCGTGCTGGCCTACGGCGACCGCCTCTCGGCCACCGGTCTCAACCTGCTGTCGGCTCCCGGCAACGACCTCGTGGCGGCCACGGCGCTGGCGGCGGCGGGCTGCCAGCTGGTGCTCTTCACCACCGGGCGAGGCACACCCTTCGGCACCTTCGTGCCCACCATGAAGATCGCCACCAACAGCGGCCTCGCACAGCGCAAGCCGGGCTGGATCGACTTCGATGCCGGGGCGCTCATCCACGGCACGCCGATGCCCGAGCTCACCGACCAGCTCACGCAGCGCATCCTGCGCATAGCCAGCGGAGAGCCCACCCGCAACGAGACCAACGGATACAGCGAGATCGCCATCTTCAAGAACGGCGTGACGCTGTAAGGCTCGCCGCACACCGCTCACACATATTTTTATATTTACTGTTGTCACCCTAATTCATGCAACCAGCCGACACACAACAACCCACCACACACATCACCCCACGCCGCGGACTGGCGGCCCTCTCGCCGCTGCTGCTGTTCATCGTGCTCTATGTGGCCCTGAGCATTGCCGCAGGCGACTTCTACAAGGTGCCGATGACGATGGTGTTTCTCGTGGCCAGCGTCTATGCCGTGGCCATCTCGGGCGGGTTTCCGCTCAGGAAGCGCATCGACATCTACACGCGCGGAGCCAGCTCGTCGAACCTCATGCTGATGTTGTGGATCTATGTGCTGGCGGGGGCCTTCGCAGCCTCGGCCAAGGCCATGGGAGCCATCGACGCCACGGTCAACCTGGCGCTCAACGTGCTGCCGGCCAGCATGCTGCTGCCCGGACTCTTCGTGGCGGCGTGCTTCATATCGCTGTCCATAGGCACCAGCGTGGGCACCGTGGTGGCACTGGTGCCCATCGCCGCTGGCATCGCCGACGGCACGGGGCAGAGCGTGCCGCTGCTCACGGCGGTCATCGTGGGCGGAGCCTACTTCGGCGACAACCTCTCGTTTATCTCCGACACCACCGTGGTGGCCACGCAGACGCAGGGCTGCCGCATGGCCGACAAGTTCAGGGTCAACTCGCTCATCGTGGGGCCCGCCGCGGTGCTCATCCTCGCGGTGTATGCCGTCATCGGCAGCGACATGCAGGCGCCCACCGACCTGCCGCCCACCGACCTGCTGAAGGTGGCTCCCTACCTCGCCGTGCTCGTGGCCGCCGTGTGCGGCATGAACGTCATGGCCGTGCTCGTGGTGGGCATCGTGCTGTGTGCCGTCATCGGCATGGCGGAGGGGGCCTACGGCCTCTTCGACTGGCTGGCAGCCACCGGACAGGGCATCACGGGCATGGGCGAGCTCATCATCATCGCGATGATGGCCGGCGGCATGCTCGAGATCATCCGCGAGAACGGAGGCATCGACTACATCATAGCCTCGCTCACGCGCCACGTACACGGCAAGCGGGGCGCCGAACTGGCCATCGCAGCCCTCGTGGCACTGGTCAACGTGTGCACGGCCAACAACACCGTGGCCATACTCACCGTGGGAGGCATAGCCAAGCGCATCGGCGACCGCTACGGCGTGGACAACCGCAAGTGTGCCAGCATACTCGACACGTTCTCGTGCACCGTGCAGGGAATGCTGCCCTACGGCGTGCAGATGCTGCTGGCGGCAGGTCTGGCACACATCAGTCCTGTGCAGATACTGCCTTACCTCTACTACCCCGCGGCCATCGGACTGGCGGCACTGGCGGCCATCGTCTTCAGATATCCCAAGAAATACAGTTGAACGGACACACACATACACGCAACACATGACGGGCGATAAAAACATCATCACACGCAACTTCTTCCGACTGCTGCGGTCGGGCGCACTGGGCGAGTATGAGCCGCTTGAGCCGATGTCGGCCTTCAAGTGGCGGCGTCTGCTGCAGATGGTGCAGGCACAGCACGTGGAGGGCGCCGCCGCCAAGGGTCTGCGCAACCACCAGTTTGACGAGCCGGCCACCGTGCCCGACGAGCTGGGCGCACAGGCTGCAGAGGCTGCACAGCCCGCAGACGACCCGGCCGACGCACCGCGGCTGAGCAACCACCTGCTCAACCGCCGGCTCTCACGCATCGAGGAGGGCGAACGCCACGCCATCGACACCAATGTCGACGCACTCAACGTGCTGAAGATCATCGTCGGCAACGTGTCGACCATGCTCAACCATGGCACCATGCTCGCCGGCATCATCGACCTGGGCAGCTACCTGCGCAACAAGGGCGACCGCGTGGACTTCGTGAAGCTCGACACGTGGCTCGGCAAGCTGCAGCTCAGGCGAATGGCGCAGCTGCAGGGGTCGATGCTCATGGCGGTGTTTGGCTTCGAACAGGACGAGCTGCCCTTCGTGCGCCACGTGGAGACGGCGGCAGCAGGCCTCGTGCTGCGCTCCGTCACCCACACGGCCAGCGACACCGCCGAGGAGTGGCACTTCCGCCAGCTCAGCTCGGGATTCGTGCAGAACAACTCGACGCTGCTGCGCAGAAACCTCCGCCGCAGCCTCCGCTACATCACCTATGCCCCGCTCGAGACCGTCAGCAACCTCATCAACAACTTCATCAGGTCGCTGCAGGAGATCGAAGAGTGAGGCATCAGGATCGCCTCCGCGCACGCGCAGGCGATGATTTATGCGCGCCACAACCGAAAGTTTCATTTGTTTTGTTGGGCATCTCACAAAAATGTGCTACCTTTGCAGCAAATTTTGATTTACCCATTTTAACACCTACTATTGTGGCAGAGACAAAGTATATCTTCGTTACGGGCGGCGTAGTGTCTTCGCTGGGCAAAGGCATCATCTCGTCGTCTATCGGCAAACTTCTGCAGGCCAGAGGCTACAACGTCACCATCCAGAAATTCGACCCCTACATCAATATCGATCCGGGCACACTCAACCCCTACGAGCACGGCGAGTGCTACGTCACCGTGGACGGCATGGAGACCGACCTCGACCTCGGACACTACGAGCGGTTCACGGGCATACAGACCACCAAGGCCAACTCGCTCACCACAGGACGCATCTACAAGGCCGTCATCGACAAAGAGCGCCGAGGCGACTATCTGGGCAAGACCATACAGGTGGTGCCGCACATCACCGACGAGATCAAGCGCAACGTGAAGTCGCTCGGACAGAAGAACCACTACGACTTTGTGATCACAGAGATCGGTGGCACCATCGGCGACATTGAGAGCGCTCCCTTCATGGAGGCCATACGACAGCTGAAGTGGGAGCTCGGACGCAACGCCGTGAACGTGCACCTCACCTATGTGCCCTACCTGCGGGCTGCCGGCGAGCTGAAGACCAAGCCCACACAGCACAGCGTGAAGGAGCTGCAGAGCGTCGGCATACAGCCCGACGTGCTCATCCTCCGCACCGAGATGCACCTCTCCGACCAGGTGCGCAAGAAGGTGGCCGCATTCTGCAACGTCGACTTCGACTGCGTCATACAGAGCGAGGACCTGCCCAACATCTACGAGGTGCCGGTGAACATGCAAAACCAGGGACTCGACACCGCCATCCTCCGCAAGGTGGGCATAGAGCCGGGCGAGAAGCCGGGACTGGGCCCCTGGCGCACCTTCCTCGAGCGACGCAACAACGCCACCGACGAGGTGCACATCGGACTGGTGGGCAAGTATGACCTGCAGGATGCCTACAAGAGCATTCGCGAGAGCCTCTCGCAGGCCGGCACCTACAACGACCACAAGACCGTCATCACCTTCATCAACTCGGAGTATATCACCGAAGACAACGTGGCCGAGAAGCTCGCCGGACAAGACGGCGTGGTGATCTGCCCGGGATTCGGACAGCGGGGCATCGAGGGCAAGATCGTGGCTGCTCACTACACACGCACACACGACATCCCCACCTTCGGCATCTGCCTCGGCATGCAGATGATCGTCATCGAGTTTGCACGCAACGTGCTGGGATATGCCGACGCCAACAGCCGCGAGATGGACGAGAAGACGCCCAACAACGTCATCGACATCATGGAGGAGCAGAAGAACATCACCAACATGGGTGGCACCATGCGTCTGGGCGCCTACGAGTGTGTGCTGCGGCAGGGATCGCACGTCTGCGACATCTACAAGCAGGAGCACATACAGGAGCGCCACCGCCACCGCTATGAGTTCAACAACCTCTTCGAGAAGGAGTTTGAACGCAACGGCATGCAGTGTGTGGGACGCAACCCCGAGAGCGACCTCGTGGAGATCGTGGAGATACCCACGCTGAAGTGGTATATCGGCACACAGTTCCACCCCGAATACCAGTCGACCGTGCTCCACCCGCACCCCCTCTTCGTAGACTTCATCAAGGCATCCATCGACAACGCCAAGCAGACGGGCAAGTAAGCCCCCCCGGCAGGCGTGATGCCGACATAATCACAGAATAACCCAACAACAACGAATGAACAAAAACACACTGACAGGCTTCCTGCTCATCGCTGCCGTGCTCATCGGCTTCAGCTGGTACTCGCAGCCGTCGGAGGAGCAGATGCGCGAACAGTTTGTGCGCGACTCGCTGCAGACAGCAGCGCAGGCCAAGGCCGACCAGCAGGCTCGCCTGGCCGCAGAGAAGCGGCACGAGGCGCAGCGACTGCAGCAGCAGGCCGACACCACTGCCCTCTTCCACAACGCACTCACCGGCACTGCCCACGACGTGGTGCTGCAAAACAAGCGACTGGCGCTGACGCTCTCCACCAAGGGCGGCACCGTCACCAAGGCATACATCAAGAACGAGAAGGGTAGCAAGCGCTTCGTGGGACACGACATCG
Source organism: Bacteroidaceae bacterium (assembly GCA_963592505.1). Taxonomy (GTDB): domain Bacteria; phylum Bacteroidota; class Bacteroidia; order Bacteroidales; family Bacteroidaceae; genus Prevotella. Next base: position 13,910 of record CAVAXH010000039.1, read on the forward strand.
CCGACCGATCGGGCAAGAGCGATGACCTCGGAGGCGTGACGCTCTTCAGCGGCAACGACCAAAGCCTCTCCTACACCCTCGTGGCCAAGGAGATGAACATCAACACCGCCGACCTCTACTTTGAGCCCTCGGCAGTCACCGACTCCACCGTGACGCTCACCGCCGACGCCGGACAGGGACGGGCCCTCATCATCGACTACCGCCTCGGCGCCGACTACATGCTGCACGCCAGCCTGCGCACCACAGGCATGGCCGGACTCTTCGACCCCAACACCAACACGCTCGGCATCGACTGGCACGAGAAGGTGAAGGAGCAGGAGCGCGGATTCACCTTCGAGAACCGCTATGCGCGACTCGACTGGAAATGCAGCGACGGAGGCACCGACTATATCAGCGAGGCCAAGACCAAGAGCGAGACCACCGAGGAAGACATCGACTGGATAGCATTCAAAAACCAGTTCTTCTCGGCCGTCATCATCTCCAAGGACAACATCCAGAAGGGGGCACAGCTCGAGAGCACGCTCTACGACAAGAAAGACCAGGAAGACCAGCCCGTGCGCTACCTCAAGGACCTGAAGGCCCAGATGCGCACCGCCTTCGACCCCACAGGCGCCAAGCCCACACAGCTCGAGTTCTACTATGGACCCAACGACTTCTACACCCTCAAGGAGGTGGAGAAGCAGAGCGCCTTCGGCAAGGACCTCGACATGCAGAAGATCGTGTACCTCGGATGGCCGCTCTTCAGATACATCAACCGATGGTTCACACTGCCTGTCTTCACATGGCTCAGCAACTGGGGTCTGCCCATGGGCATCGTGCTCATCCTCATCACCCTGCTGCTCAAGGTGCTCACCTACCCCATGGTGAAGAAGAGCTACATGAGCTCAGCCAAGATGCGCGTGCTCAAACCGAAACTCGACGAGGCCACCAAGCAATACAACAAGCCCGAAGACCAGATGCAGAAGCAGCAGGCCATGATGGCCGAGTATGCCAAGTATGGCGTCAGCCCCATGGGCGGATGTCTGCCCATGCTGGTGCAGATGCCCATCTGGATCGCCATGTTCAACTTCGTGCCTAACGCCATACAGTTCCGCGGAGAGAGCTTCCTCTGGATGAACGACATGTCGACCTACGACCCCATCTTCGAGTGGGGCTCCAACCTCTGGCTCATCGGCGACCACCTCAGCCTCACCTGTGTGCTCTACACCGTGGCGATGGCCCTCTACTCGTGGATCTCCATGCAGATGCAGAAAGACCAGATGGTCGGACAGCAGGCACAGCAGATGCAGATGATGCAGTGGATGATGTTCCTCATGCCGCTGATGTTCTTCTTCATCTTCAACGACTACTCGGCCGGACTCAACTTCTACTACTTCACCACGCTCATCCTCTCGTCGGTCATCATGTTTGTGCTGCGACGCACCACCGACGACGCCAAGCTGCTCCGCATCCTTGAGGAGCGCTACAAGGAGAACGCCAAGAACCCGCAGAAGATGAGCGGTCTCGCAGCTCGCATGCAGGCACTGCAGCAGATGCAGCAACAGCAGATGCAGCAGATGCAGCAGCAGAAACGCGACAACCGACGATAACTACCCGTAACACTGCGGCAGGAATACGTTTTGCCCCCACACCAACACACACACTGAGGCAAGCGCACTCCTGCCGCATCACCTTTTTTATAATATAAGCTATGAACAAAGTGATAGCCCTTGCGCTCGGCGCACTCCTCTGCTGCGCACCGGCAGCCAACGCACAACAGATGATCAAGAAAAACGACATACACCTCGCCTCTGACCTGATGACGCCCGAAGCACTCTGGGCCATGGGCCGACTGGCAGCGGCCACTCCCTCGCCCGACGGACGGCAGGTGGCCTACCAGGTGTCTTACTACAGTGTGGAACAAAACAAGAGCCACACCATGCTCTACGTGCAGTCCACCAAGGTGGGCAAGACCACCACTGCTCCCATCTGTCTCACCACCGACGCTGTGAGCGAGAGCGACCCCGCATGGATCGAGAACGGCACGAAGATCGCCTTCCTCCGCGAGGGACAGGTCTGGAAGATGAACCCCGACGGCACCGGACGCGTGAAGCTCACACAGTCGGACACCGACATCGAGGGCTTTGCCTTCTCGCCCGACGGCACCAAGGTGATCCTCCTGAAGAGCCTGCCCTACCACGGCTCCATAAAGCAAAACCCCGATGACCTGCCCAAGGCCACCGGCCGACTGGTCACCGACCTCAACTACCGCCACTGGGACCACTACGTGGAGAGCATCACCCACCCGTTTGTGGCCTCGGTCAGCGCCGACGGCATCAACGCCGGCACCGACATGCTCGAGGGCGAACCCTACGAGTGCCCGATGGCGCCCTTCGGCGGCATAGAGCAGCTGGCATGGAGCACCGACTCGAAGCACATCGCCTACACCTGCCGCAAGAAGGAAGGCGTGGGCTACGCCATCTCCACCGACTCGGACATCTATCTCTATGACCTCACGACCAAGACCACACGCAACCTCTGCAAGCCCGAGGGCTACAAGGCGCCTGCCGTCGATGCCACCAAGAGCATGCGGCAGCAGCAGGTCAACCACCAGGACGGCGACCCGCAGGTGGGCTACGACCAGAACCCGCGCTTCTCGCCCGACGGCAAGTATCTGGCCTGGCAGAGCATGGAGCACGACGGATATGAGAGCGACCTCAACCGCCTCTGCCTCTATGAGCTGGCCACTGGCAAGAAGAGCTATGTGGTGGATGCCGACAACCTCGAGACCAACGTCGACGCCTTCTGCTGGGCTCCCGACTCGAAGAGCCTTTACCTCACCGCCTGCTGGCACGCCACCGTGCGCATCTACCAGGCCACGCTCGACCGCAAGGTGAAGCAGATCACCGACGACAGCTGGACCGACTTCGGATCCATCGCCATGCTCAATGGCAAGCAGCTCCTCGCCACACGCCACTCCATGCTCCACCCCGACGAGCTCTACGTGGTCACACCGGCCAAGAAGGAGAAGCAGGCTGCCGTGGAGGCCATCACCGACGAGAACGGACACATCTTCAGCCAACTGGCCCTGCCCACCCTGCAGCAGCGATGGGTGAAGACCACCGACGGCAAGCAGGAACTGGTGTGGATCATTCTGCCGCCTCACTTCGACGCCAACAAGAAGTATCCCACCTTATTATATTGTGAGGGCGGACCGCAGAGCCCCGTGTCGCAGTTCTGGTCTTACCGATGGAACTTCAGCATTATGGCTTCGCACGGATATGTCATCGTGGCTCCCAACCGCCGCGGACTGCCGGGCTTCGGCACACAGTGGAACGAAGATGTCAGCCGCGACTGGACCGGACAGTGCATGCGCGACTACCTCGCTGCCATCGACGACGCCGCACAAAACCTGCCCTTCGTTGACCGCGACCGTCTGGGTGCCGTCGGCGCCAGCTTCGGCGGTTTCTCGGTCTACTATCTGGCCGGACACCACGACAAGCGCTTCAAGTGCTTCATCGCCCACGACGGTGCCTTCAACCTCGAGTCGATGTACACCGACACCGAAGAGGCTTGGTTCAGCAACTGGGAGTATGACGACGCCTACTGGAACAAGGACCAGACCGACGCCGCCCGACGCACCTACGCCAACAGCCCGCACCGCTTCGTCGACCAGTGGGACACGCCCATCCTCTGCATACACGGAGAGATGGACTACCGCATCAACGCCAACCAGGGCTTCGGAGCCTTCAACGCTGCACGCATGAAGGGCATCCCCGCCGAACTGCTCATCTTCCCCGACGAGAACCACTGGGTGCTCAAACCGCAGAACGGCATACTCTGGCAGCGCACGTTCTTCAACTGGCTCGACAAGTGGCTTAAGAAATAACATCAACACACACACAACAATAAAAACAACACTTTTATGGTAGAGAAAATTCAGACTATACTCAGCGACAGCAAGCAAGCACGCTGGACGGCCCTCTTCATCGTGGCCTTCACCATGATGATGGGCTATTTCATCACCGACGTGATGTCGCCCCTCGAGGTGCTGCTCACCAAGCCCGTCGCCGAGGGCGGACTCGGATGGTCGTCGGACGACTACGGCTTCTTCTCGGGTAGCTACGGACTCATCAACGTGTTCCTGCT
>CAVAXH010000040.1:0-12671 GCA_963592505.1 Bacteroidaceae bacterium
CACATCCATCCTGCTCGTAGCATGCGGTATGAATAGCCCAAACAAACGGGTTATTTTAATAAAATTGCAACATACGCCAAAATTTCTGCACACGATATTTGGAAATGTGCATTATTGATTGTAACTTTGCACACAAAAATCCGCTTTGTGCAATGGACAACCAATCCAGTTTCAATTTGCTCATACAACAAGCCATTGTCGACAACTGGCAGCGTGACGCCCTCACCGACTACAAGGGGGGCACACTGCAGTATCACGACGTGGCACGCAAGATAGAGAAACTCCATATCATGTTCGAGAGTTCGGGCATCGGGAAGGGAGACCGAATAGCATTGTGCGGGCGCAACAGCGCCGCATGGGCTTGCGCCTTTCTGGCCATCGTCACCTACGGAGCTGTGGCCGTTCCCGTACAGCACGAGTTCAAGGCCGAACAGGTCTACAATGTCGTAGACCACTCAGAGGCACGCCTGCTCTTCGTCGGCGACGTGGTGAGCACCACACTCGACTACAGTCGCATGCCCCACCTCGAGGGCATCGTCTATCTGCCCGACTACTCCATCATCGAAAGTCGCTCCGAGCGGCTCACCTACGCGCGCGAACACCTCAACGAAATCTTCGGAAAGAAATATCCCAAATACTTCCGCAAGGAGCACGTGAACTATCATATCGATGAGCCCGAAGAGCTCATCATGATCAACTACACCAGCGGCACCACCGGGTTCTCCAAAGGCGTGATGCTGCCCTACAGGTCATTGTGGAGCAACCTCGACTACCTGAAGGACACCATCGCCCCGCATCTGCCACAGGCAGCACGTGTGCTCGACATCCTGCCAATGGCACACATGTACGGACTGGCGTGCGAGTTTCTGCTCCACTTCGTGCTGGGCAACCATCTCTTCTTCCTTACCCGTCTGCCAAGCCCCACCATCATCCAGGAGGCTTTCGCCGAACTGCATCCGCACATCATCACGTCGGTGCCGCTCGTCGTGGAGAAGATCATCCGAAAGAAGGTGTTCCCGCTGCTCAACAACACCCGGCTCCGTCTGCTCATGAAGATGCCGGGCATCAGCAAGAAGGTCAAGGAGCATGTGCAGAAGACGGTCATGCAGTTCTTCGGAGGCGAAGCCTTCGAGGTCATCGTCGGTGGAGCCGGCCTCAACCGCGAGATAGAAGACTTCCTCACATCCATCCACTTCCCCATCGCCATGGCCTACGGCACCACCGAGACCGGACCGCTCATCACCTTCACCAATCATGACACCTATGTGGCAGGCTCCTGCGGACTGCCCGTGAAACACATGGAGGTCAAAGTGCTCAGCGACGACCCGCAGCACAAGGCCGGAGAGCTCGTGGCCCGAGGCCTCAACACCATGCTCGGTTACTACAAGAACCCGCAGGCCACCGAGGCTGTCATCGATGCCGACGGATGGTTCCACACGGGCGACCTCGCACGTATGGACCCCGACGGACACGTCTACATCCTCGGACGAATAAAGAACCTCATACTCGGCTCCAACGGACAGAATGTGTACCCCGAGGAGATAGAAGACAGGCTCAACTCGATGGCCATGGTCAACGAGAGCCTCGTCATGCAGCGCGGCGACCAGATCATAGCGCTCGTACATCCCGACCAGCACGAGGCACAGACTCTCGGGTTCACCGAAGACGATCTCAAGAACATCATGGAGCAAAACCGCAAAGAGCTCAACGCGCAGCTGCCGGCCTTCTGCAAGGTCAGCGAGATAAGACTGCAAGACAAGGAGTTTGAGAAAACGGCAAAGAAGTCCATCAAGAGATATCTTTACAAAGAGGCTTAATCTACGCAAACAAACACACTCTGACCATGCAAACAACACCCAGTTTCAACGAACTGCTGCAGAAGAGCATCATCGACCACTGGCAGCAAGATGCTCTCACCGACTACAAGGGGACAGCACTGCAGTACCACGACGTGGCACGCAAAATAGAGAAACTACACATCATGTTCGAAAGTTCGGGCGTGAAGCAGGGAGACAAGATAGCACTCTGCGGACGCAACAGTGCAGCATGGGCATGCGCCTTTCTGGCCACGCTCACCTATGGTGCTGTCGCCGTGCCCATACTGCACGAGTTCACTGCCGAACAGATACACCACATCGTCAACCACTCCGATGCCCGTCTGCTCTTCGTAGGCGACGTGGTGGCCACACAGATCGACACCACCAAGATGCCGGCCCTCGAAGGTGTCATCTACCTCCCCGACTACTCGCTCGTGCTCTCGCGCACCGACAAGCTGACCTATGCACGCGAGCACCTCAACGAGATGTTCGGAAAGAAATTCCCCAAATATTTCCGTCCGGAACACATATCTTATTATAAGGAGCAGAGCCCCGACGAGCTGGCGCTCATCAACTACACCAGCGGAACGACCGGTTTCTCAAAGGGTGTGATGGTGCCCTACCGCGCCATGTGGAGCAACGCCGACTTTGCCGATCACGTGCTCGGTCCACACATCAAGTCGGGCGACAACGTCATCTCCATCCTGCCGATGGCACACATGTACGGAATGGCGTTCGAGTTTATCTACGAGTTCATCAAGGGCTGCCACGTCTATTTCCTCACACGCATCCCCTCGCCGGCCATCATCGCTGCCGCCTTTGCCGAGGTGAAGCCGTGTGTCATCATCTCCGTGCCGCTCGTCATCGAGAAGATCATCAAGAAAAAGGTGTTCCCAAAGATACAAGACCCCAAGATGCGGCTTCTCATGAAGATGCCGGGAATAAACAAGAAGGTCTACGAGAAGATCTGCGCACAGGTCACCAAGGCCTTCGGCGACAACTTCTACGAGATCATCGTCGGAGGAGCAGCCTTCAACCAGGAGGTGGAGGCATTCCTTCACCAGATACACTTCCGCTACACCGTGGGCTACGGTGCCACCGAGTGCGCCCCCATCATCTGCTACGCCGACTACAAGGACTTCGTGCCCGGCTCGTGCGGCAAGGCCGCCCTGCACATGGAAGTACGCATCGACAGTCGCGCCCCGCAGACAGAGCCGGGAGAGATCCTGTGCAAGGGTCCCAACGTGATGCTGGGATACTACAAGAACGAGGAAGCCACCAACGCCTGCATCGATGCCGACGGATGGTTCCACACCGGCGACCTCGGACTCATGGACGCCCAGGGCAATGTCTTCATCAAGGGACGCTCCAAGAACATGCTCCTCGGCTCCAACGGTCAGAACATCTATCCCGAGGAGATCGAAGACAAGCTCAACTCCATGACACTCGTCACCGAGAGCGTGGTCATCCAGGAGGGCGAGAAACTCGTCGGACTGGTCTTCCCCGATTTCGACGAGGCCAAGCAGATGGGCTTCACCACCTCCGACCTCGAAAACATCATGGAGGAAAACCGCAAGCAGCTCAACCAGGTGCTCCCCAACTACTGCCGCCTGTCGGCCATACGCCTGCACAACGAGGAATTTGAGAAGACTCCCAAGCGCTCCATCAAGCGCTACCTCTACACCCACTAAGCGGCGCACACCTTCCACACGACATCCAAGCTTATCCTCAAGCCATACCACATACGAAAGGCGCATCCCTATGCAGGGATTGCGCCTTTCGTCTAAACAAGCGACTTTATGGGATAAATATTTTGTAGAGGGGAAAAATTGTGTAACTTTGCAACAAAACAAAAAATCAAGCATCGATGGAAGAGCAACAGAAGATAAAGCGAGTGCCTTACGGCGTGTCTGACTTTTATCTGGTTCGCCGTGACGACATGTACTATGTGGACAAGACCATGTTCTTGCCCAAATTGGAGGATGAAAACAACAATCTGTTCTTCATCCGTCCTCGGCGTTTCGGCAAGAGCATTTTCCTGAGCATGCTCCATGCCTACTATGACCTGCGCTACAAGGATGAGTTCGACAAGCTGTTTGGCAACTTGTGGATAGGACAGCATCCCACACCGCTGCGCAACAAGTTCCAAGTGCTCCATCTCGACTTCTCGCAGGTGGGCGGCAACATCGACCGGCTGGAGGAGAAGTTCGACTTCTACCTTGCGGTTCAGTTGGATAGTTTCATGCGTGTGTACAGCGACTTCTACGATGAAAAGACTGCCGCCAAGGTGGAAGAGGCAAAAGATGCAACGGGCAAACTCGCAATAATCACGACTGCTGCAGCAACAAAAAACTACCCGCTCTATCTCATCATCGACGAATACGACAACTTCACCAACACCGTGCTCAACGAACTTGGCGAAGAAGTGTACTGGAAGATGACGCACGCCGAGGGCTTCTATCGCGACATATTCAAGAAGTTCAAGGGCAACTTCGAGCGCATCTTCATGACCGGCGTCAGCCCCGTGACACTCGACGACGTTACGAGCGGATACAACATCGGTTGGCACATATCAACCAAGGAATCCTTCAACCAGATGCTCGGCTTCTCTACGGAGGATGTCCGCCAGATGTTTAACTACTATAAAGAGGTGGGCGCAATACGTCCCGATGCAGACGTGGAGGCTATCATCAACCTGATGAAGCCATGGTATGACAACTATTGCTTCTCGGAGGAAGCCTTGGAAACGCAGAGCCGCGTATTCAATTGCGACATGGTGCTGTATTTCCTCCGCAACTATATGAGCAGCGGCCAGCCACCGAAAGAGATGATTGACCCCAACACCCGCACCGACTACGGCAAGATGTGCAGGCTCATACAGCTCGACCAGCTCGACGGCGACCGCAAGGGCGTCATACGCACCATCGCTGAGACCGGTCAGATCGTCACTAATCTGGCGGAGACCTTCCCTGCCAACCGGATTACGGACCCGGAGATATTCCCTAGTCTGCTGTTCTATTATGGCATGCTGACCATCAAGGGCATGTTAGGCACGCAACTCATATTGGGCATTCCCAACAACAACGTGCGCAAGCAATACTACGGCTATCTGCTCGAGGAGTATCAAACGGTGAAGAGAATCAGCACCAACAGCCTGATAACCAAATTCACCTACATGGCCTTTGAAGGCAAATGGCGCGACGCACTGCAGATGATGGTAGATGCCTATGCCGACGTGTCCTCCGTGCGCGATGGCATCGAGGCCGAACGCAACATACAGGGGTTCTTCATGGCCTACCTCAGCCTTAACGGCTATTACTACGTGGCACCCGAACTGGAGCTCAGCCATGGCTACTGCGACTTCTTCCTCCTGCCCGACCTGACGCATTATCCCACGAAGCACAGCTACATCCTCGAGCTCAAGCTCATTCCCAAGAAAGAGAAAGGCGAAATGACGGATGCCTATGAAGCCAGAGTGCAAAAACAATGGGACGATGCCGTAGACCAGATCAACCGCTACGCGGTGGCACCACGTGTGGAAGCCCTGCGCCAAGGCACGCAGTTGCACAAGATCATCATCCAGTTCGACGGATGGAAGCTGCACCGCATGGACGAGGTAATGTAGGCTCTACTCAGGTTCCGGATTCATGCCACATTCCATTGAGCGCTTGACCGGTCTTCTCACACCCGTTCCTCAATGAAATAGCGCGGGCGGCGCTTCACCTCCGTGTAGATCTTGCCGACATACACGCCCACGATGCCTACACCCGTGATGACCACACCACCGACAAACCACAACGACACCAGCAACGACGTCCATCCCTGAATGGTCTTGCCACTGAAGTATTCCACCAGCGCATAGACTATCATCAGCAGCGACACAAAGGTTATGACCAGTCCTAAGCCCGTGATGAATTTCAAAGGCGCCACCGAGAACGATGTGATGCCGTCGATGCTGAAGCTCAACATCTTGGTCAGCGGATACTTCGACTCGCCAGCCATACGTGCTTTGCGGTCGTAGTAGACAAATCCCTCGCGGAAGCCCAGTTGCCTGACCAGCGCACGCAGAAACAGGTTGCGCTCAGGATACTGCAGCAGCGCCTTCAGCGCGCGCCGGCTCATCATGCGAAAATCGGCGTGGTTGTAGAGCGTCTCCTTGTCCACGCTCTGCATCAACCGGTAGAAGGCCTGTGCCGTGGCACGCTTAAACCAAGTGTCGGTCTTGCGCTCCTTGCGCACACCATATACGATGTCGGCTCCGCCCTGCACCTGGCGCACCATCTCCACGATGGCCGCCTCGTCGTCCTGCAGGTCAGCATCTATGCTCACGGCCGCATCGCAGCAGTCGACAGCCGCCTCCAGTCCTGCCCAAAGCGCATTCTGATGACCGCGGTTGTGCGAGAGCCGTATGCCGTGCACATGACTGCAACTGCGGGCGGCATCAGCAATCATTGCCCACGTGGCGTCGCGACTGCCGTCGTCGACCAGCAACAGTTCTGCATCGGCGCCCGTCTCGTGTTTTATCGTGGTCACAAGCCTGCCGAGCACCTCAAGCGACATCGGGAGCACCGCTTCCTCATTGTAGCAAGGTATCACTATCTGTATCTTCATCTTCTTCACACAGGAAAATTTGTCAACTTTTTGCAAAGTTACTAAAAATCGTGAAAACTTAGTTTTGTTAATTCGTTTTTTAGTAACTTTGCAATGTACACCCATGCACCCCTAAACGCCTGTAGAACATAAAGCATAAAAACGAAGTCATATGGTAAAAATCACAAAAGAGGCCGCTCTCGAATACCACAACAACGAACGGCCTGGCAAGATTGAAGTCAAGCCAACAAAACCTTACCGCACCCAAACCGACTTAAGTTTGGCATACTCGCCCGGAGTGGCCTACCCCTGCCTTGAAATACAGCAGAACCCCGACGACGCATACAAATATACCGACAAGGGCAACCTCGTGGCTGTCATCTCCAACGGCACCGCTGTGCTCGGACTGGGCGACATAGGGGCCATGAGCGGAAAGCCCGTCATGGAGGGAAAAGGCCTGCTCTTCAAGATCTATGGAGGCATCGACGTTTTCGACATCGAGATCGCCGAGAAAGACCCCGAGAAGTTCTGCGAGACGGTCGAGAAGATAGCCCCCACCTTCGGCGGCATCAACCTCGAGGACATCAAGGCTCCCGAGTGCTTCTACATCGAGAACCGCCTGAAGCAGACGCTCGACATCCCCGTCATGCACGACGACCAGCACGGCACAGCCATTATCTCCGCAGCCGGTCTGCTCAACGCCCTTGAGGTGGCAGGCAAGAAGATCGAAGAAGCCAAGATCGTGGTCAACGGTGCCGGCGCCGCCGCCATCAGTTGCACCAAGCTCTACTGCTCGCTCGGCGCACGTCACGAGAATGTCGTGATGCTCGACTCCCGAGGCGTCATCTACAAGGGTCGTGACCATGTCAACGAACAAAAGGCTGAGTTTGCCACAAGCCGCACCGACATACACACACTCGAAGAGGCCGTCAAGGGTGCCGACGTCTTTGTGGGACTGTCGAAGGGCAATGTGCTCTCGCAGGACATGGTGCGGTCGATGGCCGACCACCCCATCGTCTTCGCGCTCGCCAACCCCGTGCCCGAGATCTCCTATGAGGATGCCATGGCTGCACGTCCCGACGTGCTCATGTCCACCGGCCGTTCCGACTACCCCAACCAGATCAACAACGTCATCGGTTTCCCCTACATCTTCCGCGGTGCTCTCGACGTGCACGCCAAGGCCATCAACGAAGAGATGAAGCTGGCAGCCGTCAAGGCCATCGCCGAGCTCGCCAAGATGCCTATCCCCGAGATCGTCAACCAGGTGTACCACGTCAACGACCTGCAGTTCGGTCCCAAATATTTCATTCCGAAGCCTGTCGATCCGCGCCTCATCACCGAGGTGTCGGCAGCAGTGGCTAAGGCAGCCATCGAGAGCGGTGTGGCCCGCACGTCCATCACCGACTGGGAAGCCTATAAGGAACAGTTGCGCCAGCTGCTCGGACAGGAGACCAAGTTCACACGCACCCTGCACGCCACGGCAGCCATGCACCCGCAGCGTGTGGTCTTCGCCGAAGGCGGTCACCCCACCATGATGAAGGCTGCTGTCAAAGCACGTCAGGAGGGCATCTGTCACCCCATACTGCTCGGCAACCCCGACCGTCTGAACCGACTTGCCAACCGTCTGAAGATCGACCTCACCGACATAGAGATCATCGACATGCGTGCCGACAAGGAGCAGGGACGGCGTGCCACCTACGCCAAGCACCTCGCCGAAAAGCGTGCACGCCAGGGCTACACCTTCGAGGAGGCCTACGACAAGATGTATGAGCGCAACTATTTCGGCATGTCGATGGTCGAGCAGGGCGATGCCGACGCGTTCATCACCGGTCTCTACACCAAATACAGCAACACCATCAAGGTGGCCAAAGAGGTCGTGGGCATCAACCCCGCCTACAACACCTTCGGCACCATGCACATCATGAACACCAAGAAGGGCATCTTCTACATTGCCGACACGCTCATCAACCGTCACCCCAACGAGGAGGTGCTCTACGATGTGGCACGTCTGGCCGACCACTCCGTGCGCTTCTTCAACGACGAGCCGGTGATGGCCCTGATCAGCTACTCCAACTTCGGCACCGACGAAGCAGGATCGCCCGTGGTGGCCCACAAGGCGGTGGAACGCCTGCAGCACGACTTCCCCGAGATGGCTGTCGACGGCGAGATGCAGGTCAGCTTCGCACTCAACAAAGACCTGCGCGACGACAAGTATCCCTTCACCCGTCTGAAGGGCAAGGATGTCAACACGCTCGTCTTCCCCAACATGAGTTCGGCCAACAGCTGCTACATGCTCATCAAGGCCCTCGACCCCGACGTGGAGGTCATCGGCCCCATACAGATGGGCCTCAACAAGCCTATCCATTTCACCGACTTCGAGGCCAGCGTGCAGGACGTGGTCAACATCACTGCTGTAGCATCCATCGACGCCTATGTGGAGAAAGTGAAAAACAAAAAAGAATAACATCCATGTGTTTCAACAGGGCAATGCCGCTTCCGAGCAGCATTGCCCTGTTTGTTACCTCTTGCCGCCAACACGCAAATCGCAGTTTTTTACTCTCCAAAGTTTGGAGTGTATAATTATAATATGTATATTTGCAACATAATTGCAACGCTTCGCACACCACAAAGATGATTTACATCGATACTGCCCTGCCCCACCCCATGCGCCTGTCGTTCTATCTGGCGATGGAGGAATATGTAGCCAGAAATGTCTACCGTGGGGAAGACTGCTTTTTCATGTGGCAGGTCAACCCGACCGTCATTTTCGGGCGCAACCAGGTCATTGAGAACGAGGTAAACATCGACTACTGTCGCACACACGGCATAGAGTTCTACCGGAGAAAGAGCGGCGGGGGATGCGTCTACGCCGACATGGGCAACGTCATGCTGTCATACATCACCGGCGAAGCAAGCGTCAACGACTGTTTTGCCTATTACATGCAAATGCTCACGCACGCCTTCAACCAGATTGGCATCCCTGCCGAGCGCAACGACCACAACGACATCATGCTTCACGGCCAGAAGATCTCCGGCAACGCCATGCTCCACCTCGCCGACAGGGTCATCGCACACGGCACCCTCCTCTACGACACCAACATGGACCACATGACGCAAGCCATCACGCCAAGCCAGCAGAAGCTCCAGCGCAACGGCGTGAAGAGCGTGCGGCAGCGCATCACCCTGCTCAAGCAGTTCACGCCGCTCTCGCTCGACGACATGAAGGCTCAGCTACGGGCCGCCCTCTGCTCGTCATCGGTCTGCCTTACCCCCGACGACATTGCAGCCATCACGCAGATCGAGCAGCAATACCTCGACCCGCACTTCATCTACGGCAAGTCTACCGTCTGAAACAACTCATAAAAACCATAAACCACAAAACCACACTAACATGAACAAGCAAACATGCCTCTACGACCGGCACGTCAAGTTGGGCGCACTCATACAGCCCTTCGCCGGTTTTGAAATGCCCATACAATACTCTTCCATCATCGATGAGCACAACGCCGTGCGCCAGCACTGTGGCGTGTTCGACGTGTCGCACATGGGCGAGGTCTTTGTCACCGGCGCCGACGCCGAGCGCTTTGTCAACCACATCTTCACCAACGATGTGACAGGTGCACCTGTCGGCAAGATCTTCTACGGCATGATGTGCTATCCCAACGGAGGCACCGTCGACGACCTGCTGGTCTACAAGATGGGCGAGCAGCATTTCTTCATCGTCATCAATGCGGCCAACATCGACAAGGACGTGGCATGGATGACCGACAACGCCAGCGGCTTCAACGTCGTCATCGACCACTGCTCTGACCGCTACGGCCAGTTGGCCGTGCAGGGTCCCGAGTCGGAGGCTGTCATGGAGGAGGTGCTGCACCTTGCCTGCAAGGAGCTGGAGTTCTACACCGTGAAGACCATCGATGTCGAGGGCGAGCAGATCATCGTCAGTCGCACCGGATACACTGGCGAAGACGGCTTCGAGATCTATGGCAGCCACGCCTACATCGTCAGCCAGTGGGACCGCCTCATGGAGAGCGGCCGCTGCAAGCCCTGCGGACTGGGTTGCCGCGACACGCTCCGCTTCGAGGTCGGTCTGCCTCTCTACGGCGACGAGCTGTCGCAGGACATCTCGCCCGTGATGGCAGGCCTCAGCATGTTCTGCAAGTTCGACAAGCCCGAGTTTATCGGCAAGGAGGCACTGCTCCAGCAGAAGACCAATGGTGTGGAGCGCCGCCTGCGTGGCCTCGTGCTCGACGACCGCGCCGTGCCGCGCCACGGCTACAAGGTGCTGAAGGATGGCGTAGAGGTCGGCGAGGTCACCACGGGCTATCGCCTTCTCTCCGTAGACCAGAGCTGCGCTGTGGCCCTGGTCGATGCATCGCTCAAGCTGGGCGACCGCGTGGAGGTGCAGATCCGCAAGAAGACATTCCCGGCTACGGTCGCCAAGAAGAAGTTCTACGACAAGCATTATCACAAGGCATAGCAGTGACGCCGGCACACGTCGGCTGTCACACCACAGACAGATAAGGAAACATAACCATTAATCATAAAAACACAACATCATGACCTATTTTAGCGAGACACACGAGTACATTCGTGTAGAGGGAGAATTCGGATACGTCGGCATCACCGATTATGCACAGAAGCAGTTGGGCAACATCGTCTATGTGGACATGCCCGATGTAGACGACGAGGTGGAGGCCGGCGAGGTCTTCGGCGCCGTGGAGAGTGTCAAGGCCGCCAGCGACCTGATGTCGCCCGTCAGCGGCACCGTCACCGAGGTCAACGACGCACTGGCCGACAGCCCCGAGCTCATCAACCAGGATGCCAACAGCAACTGGATCATCAAGGTGAAGATCTCCGACCCGTCGGAACTCGAGAGCCTGATGGACGAGGATACATACAACTCAAAGAATCAGTAAATGCACCCTTATTTCCCACAAACGCCCGATGACATCAAGCGCATGCTCGATGTCATCGGCATCGACTCTGTAGACGACCTCTACAAGGATGTCCCCGATAGCGTGCGGCTGAAGAAAGACTATGATCTGCCGGAGGCGCACAGCGAGATAGAGATACGCAAGAAACTTGCCCAGCTCGGAAAGCTCAACAAGCAGCTGGTGTGCTTTGCCGGTGCCGGTGTCTACGACCACTACACCCCCGCCATCATCCCGCAGATTGTGGAACGCGCCGAGTATCTCACCAGCTACACCCCTTACCAGGCTGAGATCTCGCAGGGCACGCTCCACTATATCTTCGAGTATCAGACCATGATGACCCGCCTGACGGGCATGGAGGTGTCCAACGCTTCGATGTACGACGGAGCCACGGCTACGGCCGAGGCTGCCCTCATGGCTGTGGCCGCCACCAAGAAGACCAGCAAGGTCATCCTCAGCGACGGCATCGACCCCAAGGTGCAGGAGGTGGTGAAGACCTATGCCCACTTCCACGGCATTGAGCTCATCACGCTGCCCACCGTCAACGGCGCCACCGACTTCTCGTCGCTCGACGACACGCTGGCCCAGGGGGGCGTGGCCGGACTCATCGTGCAGCAGCCCAACCGCTACGGCATCATCGAGGACTTCACCGGTGTGGCCGACCGTTGCCACGCTGCCAAGGCGCTCTTTGCCATCAACAGCATTGCCGCTGACCTCTCGGTGCTGAAGACACCCGGCGAGTGGGGTGCCGACATCGCTGTGGGCGACGGACAGAGCCTGGGCATCCCCATGTCGTGGGGAGGTCCCTACATCGGCTATATGTGCACCACCGAAAAACTCATGCGCAAGATGCCCGGACGCATTGTCGGCCAGACCGTCGACCACGACGGCCGCCGCGCCTTCGTGCTGACCCTGCAGGCGCGCGAACAGCACATCCGCCGCCAGCGTGCCACCTCAAACATCTGCTCCAACGAGAGCCTGATGGCGCTCTGGGTGACCATCTACATGGCAGCGATGGGTCCCAAGGGCCTGCGCGAGGCTACCCAGCTGGGGTGCGACGGTGCCCACTATCTGCACGACGCACTGCTCGCCACGGGCCATTTCCACGAAGCATTCCCGGGACAGGAGTATCTCAACGAGTTCTGTCTGCGCTACGACGGCGATCTGGCAGCTCTGCAAGACATCTGGGTGGCCAACGGTTTCATGGGTGGCGTGGCCGTCACCGACGACACCGTCATGATGGCCGTCACCGAGCAGCGCAGCAAAGAAGAGATCGACCGCCTGGTGGCCCTCATTCCCGAATAAAACTGTTTCCAACTAAACAATAGAC
>CAVAXH010000040.1:12681-17473 GCA_963592505.1 Bacteroidaceae bacterium
ACAATAGACTATCCATGAACAACAAATTATACGACCGTCTCATCTTCGAGTTGAGCAGTCCGGGGCGAGTTGGTTACAGCCTTCCCAAGAATCCTTTCCCGCACCACGACATTGCACAACCCATGCAACGCGAAAAGGAGGCAGCCCTGCCCGAGTGCGACGAGATGACTGTCGTCAGACACTACACCAACCACAGCGGCAACAACTTCGGTGTTGACAACGGGTTCTATCCGTTGGGCTCCTGCACCATGAAATACAACCCCAAGATCAACGAGGAGGCAGCCAACCATCCCGACTTCAACAACCTGCACCCGCTGCAGCCGGCTTCTACGGTGGCCGGTGCACAGGCTGTGGTGAACGAGCTCACGCAGATGCTGTGCGAGATTACGGGCATGGCCGACTTCACCTTGAAGCCTTGCGCCGGCGCACACGGCGAGCTCACCGGACTGATGATCATCCGGGGCTATCACGAGAGCCGGGGCGACGTCAAGCGCACCAAGGTGCTGGTGCCCGACTCTGCTCACGGCACCAACCCGGCCTCGGCAGCGGTGTGCGGCCTCGACGTGGTGGAAGTGAAGAGCAAGGCCGACGGCACCGTCGATGTCGATGACCTCGCCACCAAGCTCGACGACACCGTGGCCGCCATGATGATGACCAACCCCAACACGCTGGGCATCTTCGAGCACGACATCACGAAGATCGTAGACATGGTGCATCAGTGCGGCGGCTTGATGTACTACGACGGAGCCAACCTCAACCCGCTGCTCGGCGTGTGCCGCCCGGGCGACATGGGCTTCGACGTCATACACCTCAACCTGCACAAGACGTTCTCCACGCCTCACGGCGGCGGCGGACCGGGCAGTGGCCCTGTGGGCTGCCGCAAGGGCCTGGAGCCTTTCTTCCCCACGGTCAACCCCTACCACGGCAATTTCCTCGTGGAGATGCGTGCCTGGACCTACATCCTCAGCCTGGGCTATGAGCACATAAAGAAGGTGGGACCAACTGCCACCCTCAATGCCTCATACATCAAGGCTGCCTTGCAGGATGTCTACGAACTGCCCATCAAGGGTCTGAGCAAACACGAGTTTGTGTTCAACGGCCTGCAGGACAAGTCGACAGGCGTCACCACGATGGACGTGGCCAAGCGGTTGCTCGACTACGGCTTCCATGCGCCCACCATCTACTTCCCGCTGCTCTTCCACGAGGCCATGATGATTGAGCCCACAGAGAACGAGAGCATCGAGACCATAGACCGTTTCGTGGCGGTGATGCGGCAGATTGCCGAGGAGGCCAAGACCGATCCCGAACTGGTGAAGACGGCGCCCCACAATGCGCCCATCAGCCGCGTGGACGACGTGCTCGCTGCCAAGAGCCCCGTGCTGACCTATCCCGAAAACGCTTAAAAACGCCATACGGATGATACAAACCGATCTTATCATCATAGGCAGCGGACCTGGCGGATACCAGGCCGCTGCCTATGCAGCCAAACAAGGGTTGCAGGTGGTCATTGCCGAAGAGAGTTTTGCCGGCGGCACCTGTCTCAACTGCGGTTGCATCCCCACCAAGGCGCTCATCCACGATGCCCACAAGCAGTCGGAGGCTTCTGGCGCCGACCGCCTCACGGCAGCCATCGACCGCAAGAACCAGATTGTGGCAGGCATGCGCAAGGGCGTGGAGACGCTCCTCGGCCAGCCTTCGATCACGTTTATTCATGGTCACGCCTCCTTGGTTGATGCCAACACCGTCACGGTGGGCGAAGAGACGGTGACTGCCCGCGACATCATCATCGCCACGGGCTCACGTGCCAAGATGCCCCCTGTGCCGGGCTTGTCGCCCGAAGAGGTGCAGGCCAATCCGCACGTGGTGACGTCAGAGGAACTGCTTGGCCTGTCGTCGTTGCCGCATCATCTCTGCATCGTCGGAGCTGGCGTGATCGGACTGGAGATGGCGTCGGTCTTCCACTCGTTTGGAAGCGAGGTGTCTGTCATCGAGTTCCAAAAGGAGTGCCTGCCCACCATGGACAGCGAGATAGCCCGCCGCTTGCGCAAAGCCATGGAGAAGCAGGGCATCGCGTTCCACCTGGGCTGTGGACTGCAACGGGTTGACGGCGACATGGTGACCTTCGAGAACACGAAGAAGGGCACAACCGAGACGCTGCAGGCCGACTGCATATTGGTGGCCACCGGCCGTCAGGCCAATGCCGACAACCTTGGTCTTGACAACACAGCCGTCGAGGTGGACCGCCGCGGCATAGTGGTCGACGAGAACATGCAGACCACAGTGCCTCACATCTATGCCATCGGCGATGTCAATGCCCGGCAGATGCTGGCCCATGCCGCTACCTTCCAGGGCTACCGCGCTGTGAACCACATCACCGGAAAGACCGACAACATACGTCTCGACATCATGCCGGCAGCGGTCTTTACCCACCCGGAGGTGGCCTCTGTCGGACTGACCGAGGACCTGTGCAAGCAGCAGGGGCTGACATGCACCGTGCACAAGGCCATCTATCGTGCCAACGGCCGCGCACAGGCCACCGAGGCTACCGACGGCCTGCTCAAGCTGGTCTGCAACGGCGAGAACCGCATCATCGGATGCCATGCGCTGGGGCAGGACGCCTCGTGGATGGTGCAGGAGGTGGCATCGCTGATGAACTTCGATGTCACCGTCGACCGTCTGGCCGACATCATCCACATCCATCCCACCTTGGGCGAGATCATCCTTGATGCCGCCAGCCATTGAGGCTAGCAAATCACACTAGCCAGCATGATTCATAACCAAAGTGGCTGACGAGGCTAGCACGCTAGCTCTTTTGCCACCTTGCATGTCGCTTGTTCGAGTAAAAACCGGAACACTCGGGTCCTAAGGCCTCAACACTCGAGTCCTAAAGCCCTAACACTCGAGTCCTAAGGCCCTAACACTCGAGTCCTAAGGCTCTTGGGACCCGAGTGTTAGGGCCGAAGGACTGCAGTGCGAAGGCCGAAGGACTGCAGCGCAAAGGACAAATGACTACCCAAATTCGGAATAAGAAGACATGTTGAAAAGACGAATCGTCGCTTTCCCGTAGGGATATTAGGCTAATACAATTTGTAATTTGTATAACATACTGTTGATTTTTGCGAAAACATTTGGCCGAATAGAATATCTATTGTACCTTTGCGGCACTAGAATCCGCCACGCTTCCCATTGACCAGCGCACCAGGGCGGAACTTTTTGTTTATATACACCTATGAGATATACGAACCCTCTACTTGGCGCATATACATTGCTGGCAAATCTGAAAGACAAAGGGCTGGCTATCGAAGACGAAGAGAAAGCAATTGCTTTTCTTTGTCATGTCAGTTATTTCCGTTTTGCGGCTTACTTGCGACCTTTCAAGATGAATGATGATACGGAACGTTATAAACCGACTGCTACCTTTGAGAAGGCTGTGGCACTTTATGAGTTCGATGCCAAGTTGAGGATGCTTCTGTTTTCTACAATACAAAAGATTGAGATTTCTTTGCGCTCAAAGATTATCAATCAGTTTTCGCTTGCACATGGAGCGTTTTGGTTCTCTAACTCGGAACTTGCCATAGATAAGCACAAGTTTACCGAGAACCTTTCAACTCTTGACCGTGAACTGCAGCGTTCGAAGGATGATTTCATCAAAGAGCATATTGCGAAGTACGGCAAGGAAGATTTTCCGCCTGCGTGGAAACTTATAGACCTTACGTCGTTCGGATGCTTGACCAAACTCTTCTTCAACTTTACGGACGAGTTGGTAAAGAAAAAGATAGCGCGCTCATATGGTGTGCCACAACAAGAAATCCTTGAAAGTTGGATGAAGGCCATCAATGCGCTTCGCAATTGCTGTGCCCATCACGGTCGTGTATGGAACCGCACTATGCCCGTGATGCCCAAAATGCCGAGCAGACTTCGTCAGCCTTGGATAGTCAACAGGCCGGAAGTTGCCAACAAACTATATTCTGTGCTTTGTTGTCTGGTATATTGGGTTAATGCAATAGATGCACAGAATGACATCGTATCAAATCTCAAAATTTTGCTTCGCCAATACCCAATGGTTGATGTCGCAGCCATGGGATTTCCTGCAGATTGGAGAAATGAAGCCATTTGGCAGTAGATTATATTTGTGTAACTACTTTATTTCGTAAAGTCTAATATGGCAGTTGTCGCCTTGGGCCTTCTTCAAACTTGGAGTGGGGCAAAGGATGTCGGCTTTATTTACCATAAAGATATTAGGCTAATACACAATACATTACATATAAAGTCTTGTACATTAGCTTTATACAGAAATATTGCAAGGCATAAAGTCACGTGTAGACAACAAAGTATATGGGCAACATTATCGTTTCTCATATCAGACTGTTCTTTCCTTTGACCGACTTTTACTTACTGGCACATCAGAATAGAACTTGTTACTCCTGCGATGAAGTGTGATGTAGAATAGACGCAAAGGATATGAGAAGGTTCTTCTCCGTGACAATGAAATGGTAAAATAACGGATTATAAAGACTATAGGTAGGTTCTATTAATTCTAGTAGCATAAGCGGAGGCTATTCCGCCAAACCTCGTTTTTCGGAATCAATCCACCATTTAGGGGTTTTGATAATAAAAACGTTCGTTTATCCGCTCATGAACCTATTATTTTTGTTTGATTTGACACGTTTGGGCATAATTATCCCTTTATCCCTTGCAAGAGTTTCGGCTGATAAATGTTGATTTGAACATATCTGAATATATTATAGACGAAGTTTGTAAGAGCATTGACCGCTTTCGCACGGGTTATTCC
>CAVAXH010000041.1:0-17439 GCA_963592505.1 Bacteroidaceae bacterium
GTCGGTGGTCACCAAGAGCATCATGCGGGCAGTCACCTTCTTGCTGTTCGTGCTCTTCGCCATCGCTGGCGTCTATTTCATGTTGGGATACACCTACCTCGGCGCTGCCCAGATCTCGGTCTACGCCGGTGGCATCACCGTCCTTTATATGTTTGCCATCCAGCTTGTCAGCAAGCGCACACTGCAGGGTCTCACCGAGCACCTCAAGGGCTCGCGGGCCGTGGGCGGAGCGCTCGTGGCACTGGCCGGAATGGTCATGGTGGCCATGGTGCTGCTCAAGAACCAGTTTATCGTCAAGGCCGTGGGTGGCGACATCCAGGAGCTCGACATGCAGACGGTGGCCACGGCCATCGTGGGTGCCGACAAATACCAGTATATCCTGCCGTTCGAGTTCATCTCAGTGTTCCTGCTGGCATGTATCATCGGCGGTGTCTTAATCGCAAGAAAGGAGGACAAGAAATGATTCCCGTAGAGTGTTATCTGGTGCTCAGCACCCTGTTGTTCTTTATAGGTGTCTTCGGGTTCTTCACCCGCAGAAACCTCGTGGCCATGCTCGTCTCGGTGGAGCTGATACTCAACTCGGTGGACCTCAACTTCGCCGTGTTCAACAGCATGCTCTTCCCCGACAAGATGGAGGGTATGTTCTTCACCCTGTTCTCCATCGGTGTGGCTGCCGCTGAGACGGCTGTGGCGCTGGCCATCATCATCAACGTTTACCGCAACTATCACAGTGACCAGGTGAACAGTATTGAAAACTTGAAATTCTAATATCGCACAATGGAATACAGCTATTCATTTTTAATACTTCTTCTCCCGTTCTTGAGTTTCCTGGTCTTGGGACTGCTCGGCATGAAGATGAAGAAGCCTGTGGCAGGACTCATCGGCACCACCGTGCTGGGAGCTCTGTGGTGCATGAGCCTTTACACGGCTTACCAATATTTCTTTGCCATCGGGCGCGGCGCCGACGGGCTCTATGCCCCGGTGACGGTGTTCAACTTCACCTGGATGCGTTTCACCGAACTGCTGACGTTCAACATCGGCTTCCGCCTCACTCCCATGAGCGTCATGATGCTCATCGTCATCACCACGGTGTCGTTTATGGTGCACATCTACTCGTTTGGCTATATGGCCGAACGCGACGAGAACTACAAGAAAGAGGAGTATGAGCACGGATTCCAGCGTTTCTATGCTTATCTGAGCCTCTTCACCATGTCGATGCTCGGCCTGGTGGTGGCCACCAACATCTTCCAGATGTATCTCTTCTGGGAGCTCGTGGGTGTCTGCTCTTACCTGCTCATCGGTTTCTACTATCCCAAGCACACGGCTGTGCATGCCTCCAAGAAGGCATTCATCGTGACACGCTTCGCCGACCTGTTCTTCCTCATCGGTATCCTGTTCTACAGCTACTATGTGGGAACATTCAACTATGACCTGACGGCCGATCCGTCGCTCGTCACGAAGCTGCCCGGTGCCGCTGCCATCCTGCCCATGGCGCTCTTCCTGATGTTCATCGGCGGTGCCGGTAAGTCGGCCATGTTCCCGCTGCACATCTGGCTGCCCGATGCCATGGAGGGCCCCACACCCGTGTCGGCGCTCATCCACGCTGCCACGATGGTGGTGGCCGGTGTCTACCAGGTGGCTGCGCTCATGCCCATCTGGGTGGCCTATGCCCCCAACACGCTCCACTACATCGCCTACATCGCTGCCTTCACGGCTTTCTATGCCGCTGCCGTGGCTTGCACGCAGAAGGACATCAAGCGTGGTCTGGCCTTCTCCACCATCTCGCAGATTGCCTACATGCTCACCGCCCTGGGTGTGGTGACAGCCATGGAGGGCGAGGGTAGCGTGGGCTACATGGCTTCGCTGTTCCACCTGTTCACACACGCCATGTTCAAGGCGCTGCTCTTCCTCTGCTCGGGTGCCATCATCGTCATCATCGGCTCCAACTTCAAGGAGTACATGGGCGGTCTGCACAAGTATATGCCTATCACCAACATCTGTTTCCTCATCGGCACCATCGCCATCAGCGGTTTCTGGCCCCTGGCCGGTTTCTTCTCGAAGGATGAGATCGTGGACGCTTGCTTCCACTTCTCGCCCTGCCTCGGATGGTTCATGACGCTGGTCAGTGGCATGACGGCTTTCTACATGTTCCGTCTCTACTATGTCATCTTCTGGGGCGACAGCTATTATGAGCAGGATCCCGACCATCGCCGCAAGCCGGCCGAGGTGCCCTTCGTCATGTGGGGTCCGCTGGTGTTCCTGGCCATCATCAGCATTGTGGCCGGTTGGATTCCCTTCGGCCACTTCATCTCGCTCGACGGCCATTCGGAGGAGATCGCTCTGCAGCACTTCCAGTTTGGCACCACAGCCTGGATCTCTCTGGCTGTAGCCACGGTGGGCTTTGCGCTCGCTACCTATATGTATGCACCCAAGCACAACCCGCTGTCCGACAAGCTGGCTGCCACGTTCCCCACGTTGCACAAGGCATCGCTCAACCGTTTCTATATTGACGACGCATGGCAGTTCTTCACCCACAAGGTGGTCTTCGCCTGCTTCTCAAAGCCCATCGCCTGGTTTGACCGCCACGTCATCGACGGTTGCTTCAACTTCTCGGCATGGGCCACACAGGAGGGAGGACAGAGCCTTCGCTCATGGCAGAGCGGCGACGTGCGCCAGTATGCCGTGTGGTTCCTCACCGGCACGGTGGCGCTGACGCTTATCCTGCTTTGCATCTAACCCCAATTACCAACACCAAACAACTTAAAGAAAAATGACATTCTTAACATTATTCGTCGTTATCCCCGTCCTGATGCTGCTGGCCCTGTGGCTCGCACGCAACGACAGTCAGGTGCGTGGCGTGATGGTAGTTGGCTCCACGGCATTGCTCGCGCTCTCCATCTACCTCGTCCTCGAGTTTGTCAATGCTCGTCACACGATGCCCGCCTCGCAGTATCCGTTCCTCTTCGGCACGGCTGTCCCCTGGTTTGAACCGCTCAACATCTATTATAGAACAGGTGTCGACGGCATCTCGGTGGTCATGTTGCTGCTGAGCTCCATCATCGTCTTCACCGGCACCTTTGCCAGCTGGCAGCAGCACCCCATGCAGAAGGAGTATTTCCTCTGGTTCACGCTGTTGTCGATCGGTGTCTACGGTTTCTTCATCTCGGTAGACCTGTTCACGATGTTCGTGTTCTATGAGGTGGCCCTCATCCCCATGTATCTGCTCATCGGCGTGTGGGGTACCGGCCCCAAGGAGTACTCGGCCATGAAGCTGACGCTGATGCTCATGGGCGGTTCTGCCCTGCTCATCATCGGCATCCTCGGCATCTACTTCTTCAACGGTCAGTATAGCCACGTCTACACCATGAGCGTGGTGGAGATCGCCCAGAGCCATGCCATCCCCGATTTCATCCAGAAGATCTTCTTCCCGTTCATCTTCATCGGCTTCGGCATCCTCGGTGCCATGTTCCCCTTCCACACATGGTCGCCCGACGGTCATGCCTCGGCCCCCACGGCCGTGTCTATGCTCCACGCCGGTGTGCTCATGAAGCTGGGAGGCTACGGCTGCTTCCGTGTGGCCATGTATCTGCTGCCCGATGCTGCCCAGCAGCTGGCATGGATCTTCCTCATCCTCACCACCATCTCTGTGGTCTACGGTGCGCTCTCTGCCTGCGTGCAGACTGACCTGAAGTATATCAACGCCTACTCGTCGGTGTCTCACTGCGGCATGGTGCTCTTCGCCCTGCTCATGATGACGCAGACGGCTTGCACCGGTGCCATCCTGCAGATGCTCTCTCACGGTCTGATGACGGCTCTGTTCTTTGCTGTCATCGGTATGATCTACCACCGTGCCGGCACGCGCGACGTGCGCAAGCTCGGCGGTCTGATGAAGGTCATGCCGTTCCTCGCCGTCGGTTATGTCATCGCCGGTCTGGCCAACCTGGGTCTTCCCGGCTTCTCAGGCTTCGTGGCTGAGATGAACATCTTCGTCGGTTCGTTTGAGGTCAACGACACGTTCCACCGTGTCTGCACCATCGTGGCCTGCACGTCGATCGTCATCACCGCCGTCTACATCCTGCGCTGCGTGGGCAAGATCTGCTTCCAGCAGGTGGCCGACGAGTCGTTCTACAAGTTGACCGACGCCAGCTGGGACGAGCGCCTCGCCGTGGGCGGCCTCATCGTGTGTGTGGCCGGTCTGGGCTTGGCTCCGCTGTGGGTGCAGGACATCATCAACGATGCTGTTGGACCTATGGTTCACTACATCATGGGAACCGGTGCCGCTCCAGGTATGTAATGTATGAACTTTAAAATTCGGATATAACAATTATGAATATAGATTATAGTCAGTTTTTAAACATGATCCCCGAGGTGACCTTGATGGCCATCTTGCTGATTGTGTTCATTGCAGACCTGTTTACCGCCAAGAAGCCGGGTGAGGAGCCCTCACGCTGCTGGTTCAACCCGCTCGTGTGTGTGCTGATGCTGGCCCATCTGCTCGTCAACATCTTCCCGACATCTGCCCAGACGGCTTTCGGCGGCATGTATGCCACCAGTGCCAGCGTGGGCGTCATCAAGACCATCCTGGCCTTCAGTGCGCTCATCGTGCTGGTGCAGTCGCGCCAGTGGCTGCAGCGCCCCGACACCCACTTCAAGGAGGGTGAGTTCTATGAGCTCGTGGTGGCCACGCTGCTGGGCATGAACATGATGGTTTCGGCCAATCACTTCCTGCTCTTCTTCCTGGGTCTCGAGATGGCTTCAGTGCCTATGGCCTGCTTGGTGGCTTTCGACAAGTATCGTCACCACTCGGCTGAGGCCGGCGCCAAGTTTATCCTGACCGCCACGTTCTCGAGCGGTGTCATGCTCTATGGCATCAGCTTCCTCTATGCTGCTGCCGGCACGCTCTATTTCGACGACATGGCTGCGCAGATCTCTGCCTCACCGCTCTGCCTCATGGGCATGGTGTTCTTCTTCAGCGGTCTGGCATTCAAGATCTCGCTGGTGCCCTTCCACTTCTGGACGGCCGACACCTATCAGGGTGCTCCCACCACGGTGTCGGGTTACCTCAGCGTCACCTCCAAGGGTGCTGCCGCCTTTGCGCTGTGCGCCATCCTGATGAAGGTCTTCGCTCCCATCGTGCCCTACTGGCAGACGATGATGATGGTCGTGGTGGTGCTGTCCATCACCGTGGGTAACATCTTCGCCATCCACCAGAAGGACCTGAAGCGCTTCATGGCGTTCAGTTCGATCTCACAGGCCGGTTACATCATGCTTGCCGTGATCGGCGATTCGGCCATGGGCGTGACAGCTCTGTCCTACTATGTGCTGATCTATGTGGCTGCCAACCTGGCTGTCTTCGCCATCATTGCAGCCGTGGAGGAGAACAACGGTGGCGTCGTCGACATGACGGCCTACAACGGCCTTTACAAGACCAACCCCCGTCTGGCTTTCCTGATGACGCTGGCTCTGTTCTCGCTGGCAGGTATCCCGCCGTTCGCTGGTATGTTCTCGAAGTTCTTCGTGTTCATGTCGGCCGTTGCCGGCTCTGATGTCACCGACTCCATGGGTGCCGCCATCTATGCTGTGGTGTTCATCGCTTTGGTCAACACGGTCATCTCGCTCTACTACTATCTGCTCATCGTCAAGGCGATGTTCATCCGTGAGAACGAGAACCCGCTGCCCACCTTCCGCAGCCACATCAACACGCGCCTGACGCTTGCCATCTGCACACTCGGTGTGGTGGCCTTCGGTGTCTGCAGCTTCGTGTACAACTGGATCTATGCTGCTGCCACAATGTAAGCTGCAGCCTACAACGATACACCAATAAAAATGAGGTGGCTCCCGCATGTGGAGTCACCTCATTTTGACTTTTGTGCCAGCGTTAGGCTGGCAGCGAAAAACAAAAAAGCATAGACCCTACCCGCGGGTCTATGCTTTTGAAATGTATGGGTGATGGTTTATCGGGGCGGTCTTATGGATTGCCACCGTTCACCTTTTCGCCTATGAATTGTGCAGTTTAGAGGCCGAGGCCCTTCAGTGCCTTGTTGGCGGCTTCGTTGACCTTGTCGTTGGCCTTCTGCTGGGCTTCCTTCACCTTGTTGGCAGCCTTTGTCTGGGCCTTGTTCACCTCTTCCTTGGCCTTGTTCTCGGCGGCAGTCTTGGCGTTCTCGGCGGCGGTGGTGGCAGCCGTCTTGGCGTTGTTCACAGCGCTTGTGGCAGCCTCCTTAGCAGCTTCCTTGGCAGCCTCGGGCACGCTCTCGGCAATCTTCTTCACAGCCTCGGGAGCGCTCTTCAGGGCAGCGGCAGCAGTCTCGGCAGTGGCCTTGGCCGAAGCAGCCTTCTGGATGTATGAGGCGGCGAGGCTCACGGCGTCGTCCGTCACGGCATTCTTGGCCTCCTCGACGGTAGCCTCGGCTGAGGTGGGCAGGTTCTTTATGCCTTCCACCAGCTGTGCGATGGTGGCGTTGCCGTTAGACACGGCCTTGATGCTCTCTGCATTCTTGGTGATGAACTCCTTGATGCTCTGGCCGTAGGCCTTGGCCTCCTCCAGCTTGCCGGCATTCACCAGAGCCTTGTAGGTAGCCTGCATCGTAGCCAGCGTGGTGGTGATGGTCTTGCTGTCGGTGCTCTGCAGTGCCTTCGTGGCCTGCTCGGTCAGTGCGGCGATGCTGGCGTTGGTCTCCTCGCTGAGGGCAGCAGAGGCGTCGCCTGCGTTCGCTGTGGTGTCGGTCTGCTCGGTGGCGTTGTCTGTGGCTTCAGCGTTCTTGCTGCTGCCTCCGCAGCTGCTCAGTGTCATGGCTGCCAGAACAGCCACGGCAAAAAATACTTTTTTCATAATCTTTAGTTTTGTTGTGTGTTGGTTATTAATGTCTTATACCTTTTCCTGTGTGTGTCACTCTGTGGGCACCACCGGCTTTATGGTGCCGTCCTCGTTGAAGTAGAGGCGGTCGATGCACGTCTCGCGGTGCACGCCGGGCTGGTGGTGCAGCCAGTCTTTGTTGATGCGGTGGTACACGATGTACCACTCGTCGGTGCCGGGCACCTGCACCACGGAGTTGTGTGCCGTGCCGTAGATGTCGTGCTGCGGATCCTGGCGGAGCACCACGGGCTGGTCAGCCACCTTGATGGGGCCGAGCGGTGAGGTGGAGGTGCCGTAGGCCACGTGGTAGTTGGGCGAGCCGGTGTCGTCGACCGACCACATGAAGTAGTAGAGCCCGTTGCGGTAGAACACGTAGGGCGCCTCACGGTAGGCATAGTCGCGCAGCGAGCCGCCCTGGGGTGTCATGAGCGTGATGGTCTTCTCCTTGATGCTTGTCATGTCGGCATTGAGCTCGGCACCTGCCATCATGCCGTTGCCCCAGTAGAGGTAAGGCTTGTGGCTGACGGGATCGATGAACACGTCGACATCGATGAGTTGTCCGCGGAAGCCCTCCGGCTCCTTGCTGATGAGCGGGTGTCCCAGGTCCTTGAACGGTCCGGTGGGTGCGTCGGCCACGGCCACGCCGATCTGTTTGCGGCCGCCGTCCTTAGGCTGCGCACTGTAGTAGATGTAGTATTTGTAGCCCTTCTTGGTCTTCACCTCTTCGGCAGCCGGAGCCCAGAGGTTGCCGTCGGCCCAGGGAATCTGTCCGTTCTTGGCATCGAGCACCACGCCCTCGCAGCGCCACTCCTTCAGGTCGGCCGACGAGTAGGCATAGTATTTCCAGCCGCCCCATCCCGGCTTGCCGTCGGTGGTGGAGTAGATGTAATAGCGCTGAGTCTTGTTGGAGTAGAGAATCTCCGGGTCGGCATGATATCCGTTGAGGATGGGGTTGCCCGGTCCGTTGACACCCTTGGCCGTGGGAGCTATGGGCTTGATGGAGCCGTCGGCGCGGTAGGCCATGTTCTCCATGATCACGCTGCGGCGGTAGCCGTCGCCGTCGGGCAGAGCGCCGTTGTGCGACACGAAGATCCACTGGTCTCTCAGGTTCACGATGGCCGGATGTGTGGTGTTGCTGTTGCCCGCCATCTCAGAGATGATGCCCATGGGCTTCCACGGGCCGCCGATGTTGTCGGCCATGGCGTAGGCAATCTTCTCAGGCCAGCCGGTGGCGTAGGTCAGATAATACTTGCCGTTGTACTGGTGCACCCACGGTGCCTCGGTGAACGGATAGTCCTTGCCGAGGTCGATCTGCTGTATGCTGCCCGGCACGATGGCCGTCATGGAGTCTTGCAGGCGTGCGATGTAACACTGGCCGTTGCCCCAGATGATGTAGGGTGTGCCGTCGGTGTCGAAGAACACGGCCGGGTCTATGCAGGCCCACGAGTGCTTGGAGGCAAAGCAGTCGTCGTTGGTGAGCAGCGGTCGTCCCAGCGCATCCTTGTAGGGGCCGGTGATCTTGTCGGCCACCGCCACGCCGATGCCACACCAGTTGGTGGACACATACCAGTAGTATTTGCCCTTGTGCTCCACCACATGTCCGGCGTAGGCCTGCTTGCTGCTGGCCCATGCAAAGTCGCTGACCTGCAGCGGCGTGGGGTATTCGGTCCAGTGGCGCAGGTCGGTGGTGGAGAACACCGCCCAGCGGTTCATGGCATAGCCCTTGTGGTCGCCCGGCTCGTCGACGCCGGTGAAGAGCCACAGCGTGTCGCGCAGCACGAGGGCTGCCGGGTCGGCCGTGTGCTCGTGGGTGAAGAGCGGGTTGCCGTGTGCGGTGTATTCACGTGTCAGGTTGCCGTCGTTGGCATCATCGCCGCCGGCTGTCGTGTGCAGGCCGGCGCAGACTGGTGCTGTGCTCATCAGCGCCAGCAGCAGGGAGGGTAACAATTTGCGGTGGTTCATATAGTCTGTGAGTTACGATGGCAAAGATACAGAAAATCTCTGAGAAGTGTCGTCTTTTTGCTGTGGAAAATAGCGCGGCTGACCGAAAAGAAAAAAGGGGGAGGCCATTCAGCCTCCCCCCTGTGTATACCTCAATGATGATGCTTATTTGGCGTAGAGCGCCACAATCGTCTCGTAGAGTTCCTGCTTGCCCGAGGTGACCTTGGGCTCGTCGACCTTCTTGCCATACTCATAGACCTGCTCGAAGGTGAGCTTGCCGTCTTCGAAGTCCTTGCCGATGCCCGAGTCGAACGAGGCATAGCGCTCCTTGACCATGGCGGGGATGGGCGAGTTCTCGAGGATGTCGACAGCATTGAGCAGGGCGCGTGCACAGGCGTCCATGCCGCTGATGTGAGCGATGATGATGTCTTCGAGGTCGGTGCTGTTGCGGCGTGTCTTGGCGTCGAAGTTGGTGCCGCCCGTGCCGAAGCCTCCGTTGCGCACGATCTGCATCCAGGCCTGCGTCAGTTCGTAGTTGTCGATGGGGAACTGGTCGGTGTCCCAACCGTTCTGGTAGTCGCCGCGGTTGGCGTCGATGGAGCCGAGCATGCCGGCATCGACGGCACAGGCCAGCTCGTGCTCGAAGGTGTGTCCGGCGAGTGTGGCGTGGTTCACCTCGATGTTGACCTTGAAGTCCTTGTCGAGGCCGTGTGCACGCAGGAAGCCGATGACCGTCTCGGTGTCGGCGTCATACTGGTGCTTGGTGGGCTCCATGGGCTTCGGCTCGATGAGGAAGGTGCCGGTGAAACCCTTTGAGCGGGCATAGTCGCGTGCCAGGCGGAGCATGGTGGCCATGTGCTCCTTCTCGCGCTTCTGGTCGGTGTTGAGGATCGACATGTAGCCCTCGCGGCCGCCCCAGAACACATAGTTCTCGGCACCCAGCTTGATGCCTGCGTCGATGGCGTTCTTGATCTGCACGATGGCGCGTGCCACCACGTCGAAGTCGGGGTTGGTGGAAGCACCGTTCATGTAGCGTGCGTTGCCGAAGACGTTGGCCGTAGACCAGAGGAGGCGGATGCCCGTCTGCTCCATCTTCTCCTTGAGATAGTCGGTGATGGCAGCCATGTTGGTCTCATACTCCTCGACGCTCTGACCCTCGCTGATGAGGTCTACGTCGTGGAAGCAGTAGTAGCCTATGCCGAGCTTCTGCATGATCTCAAAGCCGGCGTCGGCCTTCTGCTTGGCCACGGTGAGTGCGTCGGCGCCCTCGTTCCAGGGGAACGACTTCGAAGCGCCGCCAAACTGGTCGGTGCCCTCTGCGCAGAGCGTGTGCCACCAGGCCATGGCGAAGCGCATCCACTCTTTCATCGTCTTGCCGGCCACCACGCGGTCGGCGTCGTAGTAGTGGAATGCCATGGGGTTCTTCGACTCGGGGCCTTCAAACTGGATCTTCTCAATCTCGGGGAAATACTCTTTTTTCATGATTGTGATATGTTTTAGGTTTTGTTTTGGTAATATGCGTATCGCATGTCTGCGTGTGCGGTCTTATTGCGCCAGGCGCTTCTTCCAGAGCTCGTAGGCGGCGAGATAGGCGTCGCGGTCGGCCACGGGCTGCTCGGTGGCTATGTGCTTCAGCGTGCGGAATGCCTCGTCGGCATCGTGGTAGATGCCGGCGCCGATGCCGGCACCATAGGCGGCACCCACGCTGCCGTCGGTCTCATAGAGGCAGATGGAGGCGCCAGTGACGGCTGCCAGCGTGCGGCGGAAGAGCGGCGAGAGGAAGAGGTTGGCGTGTCCGGCCTTGATGGTCTTGATGTCCATGCCCATCTGCTGCATGATCTCCATGCCATAGGCAAACGAGAAGGCGATGCCCTCCTGTGCGGCCCGCAGGAGATGTGCCTTGGTGTGTATGTTGAAGTTGATGCCGTGGACCGATGCCCCCGGGTTCTCGTTTTGCAGCACGCGCTCGGCACCGTTGCCGAAGGGGATGACGGAGAGGCCCTCGGCACCCACGGCCACCTCTTCGGCCATGCGGTTCATCTCGTTGTAGGAGATGCCTTCGGGGGCCACGGTGCGCTTCATCCAGGCATTGAGGATGCCCGTGCCGTTGATGCAGAGCAGCACGCCCAGGCGTGTGTCGGGCATGTTGTGGTTGACGTGTGCAAAGGTGTTGACCCGGCTCAGTGCATCGCATCGCACCTCGTCGAGGATGCCGTAGACCACGCCCGACGTGCCGCCGGTGGCAGCTATCTCGCCCGGTCGCATGACGTTGAGCGAGAGGGCGTTGTTGGGCTGGTCGCCGCCGCGGTAGCTGATGGGTGTGCCGGGCTTCAGGCTGAGCATGTCGGCCACCTCGCTGCTGACGCGTGCCTGCACCGAGAAGGTGGGCACGATGTCGGCGATGATGTCGGGCCGGAACCCGTAAAAGTCGAGCACGTCGCCACTCACGCAGTTGTCTTTGAAGTCCCAGAACATGCCTTCCGACAGGCCGGAGACGGTGGTCTGCATGGTGCCGCCGCTGAGGCGCATGGCGATGTAGTCGCCGGGGAGCATGATCTTGGCTATGCGGCTGTAGACCTCGGGCTCATGGTCTTTCACCCAGGCGAGCTTGGCAGCCGTGAAGTTGCCGGGCGATCCCAGCAGGTGGTCGAGGCAGCGGTCGTGGCCGATGCCGTCGAAGGCGCGGCTGCCGTAGGGCACGGCGCGTCCGTCGCACCAGATGATGGCGGGGCGCAGGGCTGTGCCCGATGCGTCGACGCACACCAGGCCATGCATCTGATAGGAGATGCCGACGGCTGCCACATCGTGGAGCGAGCCTCCCACCTGCGATGCCACGCGCTGTGTGGCCTGCAGCAGTTCGTCCCACCACATCTGCGGGTCTTGTTCGGCCCATCCCGGCTGTGTGCTGATGATGGGTGCCTCGGCATCGGGATACTGTGCCGATGCCACCGTGTTGCCGTTTTCGGCATCCACCAGCGATGCTTTCACAGAGGAGGTGCCTATGTCATATCCGAGTAGTAACATATATATAAGGTGTTTGTTTATGTGTGCTTGTTCGGGGCAGGTCGATTGTCTTCACCTTTCAGCGCATTGGCATCCGGGTTTCGTTTGCCAAAATTAAAACTTACCTCAATACGGGCCAAATGTTATGGCGATTATTTTTGCCAGTTTATCATTTTCGACAACAATTGGTTACATACAATGCGGTTTGTGGTACGTAGGACAAAGCCGTGTAACCTGCGATATGCGGCCAGCAGACTGCCCCGTGTGAAGGTGCCGGCGAGGGAAAAAAAGAAGGCACCCTGCCAGTAGGGCAGGGTGCCGATGGAGTGGGGGAGTTGCATGCCGGCCTACATGTCGGGCAGCGGCAGCGCATCCTTCAGGTCGCCCGTGAGCGTGGCAACGGGCAGTCCCAGCGAGCGGGCGTCGCGGTCGAGCACGCTGCGGGCTTTGTCGAGGTCGGCAGCCGACATGATCTCGTAGCCCAGCGCACACTCGGCGATGCCCTCGTTGACCAGTCGGTCGCCGCGGCTTGCCAGTCGGCCCTCCTCTATGTTGCTGATGGTGTCGACACGCACCATCACGCGGCCGCCGTTCCTGTTCTCTCGCGCCACGCTGACCAGACCGTCGTCGTTGGTGGCAATGGCGGCAAAGAGCAGGCGCGCACCGTTGTAGCGCTGGTATGAGTTGTAGTCGGCAAACTGTGTGAGCTCGCGCATGGGCACCTTGCCGATGGTGCAGTCGTCGTAGCCCAGCACGAGATAGCTGTCGCGCAGGTCCTCGTCGTAGTAGGGGAGCGTCAGCTCGGTGGTCGTGTCGTAGTCGTAGTCGGTTATCTTGCTGAACTTGCCGTCGTCGGTAAACTTGAAGCATCCCTCAAACGGCACAAACTTCGGTTCGTAGTCGAGCAGCACATTGTCGCGGCGCCTACTGGTGGCCACGCGGGGCTTGCCGTCGTCCTTCGGCTTGTCGTCGTCCTTTGGCTTGCCTTCATCCTTTGGTTTGCCGTTGCCGTCGGTCTTGTTGGTGGTGTGGTCCGTGTCTTCCGGCCGCTGCTCGCTGCTCACTGTCTGCACCCCGTCGGTTGACTCGTTGGCCGGGGCGCCATTGCCTGAGTCATCGGGCCTTGGAGCCCATTCGCTTCCTCCGGCGGCGCTGACGGGTGCGGGGGTGGCGCTGTTGAGACGTGCTTGTCGCCGCACGTTATAGTCGGCAAACTCGTCCTTGGTGAGGTGGCGGTTGCCGCTGCCGTTGCGGTAGACCCACTCGTTGCCGAGCTGCACGCCGGCAGCATAGGGCGACACGCTGACTATCAGCACGTCTTTGCCATTCTCGACATCAGAATCCCACTGGGCGGTGACATACGAGGCCACGCTGTTGTCCCACTGCAGCGCCACGCTGTCGAGCACAGCCCGCTGATACTTGTCGCGGTCGCCATTGAAGTCCTGGTAGCACAGGTCGTTGTAGACACCCACGCCGGCGCCGCTGTCGTTGACACCAATGTAGAGAGTGCCGCCGTCGGTGTTGAGGAAGGCGGCAATGACCTTCAGGATGGTGTGCTTCTGCCGTTCGGGGTCGGGGAACGATCCGTTCTCGGGCGGATAGATGATCGAGGTCTTGAACTCCACGGTCTGCGACTCTATGCCGCCGCCGTAGGTCTTGAGGTTCGACTCGTATCCGTTGAGCTTGAGGGTGTTCTTGATGCGGTTGAGCACATCGTTGGCCTGCGGCGTCATGTTGTTCTCGCGCAGGATGTTGTAGGCCATGGCGAGCGACGCCATGTCGCGTGTCAGGCCCTGTGTGGTGGAGCGCAGGTGCTGCAGCTCTTCGTCGTGGCTCTGATAGCCCAGATAGCTGATGATGCGCAACTGCTGCAGTTTCTCGCGCATGGGGTTGTCGTTGCCAAACAGTGTGCCGTCGCCGTTCTGCAGCTGGTCGAGCTTCGTGGTGTCCACCTTGTCGTTCTTGGCAAAGTCGTAGAGCATCTCTATGAGTTGCTTGCGGCCGCGGTAGTAGTCGGCACGCGCCTCGCCGTCGGGCAGCATCCGGCAGAGCACGCGGGCGTAGGCAATATAGTTGTACGACTTGACATAGTCGTCGCAGATGGCGGCCATGCGGTCGAGGATGCGCACCAGTTCGCGCACGTAGGCGGCATCGAGCAGGTTCACGTCGGCCCCGAGGTCGTCGGTGTTGGCCTGTGGCTCATCGGTGTTGGCCTGTGGCTCGTCGTCGGCCGGCGCCGCGTCCACAAAGGCATATTCGCAGAGCAGCTTGTGGAAGAGGTGCAGGGGGTCGGCCTTCTCACCCTCCGCGCGGCCGTTGATGCTGCACTGCATGTGGAAGGAGCCGTCGGCCACGCTTATGTAGGTGGCGCTCACCAGTTCGCCGCGCTGCAGGTCCTCGGGAAAGTCGCCCACGAGGCTCACGCTGCCACCCGTCAGGGCAATGCCGGGCGTGTAGCCCTTGGTGCCGGCCTTGCGGTCGAGTCCGAGCGAGCAGATGACGGTGTCGCCGGGCTTTACATCCGAGGTGACATAGTTCTTGAGCGTCTCGCGCATGGAGAAACGATAGTATCCGCCGTATTCCTCGCCGGCGATGACAGCCTCGAGCAGCAGCGGCTTGCCATAGTCGTCCTGAAACGTGCGCACCGATGCGTTGCGCACATAGCCGATGATGTCGTGGAGATAGATGTATCCGCTCTCTTTCTGTTCGCCTTCGAAGCAGCAGTAGGCGATGTTGTCGTCGCCGGCATTGCTGACCACCCGCTTCACCCAGATGACCACCTTGTCCTTCACGCTGTGCAGCGACTTGGCCGTCTCGGTCTTGGCATCCTTGCTGTGGATGCCGTTGGCATGTGCAGAGGTCTGGTCGGGCACGAAGAGCTCGTGCTCGATGGCCTCCCAGAGACGCTTGCTGTCCGCCACGGTGATGTCGCCCGAGAGCGAGGGCATGCTCCTGCGGTCGGCCGTCACCTGCAGGTTTCCCCAGAGGTTTATGTGGTCCACGACATTCCTGGCCCTGGCGCAGTCGCTCTCTATGGTGATGCCGTCGGCATCGATGCGCAGGCGCCGTGCTCCGTTGAGGTAGCAGCTGGCGGTGCCGACGGGCCATTTCTCGGTGGTGGCGTCCTGTGTGCATTTCAGCAGGTAGGTCATGTGGTCGGCCGAGGTGTCGGCCAGCGAATAGCTGAAGTTGGCGAGGCCGTTGCCCAGCAGGCTGCCGGCAGCGGCATTGAGCAGTCCGTTGTTGTTGAACTTGTCGACATACGAGGCGATCACGCACAGCCGCGCGAGCGCCGTGTGGCGGTCGGTTGCCTCGTCGGCCAGCAACAGCAGTATGCTCAGCGCCTGC
Organism: Bacteroidaceae bacterium; assembly: GCA_963592505.1. Taxonomy (GTDB): domain Bacteria; phylum Bacteroidota; class Bacteroidia; order Bacteroidales; family Bacteroidaceae; genus Prevotella. Next base: position 15,149 of record CAVAXH010000041.1, read on the forward strand.
ACCAGGTTGCGCACGAGGCGGATGTTGTCGTTGCTGCGCCCCACCAGTTCGATGTTCTCATCGATGTATATCTTGAGGATGTTGGGCAGCGCCTCGGCGAAGGGTGTCTTCTGCCAGATGTCCAGCGGCCAGCGGCGCACCACCTCAAACAGGCGGCCGGCATAGTCGGTGGCCAGCGTGGGGTCGGCGACAAACAGGCAGGCGAGCACCCTGAAGTTGCTTTCGGGATGATACACATAGCCCGACTTCTCGAGGCGGTCGAGCAGGCGCTCCACAAACTGGGCGGCGGTGCCGTCGGCGAGCAGGGCCTGCGTGCGTGCGCTGGCACTGAGCGCCTCGACGGTCTCGATGAGGCGCTGCTGGTAGGTGTCGCGCTCGGTGGGGGTGCAGAGGCTCAGAAAGTCGGTGTCCTCCATGAAGGCCACCACGGCGCGGTAGATATCCTTGAGGTCTCTGCCGCTATTCATGCAGAGCGTTATCCAGTGGCGGCAGGTGGCGCCGTAGGTCAGGTCCTCCACCTCGTCCATGAGCAGCAGCGTGGCAAAGCCGGCCCCGTCCCAGTTGCCTCTGACTTCATCGAGGCGCTCGTTGACCGTCTTCACGTTGACACGGCTGTTGCTGACAGCCAGGTATTCGGCTTTGTCGAGCTCCACCTTCGGGCGGTTCTGCCCCATGGCGGTGATGCAGCAGCGCAGCTTCTGTCCTTTGGTGATGTGGAGGCCGGCCGTGTGCTTCAGGTAGACGTGCAGGCCTGCGTCATCTATAAGGTCGCAGAGGTTGTCGTGCAGGGTGTGGACGGTGAACTCATAGGTTCCGCCCACCTTGTAGGCTATCGGATCGGTTTGTCGGGTCATAGGTGTTGTGGCGTATGCCGTTTTGCTGGTTAATGGAAAGGGGTGTCAGAACATAGGGGTGTGTGCAGTGGCACTGCGCATGCCATTACACTTTGTAAAGTTACGAAAAATAATCCGTCACGCATGCATGCCGGCCGAAAATATAGGAATGCTTAACATTTCCCGACTGTTGCGGCTCACACGTGCAGTGCCACGTGGCCCATGGTGGCGCGCAGGTTCATCTCCACACAGGGGTGCAGGGCCAGCCGTCCGTCGGCCGTCCGCACCACCATCATGTCGATGCCCAGCGGTCCGGCATAGATGCCGCTGAGCGCCGGGGCGAGCAGTGCGCAGAGGCGGTCGATGACCCGCATGAGCTGCTGCCGCTCCACAAAAGGCTCCAGCAGTCTCCACTTGTGCTCCTCGTCTGCCACGAGGTTGCCGACGTAGGCGCCGCGGTCGGCATGGAAGAGCGAGAGGCCGCACAGCGACACTGTGCCGCCCGCGTGGCTCTCGAGCTCCACGCCGAAGTCGAGCACCTTGTCGTAGCACGGTTCCACCATGATGCCGCCCTGCTCGTTCACCACGCGTGCCAGCCAGCCCGTCAGCGACGGCGACACGTCGGCAGCCGTCACACGGCGCACGCCGCGCCCGCTGCTGCTCCACGGCACCTTCACCACTGTGGCGGCCTGCTGGCCGATGATGCGAAGACAGTCGTCGGCGGTGGTGACCTCATGAGCTTCGCCCACCGTGCCGGGTTCGCTGCGCAAGGGCGCCAGCAGGTTTTCGGCGGCCCAGCGGCGGTGGCTCAGCCGGCGGATGGCCGCCAGCTGCGAGGGCGTGGGCAACAGCGCGGCCGGCGCCCCGAGCAGCCGCAGCTCGCGCGTCACCGGGCGGTCCCATCCCCAGGGGCGGAGCCTGAGCGTGGCGGGGTCGGCGGCGGCCAGCAGCCGGCGCGCCTCAGCAGGGTCGGCGAGCGTGGCGCGCAGTGTGCGCCCCGTGGCGGCAAACGCCTGGCGGGCAAAGGGCAGATCGTCGACAAGCACCACGTCGCCTTCGCCGGCCCAGAGGGCGGGCAGAAAGCCCAGGTCGTGGCGCAGCTGGCGGGCAGCGCGTGGCGGGGTGAGCGTGTCGCGGTCGGCCGCCAGCACAATGTCGTGCTCGGGATTGAAGAGATAAAAGTCCATCGTTCTACTGTTGACAGCTGCAAAGGTACGAAAAAAACGGGTTGTCCGTGAATCACTTCGCAGACAATCTTGCCCCCAAGAGTTTCGGGCTAATGAATGTTGCCTGCAGGTCAGATGGGCATGCTGCGTCCCTTTGCCCTTGGCACCCGGGTCCTAACGCCCGCACACTCGAGTCCTAAGGTTCTAACACTCGGGTCCTTCGGGCTTTGGGACCCGAGTGTGCGGGCTTTAGGACCCGAGTGTTTGGGCCTTAGGACTCGAGTGTCTAGGG
>CAVAXH010000042.1:0-17252 GCA_963592505.1 Bacteroidaceae bacterium
CACGCAGACCATGCCTGCCCAAGCGCAGCCCGGCCGGTCCAGGGCCACACGCAACAAGCGGATGCAGACAGACACCAGGCCGATGCGGGCCGCCAAGAGACCGCTGCGGCCGGACAACAAAAACAGAAAAGACATAACAAACAATAACATCAACAACATGGGAATCATCAACGAAAGCGTGTCGAAAGACATACAGGCACAGAAAGCTGCCGAAAGCGAGAGCATGAGCAAGATTGACCAGGCTTTTGCCAAATACAACCTCGAAGTGGACGAACAGGCTGTCAGCGAGGCCGTGAAGCGCATCATCGACGAGAAGGTGCCGGCCAACGACAACCGCGACGTGCGCAAGTTTCTGCTGGGCAGCGTGGAGCTGACCTCGCTCCACACCACCGACAACGAGGAGAGCATCCTCGCCATGGTGGAGAAGGTAAACCGCCAGGAGTCTGCCCTACCCGACCTGCCCCACGTGGCCGCCATCTGCGTGTATCCGGCATTTGTCAACCTCGTGCGCAACTCGCTCGAGGTCGACGGCGTGGAGATCACAAGCGTCAGCGGCTCATTCCCCTCATCGCAGAGCCGCATGGAGGTGAAGGTGGCCGAGACACAGCTCGCCGTGGCCGACGGCGCCACCAACATCGACATCGTGCTGCCCGTGGGCAAGTTTCTCTCGGGCGACTATGAGGGTGTGGCCGACGACATCAGCGAACTGAAGGAGGCCTGCGGCGACGTGCCCATGAAGGTCATCCTGGAGACCTGCTGCCTGGGCACACTGAGCAATGTGAAGCGCGCCTCCATACTCTGCATGTATGCCGGTGCCGACTACATCAAGACCTCCACAGGCAAGGAGAAGGGCGGCGCCACACCCGAGGGTGTCTACGTCATGTGCCAGGCCATCAAGGAATACTATGAGCAGACAGGCATCATGATCGGCCTGAAGCCCGCCGGCGGCATCAACACCCCCATGGACGCCATCGTGCTCTACACCATCGCCAAGGAGGTGCTGGGCGACAAGTGGATCACCAACGAGATGTTCCGCCTCGGCACAAGCCGTCTGGCCAAGCAGCTCATGGACGACCTCAACGCCTGACAATCAGCCCGATAGATTGACAGAAACCGCGCGGGTGCAAGCATCTCATAATTGCGCCCACGCTATATAGCGTAACCGATAACGCTATATATACGCAAAACGAAAAACCTCTGTATGCGGTCGGCCCTGCAACGACAGGACACGACAACATACAGAGGTTTTCTTATAGGGTGTACTACTTATTTTTCGCGAGCGATGACGAAGTCGAGATAAGCACGAAGACTGCGCTGCAGCTCCTCGTCGTGCACATCGTGCTCGATGAACGTGAGGGCCTCGGCATGCAGTTCCCACATGCGGCGCTCAGCATATTCGATGCCGCCATGCGCCTTCGTGAACGCCACCAGGCGCCCTATCTCGTCACTGCTGACCGACCCGTCTTTCACCTTATAGGCAATGGCCAGCATCTCCTCATCGCGCGTGGAGTTGAGGGCATAGATAGCCGGCAAGGTCAGCTTGCCCTCGGCCATGTCGTTGCCGGTGGGTTTGCCGATGACCGACTGGTCGTAGTAGTCGAAGATGTCATCGCGAATCTGGAAAATCATGCCAAGATTGCGGCCAAACGTCTTGGCACTCTCAATCTCCTCCTCCTGCGCACCGCCGCTCAGCGCACCGATGCTGGCACAGGCCTCAAAGAGGGCCGCCGTCTTCTGCCTGATGACCTGATAATAAGCCTCTTCAGAGATCGTGTGGGCATGGATGTTGGAGAGCTGCAGTATCTCGCCATTAGAGAGCGTGCGGCCCAGTTCGGCCAGATAGCGCACCACGGTCTCGTTGTGCGTGAAGCTCACATGAAGCAGGGCCGTAGACAGGATGTAGTCGCCCACGAGCACAGCCACCTTGTTGTCATACAGCTTGTTGACCGACTGCTGGCCACGGCGCTCCCCGCTCTCGTCCACCACATCGTCGTGGACAAGCGAGGCCGTGTGGAGCAGTTCTAGGCCCACGGCAGCATGCTGCGTCACGTCGGTGATGCGGCCCACCGTCTTCGCCATCAGCAGGATGAGCATGGGGCGCATGCGCTTGCCCGCACGCTGACGTATGTGGTCGAGGGCCTGACTGAGAAGCCCGTCGGTGTGCGACAGCGACTGATTGAAAAGTTCGATGAAATCGGCCAATTCCGCCTCAATGGGGTGCTTAATGACTGATAGGTAATCCATGCCTCTAATGAAATTTCCTACAAAAGTAATTATTTTATCGGATAATGTGCCTATTTTTTAGTAATTTTACCATGAAAATAAATAATATCATGGATAAACTGTTCCTCTTCGACGCATACGCCATCATCTTCCGGTCATACTATGCCTTCATCAACCGCCCCACCATCAATTCCAAGGGGCTCAACACATCGGCCATCCTCGGCTTTTGCAACACGCTGAAGGAGATCATGGACAAGGAGCGACCCACACACCTCGGCGTGGCGTTCGACCACGGCAAGACCTTCCGCCACGAGGCCTTCCCACCCTACAAGGCACAGCGGCAGGAGACACCCGAAGACATACGCCTCGCGGTGCCCTACATCAAGCAGATCCTCGAGGCCATGAACATACCCGTGCTGCAGGCCGACGGCTTCGAGGCCGACGACGTCATCGGCACCCTGGCCACAAAGGCCGGACAGCAGGGCATCGACACCTACATGCTCACCCCCGACAAAGACTACGGACAGCTCATCGCTCCCCATGTGCGCATGTACCGCCCGCGCCATGGCGGCGGCTACGACGTGATAGGCGAAGCGGAGGTGCAGGAGAAGTATGGCATCGCCAGCGCAGCGCAGGTGGTGGACCTGCTGGCGCTCATGGGCGACTCGGCCGACAACTTCCCCGGCTGTCCGGGTGTGGGCGAGAAGACCGCCGCAAAACTCATCAACCAGTTTGGCTCCACCGAAGCGCTCCTCGCCGGCACCTCACAGCTCAAGGGCAAGATGCGCGAAAAGGTGGAGGCCGCCGTCGACGACATCAAGATGGCAAAGTTTCTGGCCACCATACGCACCGACGTGCCCATCGACCTCGACCTCGACCAACTGAAGGTCACCGCCCCCGACGGGCAAAAACTGCACGCCATCTTCGACGAACTCGAGTTTAAGCGCATGACTGAGCGATTTCTTAACAAATCTGAAATTAAGCCAAAAACTGCAAATATTCAACTCGATTTATTCGGCTCAAATCCGACCGAGGGGACGAGCGAGCCAAAAAAATCGCTTAATTTGAGCCTTAAAAACACCCCGCACAGATACCAACTCGTTGAGACTGAAGAGGATGCGGCCAAATTATATGACTTTTTAAGGACAAAAGAAAATCTCAGTCTAGACACGGAGACCACCTCCACCAACACCATCGACGCCGAACTGGTGGGATTGAGCTTTGCCGTGGAGGAAAACGAAGCCTACTATGTGGCCATACCCGCCGACCGGGCAGAAGCCATGAAGATGGTCAGCATCTTCAAGCCGCTCTATGAAAATCCGGACACACTGAAGATCGGACAGAACATCAAGTACGACTATGAGGTGCTCAGCCATTATGGCGTCACGATCGAAGGCCCGATGTTCGACACGATGATCGCCCACTACCTCATACAGCCCGAACTGCAACACAACATGGACTACATGGCCGAGACACTGCTCGGCTATCAGACCATACACATCGAGGAGCTCATCGGTCCGAAGGGCCGCGGACAGAAAAACATGCGCGACCTCTCGCCCCAGCAGGTCTATGAGTATGCGGCCGAGGATGCCGACATCACCCTCAAGCTGAAGAACATCCTCGAGCCCCGACTGAAAGAGGTGGGGGCCGAGCGGCTCTTCTGGGACATAGAGATGCCGCTCGTCAGGGTGCTGGCCGACATGGAGCTCACCGGTGTGCGCCTCGACACCCAGCAGCTCCAGGCTACCGAGAAGATCTTCACCGAGCGCATGCTGGCCTACGAGCAGCACGCCTATCAGGAGGCAGGGCGCAGCTTCAACATATCATCACCCAAACAGGTGGGCGACATCCTCTTCGGCGAGATGCATCTGCTGGAGAAGCCCAAGCGCACCAAGACCGGACAGTATGTCACCTCCGAGGAGGTGCTGCAGCAACTGCGCGGCAAGGCAGCCATCGTCGACGACATCCTCGGCTACCGCGGACTGAAAAAGCTGCTGGGCACCTACATCGAGGCACTGCCCCGACTGGTCAACGCACGCACCGGACACATACACACCTCGTTCAACCAAGCCACCACGGCCACCGGACGCCTGTCGTCGTCGGACCCCAACCTGCAGAACATACCCGTGCGCGACGACGACGGCAAGGAGATACGCAAGTGCTTCATACCCGATGAGGGATGCCGATGGTTCTCGGCCGACTACAGCCAGATAGAACTGCGCATCATGGCGCATCTCTCGGCCGACACCAACATGACCGAGGCCTTCCGCGAAGGCTCCGACATACACCGCGCCACCGCCGCCAAGATATGGAAGGAGAGCATGGACGCCGTCACCGATGCACAGCGCAAGAAAGCCAAGCAGGCCAACTTCGGCATCATCTACGGCATCACCGCCTTCGGCCTGTCACAGCGCATGGACATCCCTGCCGGCGAGGCACGCCAGCTCATCGACGACTACTTCAAGACGTTCCCCAAGGTGCACGAGTTTATGGAGGCCGCCAAGGCCACCGCACGCGAGAAGGGATACGCCGAGACGCTCTATGCACGCCGCCGCTATCTGCCCGACATCACCTCGCACAATGCCACCGTGCGCGGCTTTGCCGAGCGCAACGCCATCAACGCCCCCATACAGGGCACCGAGGCCGACATCATCAAGCTGGCCATGATTGCCATCTGGCGGCGCTTCCGCGCAGAGGGCCTGCGCTCCAAGATGATCCTGCAGGTGCACGACGAACTCAACTTCTCCGTCTACCCCGACGAGGCCGAGCGCGTGGAGCGCATCGTGATGGAGGAGATGCAGGGCGCGGCAGCGCTCAACGTGCCTCTCACCGCCGATGCCGGATGGGGCGACAACTGGCTCGAAGCCCACTAGACACTGGCACGGGCAGAGGCAGCGCGTGTTATATAACGTAGCGCATCGCATGATAACACACATCATAATACAAGATATAACATAATATACCAAACGCGCCGTCACGGCAGTTCACGTTATATAACCGGCGGTCGCACGACACGACACATTATATAGCGTGATATACCTCCCGCCCCTGCCGCCGCCGCGCTTAAAAAGCGCAAAATGACAGCACGTTAGGGCCAAGGGCCGGAAAAAATTAGTAACTTTGCACTTCCGAAAACAAAACAACAACATGCCTGCCCCTGCGCAATGGGGCAGCAAGCAATAAAACCAAGAAAGAACTATGGCATTAAAATGTGGTATTGTGGGATTGCCCAACGTGGGAAAGTCCACACTCTTCAACTGCCTCTCGAGCGCCAAGGCGCAGGCAGCCAACTTCCCCTTCTGCACCATTGAACCCAACCTCGGCGTCATCAGCGTGCCCGACGAGCGCCTCACCGCACTGGCAGAGATCGTGCATCCGGGACGCATCGTGCCCGCCACCTGCGAGATCGTGGACATCGCCGGACTCGTCAAGGGTGCCAGCAAGGGCGAAGGCCTGGGCAACAAGTTTCTGGGCAACATCCGCGAGTGCGACGCCATCATACACGTCATACGCTGCTTCGACGACGACAACGTCGTGCGCGAGGGTGGTGCTCCCGTAGACCCCATTGCCGACAAGGAGATCATCGACACCGAACTGCAGCTCAAGGACCTCGAGACCATCGAGAGCCAGATGGCCAAACAGGAGAAGATGGCCGCCGCAGGCAACAAGGACGCCAAGGTCATGGTCAGCGTGCTGAGGGCCTACAAGGAGGTGCTCGACAAGGGACAGAACGCACGCTCAGTGACCTTCGACGACAAGGAGGAGCAGCAGGCTGCCCACGACCTGTTTCTGCTGACCACCAAGCCCGTGCTCTATGTGTGCAACGTCGACGAGACGAGCGCCAAGGACGGCAACGAGTATAGCCGGCTCATAGAGCAGATCGCCGCCTCAGAGGGTGCCGAGGCCATGGTCATCGCCGCCAAGACCGAGGAGGACATCGCCTCGCTCGAGACCTACGAGGACAAGCAGCTCTTCCTCGACGAGCTCGGACTCGAGGAGAGCGGCGTCAACCGCCTCATCAAGAAAGCCTACAGCCTGCTCAACCTGCAGACCTTCATCACCGCAGGCGAGATGGAGGTGAAAGCCTGGACGTTCCACAAGGGATGGAAGGCTCCGCAGTGTGCCGGCGTCATACACACCGACTTCGAGAAGGGCTTCATACGCGCCGAGGTCATCAAGTATGACGACTATCTGAAATACAAGACCGAGGGTGCCGTGCGCGAGGCTGGCCTGCTCCACATCGAGGGCAAGGAGTATCTGGTGCAGGACGGCGACATCATGCACTTCCGCTTCAACGTGTAAGCGCACGCAGGGGCATTAACGAGAACCAATAACATCCGCACCACATGCTTTACATCTTCTGGGACCCTAGCGAGATCATCTTCCACATCGGGAGCTTCGGCATCAGGTGGTATGCCACCTGCTGGCTCATCGGACTGCTGCTGGGCTACCTGCTCATGCACCGCATCTACCGCGAGGAGAAGATCCCCGATGAGAAGTTTGACCCGCTCTTCATCTACATCTTCCTGGGCATACTGGCAGGAGCCCGCCTGGGCCACTGCCTGTTCTACCAGCCCGACTATTTCCTCTCGTCGGTCGACCATGTCATAGAGATGTTCATACCCATGCGCCACGGCGCCGACGGCGCCTGGCACTTCACGGGCTATGCCGGACTGGCCTCGCACGGCGGCGTGCTGGGCATGTTCATCGCCATCTGGCTCTACTGCCGCCGCACCAAGGTGCCGGGCTGGGTGGTGCTCGACAACATGGGCGTGTGCTCGGCCATCACCGCCACGTTCATCCGTCTGGGCAACCTCATGAACTCGGAGATCATCGGCAAGGTGACCGACGTGCCGTGGGCCTTCATCTTCGCACGCGTAGACCCTTATCCGCGCCATCCCGGCCAGCTCTATGAGGCGCTGGCGTATCTCGTCTTCTTCTTCGTGATACTGGCCGCCTACCGGCGCCACCGCGACAAGGTGGGCACGGGCCTGTTCTTCGGCCTCTGCCTGACGCTCATCTTCACCTTCCGCTTCTTCATCGAGTACACCAAGGACATCCAGGTCGACTTCGAGGCGGGCATGCTCTTCGACATGGGCCAGCTGCTCTCGCTGCCGTTCATCGCCATCGGCCTCTTCTGCATCTTCTGCCGCAAGGGCATGGCGCGGCTCGGTGCCAAGCCGTGGAAGGCCGAATAGCCGTCCGCACCGACTAAGACACTTCACATGAAAAGAACACCGGCCAGAGGCAATCCTGTTTGCCTCTGGCCGGTGTTCTTTTCATGGGTCGGCGGCTGTCCGCCCCTACCCTACTGGCTCCTGCCGGTCACGATCTTCTTGATCTCGTTGAGCTTGTTGAGCGCCTCCACAGGGGTCAGGTTGTTGATGTCGAGACCGATGATCTCGTCGCGCACCTGCGAGAGCACCGGGTCGTCGAGCTGGAAGATGCTCATCTGCACCCCCTCCCGGCTCTTGGCCAGCTGCTCCACATTGGGCTTGCCGGCCGACCCCACCGAGGCGTTGTCGGCCTCGAGCTGGCGCAGCACGGCCTCGGCACGCTTCACGATGGAGCGCGGCATGCCGGCTATCTCCGCCACATGTATACCAAACGAGTGTTCCGAACCGCCCTTCTGCAGCTTGCGCAGGAAGATCACCTTGCCGTCGACCTCCTTCACCGCCACATTGTAGTTCTTGATGCGTGCAAAGATCTTCTCCATCTCGTTGAGCTCGTGATAGTGGGTGGCAAACAGCGTGCGGGCACGCTGTTGCGTGTGCTCGTGCAGATACTCCACGATGGCCCATGCTATGGAGATGCCGTCGTAGGTCGACGTGCCACGGCCCAGCTCGTCGAAGAGCACCAGCGAGCGTGCCGACACATTGTTGAGGATGTCGGCAGCCTCGGTCATCTCCACCATAAACGTCGATTCGCCCAGCGAGATGTTGTCGCTGGCACCCACACGAGTGAATATTTTGTCCACCAAGCCTATTCTGGCGCGTTCTGCGGGCACGAAACAGCCTATCTGGGCCAGCAGCACAATGAGCGCCGTTTGGCGCAGCAGAGCCGATTTACCGGCCATGTTCGGACCGGTGATCATCATGATCTGCTGTTTCTCGGTGTCGAGGTACACATCGTTGGGCACATAGCGCTCGCCCAGCGGCATCTGTGTCTCGATGACGGGGTGGCGCCCCTGGCAGATGTCGATGACATCGCTGTCGTCGACCTCAGGCCGCACATAGAGGTTGTCCTCCGACACCTTGGCAAATGCCAGCAGGCAGTCGATGTGTGCCAGCAGGTTGGCGTTGATCTGTATCTGCGGTATAAACTCCTGCATGGCCATGACCAGTTCGGTGAAGAGGCGTGTCTCGAGCGCCAGGATCTTCTCGTCGGCGCCGAGGATCTTCTCTTCATACTCCTTGAGCTCGGGCGTGATGTAGCGTTCGGCCTGTGCCAGCGTCTGCTTGCGTATCCATGTCTCGGGCACCTTGTCCTTGAAGGTGTTGCGCACCTCGAGATAGTAGCCGAAGACGTTGTTGAAGCCCACCTTCAGCGAGGCGATGCCCGTGCGCTCGGCCTCATCCTGCTGTATGCGCAGCAGATAGTCGCGGCCGTTGCGCGAGATGGAGCGCAGGTCGTCGAGCTCGGCCGAATAGCCGCTGGCGATGACGTTGCCCTTGTTGACCAGCAGTGGCGGGTCGGGCTGTATCTCCTTCTCGATGCGGTCGCGCAGGCTCTCGCAGAGGTTCAGCTGTTCGCCCAGGCGGCGCAGGCTGTCGTTGTCGGCATAGAGGCATGCCGACTTGATGGGCTGCACGGCCATCAGTGCGTGTTTCAGCTGCACCACCTCGCGCGGCGACACCCTTCCCACGGCCACCTTCGATATGATGCGCTCCAGGTCGCCCACGCGGTGCAGCTGGTCGTCCACCAGCTGTCTGAAGTCGGGCTTCTTGAAGAAGTAGTCCACCACATCCTGCCGTTCATGGATCTGCCGCACGTCCTTCAGCGGGAACACCATCCACCGGCGCAGCAGGCGTCCGCCCATCGGCGTCACGGTGCGGTCGGTCACGCCCAGGAGCGAGGTGCCGTCTTCCTGCATGGGCTGCAGCAGTTCGAGCGAGCGTATGGTGAACTTGTCGAGGCGCACAAACTTCTCCTCCTCGAGGCGCTTCAGGGCTGTGATATGCCCGATATGCGTGTGCTGCGTCAGCTCCAGATACTGCATGATGGCTCCGGCAGCCACGATGCCTTCCTTCAGATAGTCCACGCCGAAGCCTTTGAGGTTCTTCGTGCCGAAGTGTTTCAGCAGTTTCTGCCGTGCCGACTGCTCGGTGAAGATCCAGTCGTCGAGTTCAAACACACAGTAGCGTGTGCCGAAGTAGCGTTCGAAGTCGGCCTTGCGGTCGCGGTCGTAGAGCACCTCTTTGGGCGAGAAGTTGCCGAGCAGTTTCTCCACATAGTCGTAGGTGCCTTGTCCGGTCAGAAACTCACCGGTGGAGATGTCGAGGAAGCTCACTCCGCAGGCTGTCTTGCCGAAGTGCACGGCTGCCAGGAAGTTGTTTTCCTTGTAGTTGAGCACGTTGTCGCTCATGGCCACGCCGGGCGTCACCAGTTCGGTGATGCCGCGCTTCACCATCTTGTCCATCTCGGTCAGGCCTTTCTTTCCCTTGATGGCCTCGCGCTTCTTCTTGGGGTCTTCGAGCTGGTCGCAGATGGCCACGCGCTTGCCGGCCCTGATGAGTTTGGGCAGATAGGTGTCGAGGGCATGGTGCGGGAAACCGGCCATCTCCGATCCGGCCGACGCGCCGTTGTTGCGTTTGGTGAGCGTGATGCCGAGTATGCGTGCTGCCTCGATGGCGTCGTCGCAGTAGGTCTCATAGAAGTCGCCGCAGCGGAAGAGGAGCAGGGCGTCGGGGTGTTTTGCCTTCAGCGAGAAGAACTGCCGCATCATCGGGGTCAGGCCCTTATCATTGTTTGTTGCCATAGTCGTGTTGGGTTCGGGTGTGTCTTTTTCTTTACAGGCTCATCGCCGTCGTGTGGTTGGTTGATGTTTTGGCCATTGCGGGGAGGGCTGCGGTCTATTCGTTCTTGACCAGTCCGCCCAGTCCCGACAGCAGTGCGCGTGCCAAGGGGTTGTTGTCGATGTTGGCGGGATCGGCCTCAGCCGGTCCGCCGTCGTCGAAGTCGAGTTTGCGCGGGTCGCGCTCCACCACCTTGTAGCATGAGCGTCCGTGTATGCGGCTGCGCACAAAGCCTGCCTCTTGCAGGGCGAACCCCACGTCCTGGTTGACATGTTCGCCGGGGGTCCAGTAGGGATATTCCTTCATCACGCGGTCGATGATGGCGTCTATGTAGGTGGCCTTCACCTTCTTGCCGCGCGGCGGCTGGGCAAAGAGCGTGCGTATCATCTTCACCAGGTTGTCGGCCTCCTCGAAGGGTGCGTTCTGCACGGCCATGCGCTCGCGCTCGGCATCGGTGAGGGCATAGTCGGCACCGTCGTCGAGCTCGTCGCGCAGCTGGGCGTAGAGCTGTTCGTAGGCGATGGGTGTCTCGAGGTCTATGACGTGCTCGGCCTCCACACACACCAGGCGGGCTGCTCCGGCCGCATCGGTCATGGGGTGCAGGTTGCCGGTGGTGGCGATGAAGGCTGCCATGGGCCGGCGCGGCAGGCGGGTCACGCCGTAGGGGGTGCGGAAGACGGGTGTGGAGCGCGACAGCAGGTAGCGCACGGCCGGTGCCTGGTCGGTGTGTTCCTGATAGAACTCATCGATACACGCCAGCAGGTTGGTGACCACCAGTTCGTGCACCTCGGCTGTCGACCGCAGCTTGATCTGGTCGGTGTAGTAGCGTCGCAGCGCGGGCGGCAGCAGCAGGCTGCAGAACGATGTCTTTCCGTAGCCATACTGTCCCACGATGACCGGCACGATGGTGTCGCGCTGGTCCACGGTGCGTCCTGTCCACCGCGCCACCATCTGCAGCATCCATTTGTGGAAGAGGCCCACCCAGTCGGCGTTCGGCGTGATGATGCGGTTGGCCAGGCCGGCCACGCGGTCGGTGCCGTCCCATGCGTCAAGGCTGTCGATCCAGTCTTCGGCCGGATTCCATTCGGCCACGAGTGTGGAGTGGGCAAAGCGTTCGAGCGTGTCGTCGGTCACCTCGGCCCCACTGGCTGCAGCCTCGAGGACAAGGGTGTTGCGGGCCTCCCGGCTAAGGGGCCGATAGTCGTCGGTGCCTTGGGGAGCGTAGAGTGTCTCGCCCGTCAGCACGTTGCGGCGCAGCGAGCAATGTCGTTTCAAGTAAGCAAGAGCGTCCATGCGTTTCGTTGGTTTTCGTGCAAAGATAACAAAAAAGCAAGAAAAGCAAAAGCGTTTAGGGCGCAATTTCGCATTTATTGCACCCTAAACGCTTTTTTCTTTTGTCGAGATGCGTGCCGAGGCGCTTATTCCTCGGTGAAGAGCACCTGCACAATGGTTTGTCCGACGGCCTTGAGCGTGCCCGGATCTATGTGGTCGAGGTCATCGGCCACGGTGTGCCATGTGGGGCCAAACGAGCTCTGCTCGCAGTCGGGATAGTAGCTGATGATGTCGATGCAGGGTATGCCGGCCACCTGGTTGACGGGCACATGGTCGTCGGTGATCATGCCGCCTGTGCTCTTCGGGAAGAACGACCCGTAGCCGGCCTGCCGGGCTGCCTGCCACACCTTCTTGACGATCTCGGGGGCATACTGCAGCGAGACGCCCTCCTGATAGAAGCGGGCTCCCTGTCCGCCCACCATGTCGAGCAGCACGGCGTAGCGCGGCGCATAGTTCTGCGGTTTGTTCTTTGCCCAGTGTTGTGCTCCGAGGGCCCATGTGTCGGCATCATCGGCGGTGCCTTCGCTCCACTGTGGTGTGCCCCAGTCTTCGGCATCGAAGCACACAAAGTCGACACCCAGCGACTGCGATGCCATCAGCGTCGCTGCATCGGCCGGAGCGGCACCACCGGCTGTCTGGGCACCACCGGCTGTGTGGGCACTGAGCAGGCGTGCCACCTCGAGCATGACGGCCACACCGCTGGCAGCATCGTTGGCGGCAAGGATGGGCTTGTGCCAGTTGGTGCTGTCGGGGTCGTTGTCGGCCCAGGGCCGCGAGTCCCAGTGGGCGCAGAGCATGATGCGCGTGGTGGCCGCGGGGTTCCAGCGGGCCATGATGTTGGTGTTTTTCAGTGTGGTGCCGTCGTATCCCTTGAGGTCGGCCTGCTGCGTGGTCACCTCACAGCCATACTGTTTGAATTTGGCGATGATCCACTCGGCGCAGCGCTCGTGGCCTGCTGAGTTCATGTCGCGCGGTCCGAAGTCGCACTGTGCCTTCGTGAAGGCATAGGCCGAGTCGGCCGAGAAGTCGGGGCCGACGGGATTCAAGCGTTCCATCGCCTCGGCGGCGGCATCGGGGTCGTTGGATGGGGCGAGGGGGCCGGCCGTGAAGAGCCATGCCGCCACAGCACATAGAAGCACAGTCACGGTGATCAATATTGTTTTTTTCTTCATTGCGGATTGTTTTTAACTGATTGCACCTGGGCCATCACCCGCAGCCAGTTGCCACCCCATATCTTGGCTATGTCGCGCTCGCTGTAGCGGCGGGCCAGCAGATGACGGGTGAAGTTGATGAGTTCCGACGCATCGGCGCATCCCAGCACCGTGCCGTCGCCGTCGAAGTCGGTGCCGATGCCCACATGGTCGATGCCCATGATCTGTATGGCGTGCTCCAGGTGGTCGATGGCGTCGAGGATGGTGGCCTGCGGCGTGTCTTTCTGCAGAAAGCCGTGGTAGAGCGTGATGTGCGCCACACCGCCCTTCTGGGCCAGGGCGCGCATCTGGTCGTCGGTGAGGTTGCGCGGCACGTCGCACAAGGCGCGTGAGTTGCTGTGCGAGCAGACGATGGGGGTGCGGCTGATGTCCAGCGCATCGTAGAACGACTGTTCGGCGGCATGGCTGAGATCCACCATGATGCCCTCGTCGTTCATGCGGTGTATGACCTGCTCGCCGAATGCCGACACACCGCCGTGGGTGCTGCATCCGCGCGCGCTGTCGCAGATGTCGTTGTCGCCGTTGTGGCAGAGGGTGATATACACCACGCCGCGCTGTGCGAAATGGTGCACATAGGCCAGGTCGTGGTTGAGGGCCAGTCCGTTCTCTATGCCAAACATGATGGAGCGGCGTCCCTGCCGCTTGTCTTCATAGAGGTCGGCCGGCGTGCGGGCGATGCTGATGTAGTCGGCCTTGTCGGCCACGATGCCTTCCAGCTTGTCGAAGATGAGGTCGGCATACTGTGCCGGCGAGAGCTGTGTGCCCAGCGACGCCAGGTCGGGGTTGTGGCTGATGATGCCGGCGATGTCCACCGTCTCGGAGAACCGCTGCCCCATCTTCGGTTGGGGCAGATAGGCTGCCATGATGACGGCGTCCTGGCGGCCGTCGGTCATCTTGTGAAGGTCGTAGAGTATGCGGTCGTCGCGCCGTGCAAACTGCACGCCCTGCGGGAAGAACATGGGGGTGTCGCAGTGGGTGTCGAGGGTCAGCGTGCGCTCATGCACACGCTTGGCCTGCCAGAAGAGGGTGGCCTGGTCCACCAGCCATCTGAAGAGGGGCAGACCGTCGTCGCCGAGCCATTCCGGATGCCACTGCACGCCCATAATGGGCTTCAGCTCGGTGCTTTCCATAGCCTCCACCACGCCGTCGGGGGCCCATGCCGTCGCCTTGAAGCGGGGACCGGTGTGGCTCACGGCCTGGTGGTGAAAACTGTTCACAAAGAGTGTCGTGGGCTCTTCGCCGTCAGTGGCGTAGAGCGAGGCGAGCACAGAGCGTGGCTGCAGGCTCACGGCATGGGTGGGCAGCGAGCGGTCGGCATCCTGCGAGTGTTTCACCGCGGGAGCCTCGGCCGTTGGCGCATGGGTGTCGCCAGCGGCATCTTTCAGTTGGCTGATGTCCTGCGCCACACTGCCGCCGAGGGCCACTGCCAGTGTCTGCAGGCCGCGGCAGATGCCGAGCATGGGTATCTGCCGGTTGAAGGCCAGTTGGGTGATGAGCAGTTCGGGCAGGTCGCGCGTGGCGTTGATGCCATGCAGCAGGGGCGACGGCTGCTGCCCCATCCAGAGGGGGTTGTGGTCGCCGCCGCCGGTGAGCAACAGGGCATCGATGTGGTCGAGGGTGTTGACGATGACGTCCTTGTCGGCCACGGGCGGAATGATGACGGGCACACCGCCGGCACGCACCACCTGCGCATAATAGCGGTCGCGCAGGGTGGCGTCGCCGTCGGCATAGTTGGCCGTGATGCCGATGATTGGTCGGTGGACGGCCTCGGGGTAAGTCGCATAGACCTCACGGAGATGCGACGATAAACGAAATGTCTCCATGACGGATGATGCCGGTGTGTTTAGGCTTCCAGCGGCACGGGAATCTCGCGCTTGATGCTTTGTTCGAGGGAGATGAGCGTCTCCGTAGACACCACACCGGGGATGGTCTGCAGTTGGTTGTTGAGCAGGTCCATGAGCTGCTCGTTGTCGCGTGCATAGAGCTTGAGCAGCATGGTGTAGGAGCCGGTGGTGAAATGACACTCCACAATCTCGGGAATGTTGGCCAGCCGCTTCACCACCTCTTTATACATGGAGCCGCGCTCGAGGTTAAGCCCCACATAGGTGCATGTGCTGTAGCCCAGACTCTTGGCATTGACGTCGAAACCACTGCCGGTGATGACGCCTGCCTCCACGAGATGCTGCACGCGCTGGTGGATGGCTGCACGCGACACGCCGCACTCTGCTGCCACGTCCTTGAAGGGGATGCGTGCGTTCCTTGTAAGAATAGAAAGTATCTTTCTGTCCAGTTTGTCTATCTTGTCCATTTTTACATTATGTATGTTTGACTAAGCAAAAGTAGACAAATTAAACGATACCGACAACAAAAATGCACGGTTATTTTGCGATAACCGTGCATTTTGTCATACAGAAAGCATTTTTATGCTTTATTTCTTGCGCTTGGCTGTTTTTTTGGCTGTTGATGTCTTGGCAGCAGTTGTCGTCTTGGCGGCAGCATCGGCCGGCTCGGCCTTGGCCTCCGGCTCGATGCCCTTCAGCTCGACAGTGAAGATCAGCGTCGAATAGGGCTTGATCTGTCCGGCCTGACGCTCGCCGTAGGCCAGCTCCTGGGGGATGTAGATCTCCCACTTGCTGCCCACGTTCATGCTGGTGAGGGCCTCTGTCCAGCCCTTGATGACCTGGTCGCAGCGAAACTTGTCGGTCTTGGCGCCCTGGTGGCGCGAGGTGGCATCGAAGACGGTGCCGTCGATGGTCTTGCCTTCGTAGACGACCTCTACGGTCTGCGTCTTCTCGGGCTTGGCGCCTGTGCCTGTGGCGAGCACCTTATACTGCAGTCCGGAGGGCGTGACCGTCACACCGGGCTTCGTGGCGTTCTGCTTCAGCCATGCCTCGTTCTCGGCCTTGTAGGCGGCGTTCTTGGCATCCTGTGCGGCTTTCACGCGGACCTGCACAAACAGACCGGCAGCCTGCTCGTTGAAGTAGGTGGTGTCGGCGCTGACGCCTGCCAGGAAGCCCTCGTGGAAGAGGGCTGCCGTGATCGAGTCGCTGGTTCCCTCGAGGTTGCGCGACATGTTGGCCAGGATCTGGCTGTCGGCCTGCTTGGCGATGGTGAGACCGGCGCTGTAGGCTGCAAAAGCAGGGTCGCTGCTCTTGCTGATGGCCTCGCGATAGCCGCGCACAAAGTCGGCCATGTAGGCTGTGTCGACATGCAGCTGGCGCTGCAGGTAGGGCATCAGGCCCTGTGTGGCAGCATAGCCGGCGGCATAGCTCGTGGTGTCTGACGAGGTGACGAGGGCCACTGCCGGAGCCTTCACAGCCTCCGTCTCGGCCTGCACCTTTTTCTTCTTGTCCTTCTTGCCTGCCACTGCCGTGCTAAACGTGGTGCCGGCAACGAGGACCAAGGCTAACAACAATATCTTTTTCATGATGATGTCTCCCGAAGAATTACTTGCCAACCTTTACGAGTTCGATCTTGAAGATCAGGGTAGAGAAGGGCTTGATGTTGCCGGCTGAACGCTCCTTGTAGCCCAGGTTCTGCGGGATGTAGACCTCCCAGACTGAGCCCTCGGGCATGTGCGTCAGCGCCTCGGTCCAGCCGGGGATGAACTGCTTGGGCAGGATGGTCACAGGACCGTTGCCGTTGGTGTATGAGCTCTCGAAGACCTTGCCGTCGATGGTGCGGCCCTCATAGTTGACGGTCACCATGGTGGTGTCGGTGGGGATGGTACCCTTGCCTTCCTTGATGACCTTATACTGCAGGCCTGAAGGCAGTGTCACCACTCCGGGCTTCTTCTTGTTGGCCTCGAGGAACTTCTCGCCGGCAGCCTTGTTAGGAGCATACTCCTTCATCATCGTAGCGCTCTTGATGGCCTCCATCTTGTTCTGGGCCACTTCCTGTGCCTGCTGGGGAGTCATGAGGCCTGCCTTGCCGTAGACACCGGTAATGAAGGCGGCCATCAGGTTCTTCAGCGAGATGGTCTTGGTGGAGTCGCTGCCGAAGGCTTCGTGGTTCACGCTCTTCACAAGCTGGGAGGAGAGGCCCTGACCCACCTGCAGACCCATGAGGTAAGCAGCCTTGCGCTTGTCGTCGCCAACCTGCACGCCCTCATTGATACCCTTCACAAACTCGTCGATATAGGTGGTGTCGACACCAGACTGGCCCGACTCCAAAACCTGACGGATATACTGCGACTGGAGCATACCGATGGCATAGCTCATCGAGTCGACGTCGTTCTTAAGGTCTGCCTTGGGGGTAGAGTTGCCGCAGGACGTGAGAGCGGCTGCAGCGATAGCCATGACGGCTAATGATTTCAGTGTTTTCATTGTGTTTATTTGTTTTCTGATGTTTTCTTGTTTTGCGGGGGCTTATTTCACCTTCACGAGTTCCACATCGAAGATGAGCGTGGCATAGGGCGGGATGCTCTGACCTGCACCGCGCTCGCCGTAGCCCAGGTGGTAGGGTATGAAGA
>CAVAXH010000043.1:0-17183 GCA_963592505.1 Bacteroidaceae bacterium
GTCATACGTCAATACTATCAAAATGTCTTCATATTCTGTTGCCTACAAGCGCCAAACCTCGTCTACCCATTATAATGGACAATACATAAAGTAGTTTCCATTTAACATTGAGATAACGGAAACGGCAATCGCTGCTATGCATCCAGCGATAGACAACCTCAGCCTTTTCATTATTCGAGCTATTCCCTAACATTTCACGCAAAGCTACGATACTTGCCCGCTGACATTTACATTCAAATTCGTTTAAGCTATCACGCTTGCGGAGCTCTTCGGAAATGTATTCTTTTTGCTCGTTATGTGAAACATGATTAATCTGCATCACTCCCAATATGCGATAACCAGATCCCATACAATTGTTTTCAGCCATCTCGTTAACATGAGAATCATTGAATCGTGCACACAACAGTACTGCCATTTTCTGGTATGCAAGGAAGTCTGTAAAAAACTTAGGGTTATACCCTCTGCTGAGCGAAGCCATAGCGCTACCGGAGCGCACAAAGTATTTGTAGTCCTTAAGGCCATTATCGAAACGTATATGACTTACATCAGGCACACATAGATATTGCACCACAAAGTGTTGGTCTTCGCAAAAATACAATGTCTCGTCGAATGTTACTTTCCCTTTCAATATTAAATCTCTGCGGAAGAGTTTTGACCATACGAAGCCTTGATAGCCATAAGTAGAGTTGAGAAGACAGCGTGCATACGTCAGCGCATCCATAGTCTGTTGCTCCGTCTTTGAGTTGTCTGTTATCTCCTTACCTGCAGCATCCACTTTAACGCATCCGCCGACAACCATATCTACATCCGCCGTAGCCTCTTGCATGACGCACTCAAGACTGTTGTCGGCATACAGCGCATCATCGGCATCCACGAACATCACCCATGTGCCTCGAGCCTCACGCAGTCCATGGTTGCGGGCTGCAGACACGCCTTGGTTCAGCTGATGGTATGTTCGCACGCCATCGTGCTCAGCCGCCAAGGCATCACACAGCCGCCCGCTGCCATCATTGCTTCCGTCATCCACAAGTATAACCTCGTAGTCGGTAAACGTCTGCTCCGTAATGCTCTTCAAGCATGCAGGCAGATATTGCTCAGCGTTGTAAACGGGAATTATAATGGATAAGATTGGGGACATAAATGGTAAAAAGAGTTATTGTTTAACGACCAGCATCATTTTTTGCTATTTCAACAAATGCCATTTGGGCAAGTGATAAAAGACCTACACCTCTTTGGTTCACTCGCCCCACATCCCCATGACCTTCTCGATGACGGGGGCCATGTCATAGTAGCGGTATTCGGCGAGGCGGCCGCCAAAGATCACCTTGGGGGCGAGCTGGGCGGCTTGAGCGCGGTAGCGGTCGGCAAGGGCGTTGTTGTGGGCATCGTTGACGGGATAGTAGGGCTCCATGCCCTGCTGCCACTCGGTGCTGTACTCGCGGCTGATGACCGTGCGCGGACTGTCGTAGACCTGCTGGCCGAACATCTCAAAGTGCTTGTGCTCGATGACGCGCGTGTAGGGCACGGCGGCATCGGTGTAGTTGACCACGGCGTTGCCCTGATAGTTGGGCATGTCTTTCACCTCGGTCTCGAAACGCACGGTGCGGAAGTTGAGATGGCCGTGCTCATAGGCGAAATACTCATCGAGCTGACCGGTGTAGACGATCTGCGGAGCCTGCTGCTCCCAGTAGGCACGGTCGGCAAAGAAGTCGGTGTCGGTGCGTGTCTCCACCCCCTCGAGCAGTGCGTCGATGAGGCGGTTGTAGCCGCCCTCGGGAATGCCCTGGTAGAGGTCATTGAAATAGTTGTTGTCGTAGACCAAGCGCACCGGCAGTCGCTTGATGATGAATGCCGGCAGGTCGGTGCACCGGCGCCCCCACTGCTTCTCGGTGTATCCCTTGATGAGGCGCTCATAGATGTCGCGGCCGATGAGCGTCAGCGCCTGTTCCTCCAGGTTGCGGGGCGCCTCAGCGCCCTCAGCCTTCATCTTGGCCACAGCCTCGGCACGCTGCTCCTCAATCTTTGCCGCAGCCTCCTCAGGGGTCACGGTGCCCCACATCTGATAGAAGGTGTTCATGTTGAACGGCAGGTTGTAGAGCCGTCCCTGATAGTTGGCCACGGGCGCATTGGTGTAGCGGTTGAAGGGCACTAGGCTGTTCACGAAATCCCACACCCTTCGGTTGGACGTGTGGAAGATGTGTGCGCCATATCGATGTACGTGTATGCCTTCGATGTCCTCGCAATAGACGTTGCCGCCGAGATGCGGACGCTTGTCAATGACCAGGCAGCGCTTGCCGTGCTTATGTGCGAAATGGGCGAATGTGGCTCCGAAGAGACCCGAGCCCACTATGAGATAGTCGTAAGGATATGCCATGCTTTGCTTTTGCGGTTTACGGGGTGTCGTGGTTGTCGGTCGGCGGAGCAGGCTGCGTGTATTGGTTGACGCGTCGCAGTCGGTCGTTCTCACTGATGAGTTGCTGCATGCGCTGCTGGCGTGACAGTGGCATGTTGCCGCTGCGGAAGCGGCGGACGTTGTACTTCATCCAGTTGAGCAAGTCGTGCTCCTCGGGTCTGTATTTCGACGGGCGCCGCTGCTGCTCCGTGTAGAAGGTCATCATCGATGTCCACATGAGAGTCCAGCGTTCGTCTTGCGTCATCTGTAAAAATGCGGTTGGCATCAGCACAGCCCGGCCATCAGCGGTCGTTGGCCATGATGAAGTTCTTGGGAATGAAATTGATTGTGATGCCGCCGAGCCCCTCGAGCTCCACCACCACCTGCTTGTTGCCGTGTATGCGCTTGATGATGCCCTCCACACCGGCAAACGGACCGGAGACCACCTTCACGCGCCCGTGCTCATGGCCGGTCATCTCGTCGGGCGAGAGATAGGTGTACTCGTCCTCAGGCCCTGCCGCCACGCGCAGGAAGTTGTCCATCTGTCGGTCGGGCACGATGATGATGTCATTGTCGGCAGTGTCGCCGCTGAGCGCCCGCCGCACCATGTAGCGCAGCGGCTCAGCCTCGAGCCGCGTCTGCTTGAGCAGCGTCAGCTGCTGCATGGTGTGGTGCACGAAGATGAGGTTCGAGAGGGCTGGCACCCGCTTCTTCACGATGCGCCGCCCCACCCTGCTGACCTTGGTGGTCATAGGCAGGAAGTTCTCTATGCCCTCGGCATCGAGAAACGTCTTCACGGCACACTCGCGGCCGTAGGTGACACGCATGGGAAACCAGCACATCTGATTGGACTCCACCATTTCAGCAGAAACAATAGCGGGGGGACACCGCACACAGAAAGCGAGCGCGGAAACCGTCATTAACCGATGTCATCATTTGTCGAACCATGCACGCACTGACCTTCAGAAGCTGCACTCCGATCTTCATGTGAACAAAACTATGGGAGGGATTATATATTTATTCATAGCAGGCACAACCGCGCAACGGTTCGCCTTGCTTTCCTCCCTTTCATCTTCCGACCGCCAGCGTGAATCATCATCGCCACACCGTCGTCCGGAAGTATACTGCAAAGGTAGTCTATTTTTTGCGATTAGCCAAGGCTAAAAGTGAAATAATGCAAAAACGTGCCGTGAAAGCACCCGCAGCGGGCAATTTCACGGCACGCCTTATGAAGGTGTCGGCGAAACGCCTTATCCGTAGATGATCTTGCCGTTCTCGTCGCGGTTCTCGTCGATGAACGACTTGTTGTACTGCGTCATGCCGCGCAGCGACATGCCCATGCTCGAGAAGCCGCCGTCGTGGAACAGCGTCTGCATGGTGACCTTGCGGGTGAGGTCGGAGAACATCACCACGCAGTAGTCGGCACACTCGTCGGCGCTGGCGTTGCCCAGAGGCGACATGCGGTCGGAGAAGTCGTAGAGGCCGTCGAAGCCCTTGATGCCGCTTCCGGCCGTGGTGAACGTGGGCGACTGTGAGATGGTGTTGATGCGCACGCCTTTCTCACGGCCATAGATATAACCGAAGCTGCGTGCTATCGACTCGAGCAGCGACTTGGCGTCGGCCATGTCGTTGTAGCCGAAGAAGGTGCGGTGTGAGGCGATGTAGGTCAGAGCCAGCACCGAAGCGTTGTCGTTGAGTGCATCGAGCTTCTTGGCCACCTGCAGCATCTTGTGGAACGAGATGGCTGAGATGTCAAGCGTCTTGCTCAGGAACGTGTAGTCGAGGTCGTCGTAGGTACGCTTCTTGCGCATGTTGACGCTCATGGCACATGAGTGGAGCACAAAGTCGATCTTGCCGCCAAGAGCTTCCATGGCCTGCTCGAAGAGAGCCGTGAGGTCTTCCACCGATGTGGCATCGGCGGGGATGATGGTGGCGCCGGTCTTCTGGGCCAGTTCGTCGATGGTGCCCATGCGGCAGGCCACAGCCGTGTTGGTCAGCACGATCTGTGCACCTTCTTCCACCACACGCTCGGCTACCTTCCAGGCAATCGAGGCGTCATTGAGCGCGCCAAAGATGATACCGCGCTTTCCTTTCAACAAATTAAAAGACATAATGTTCTATTTTTGAGTTTATATTTCCGTTTTCGTCAAATGGAGCCAGCCTTCGTGTTATCCTGCGTCTGTCAGAAGAAGAGGCTTCCGCTACATTGATGTGTTGAACCGGGGTGCAAAGGTACACATTTTTGCACACATACAGACACGAATGTGCAAAAAAAATGATAACAGGTAGAAAACAAAAAAGACTTTGGACGATATCCAAAGCCTTCAGCCTGTACTCGGTAAGGGAATCGAACCCTTATGCCAAGATTGAGAATCTTGTATCCTAACCGTTAGATGAACCGACCATCTGGTTATTTTGAATGTAAAAACCTTGCCTGCAAGTCTGGTGTAGACAAGACTGATATGTAAGTAAGTAGTCGGTAAGGGAATCGAACCCTTATGCCAAGATTGAGAATCTTGTATCCTAACCGTTAGATGAACCGAGCATCATTTCAAATATCGCTTACTGCAAAGCTTGCAGCGGAGACTGGGGGATTCGAACCCCCGGTACGGTAACCCGTACGGCAGTTTAGCAAACTGCTGGTTTCAGCCACTCACCCAAATCTCCTTGGTTTCGTTAACCTCAACACATCTGTTTTCCAAATGCGATGCAAAGGTAGTGCTTTTATTTCACACCACCAAACTTTTTACTGACTTTTTTCACTTTTGGCATGTGTAAGTTGCAAAAAGCGGACACGGCTGCCGCCAACACCTTATTATATATATGCTCGTGCAGGCACTATGTGTCACCCCAGAGTGCGGTCAGCGCTCAGGACGCGTCAGCTCAGCATAGGCGGCATCGAAGGCGCGCGGATGTGTGCCTGTGAAGCACAGGTTCACCAGGCAGTTGGCCAGGATCTCCGCATCGTTGAGGTCTACGCCCCGCTCGCGCGACACGTCCTTGCCGAGGCACACCTCCCACGTACAGCGGAAGTCGGTGTCTTCGGCACCCATGTACGACTCGTCCGACTTGTCGGCGTGAATGATCTTGTAGCGAATCGATTTCTTCGATGCCACGGGGCGCATGTCGCTCAGTATGTCGTAGGCGGTCTTCAGCGGCTGGCGATACTTGGCTGTGCCGGGAAACATCCTCAGCACCTCGGGCATCACCTCGTCGAAACTGTAGGCCTGTACTAATTCGTATAACTTCATATCTCTGTATATAAAAAAGAATCGGTGACAACACACCGGCGTCACAACGCCCGGATGCTGTCACCGTGAATGTTCGTATTGTTAGAATTTCGCCATCTTGATGGCATCCACAGCACACTCGTCGCCCTTGTTGCCCAGTCGGCCGCCACTGCGGTCCTGTGCCTGCTGCAGCGTGTCGGTGGTGAGAAGGCCGTAGATGACCGGAATGTTCTGCACCGCATTGAGATGGGCTATGCCATAGGTGACACCCTGACAGATATAGTCGAAATGCGGTGTCTCGCCACGGATGACACATCCCAGGATGATGATGGCGTCGAAGCCGTCGTTTTTGGACAGCTGCTGTGCGCCATAGACAAGCTCGAAACTGCCGGGCACCGTCTTGATGTGTATGTTCTCCTGCAAGGCGCCGTGCTTCTCAAGGGTCTTGACAGCCCCGTCGAGCAGTGCACCGGTAATCTCATCGTTCCACTCGGACACCACTATGCCGAAGCACATGTTGCTGGCGTCGGGCACCTTGTCGAACTCGTAGTCGGAAAGATGGTGAAGCTCAGTAGCCATAGCCGTTACTTAGTGGTGCGCTCAATGTACTTGTCGATCTCGTTGCTCTGCACGAGCATTGAGTTGACATACTTCTTCTTGATGTCCTGATAGACCTGCAGTGCCTCGCTGGTCTTGTTCTGGCTCTCGAGCAGCACACCAGCCTGCAGCATGAAGGTGGGCGACAGGCTGTTGTTGGCACCGTCCTTCGACTTGCTGTCGGCCTTCGAGGCGGCATCCTTCAGCTTGGCCACAGCCTTGTCGACCTGACCGGCAGCTGCATAGGCATTGCCCAGGGCGGCGATGGCAGCAGGGCTCACCATGGCATCGCCTGCAGGCGAATACTTCTCGAGATAGGTCACAGCCTCCTTGGTCTTGCCCAGATAGTAGTAGGACAGGCCGGCATAGAGGTTAGCCAGGTTACCGGCATCGGTGCTGCTGTAGTCGCTGGCGATCTTCACAAAGCCTGCATAACCGGCACCGTCGCCATTGAGGGCCTTGTCGAACTGCTCGGCATTGAAGAGCTCCTGGCCGCGGGCCAAGGCAGTGCTGGCCTTGTCGGCACGGGGACCGCTGACGAAGGTGGTGTAACAAGCCCATCCGGCTGCTATCACGATGACGGCAGCGATGACGCCCAGAATAACATTGCGATACTTGGCGAAAAATACTTCTGATTTTCCTGCTACATCGAATGTTGCGTTTTCGTTTTTGTTTGTCATTATTTTAACTGTTTTATTATTTCCATAATTAAGCGCAAAATTAGCACTTTTATCTTAGATATTGAAATTTATTCCGTTCTTTTTTCGTTTTTCATGGTCGAAAACCGTAACTTTGCATGTGTTAGTGGTCTCGGCAGAACGGCCGGGGGCCACATCACCGTCAGCATCTTGCCATGATTCTCAACCAATTATCCATCGTCAACTATAAAAACATCCGGGCAGCCAACCTGGCGTTCTCGCCCAACGTCAACTGCCTGATAGGCCACAACGGCGAGGGCAAGACCAACCTGCTCGACGCCATCTACTATCTGTCGTTTTGCCATTCGAGCTTCACCAACGTAGACAGCCAGGTCATCACCCACGACCAGGACTTCTTTGTCATCGAAGGCACCTACGACACGGAGAACGGCGACACGGAGACGGTGTATGCCGGCATGAAGCGCGGCACACGCAAACACTTCAGACGCAACAAGAAGGACTACAAGCGATACTCGGAGCACATTGGCCTGGTGCCGCTCATCTTTGTCTCGCCCGCCGACACACTGCTCGTGGACGGCGGCGGCGACGAGCGGCGGCGCCTGATGGACATGGTGATCTCGCAGTATGACAAGCCATACCTCGAGGCGCTCAACGCCTACAACAAAGCCCTGCAGCAGCGCAATGCCCTGCTGAAGATGGAGCAGGATGCCGACCCTACCCTACTCGACATCTGGGAGCGCGAGATGGCGCAGAAGGGCACGACGATCTTTGCTAAGCGCACGGCCTTCGTGGAAGAGTTTGTGCCGGTGTTCCAGCATATCTACCAGAAGATATCGGGCGAGAAAGAAGAGGTGTCGCTGCGCTATGTGTCGCACGGACAGCGCGGCGACCTGCTGGAGGTCATACAGCGCGACAGGACGAAGGACCTTGCCGTGGGCTACAGTCTGCACGGCATACACCGCGACGACCTGGAGATGCTGGTCAACGGCTATCCCATGAAGCGCGAAGGCAGCCAGGGACAGACCAAGACCTATGTGATGGCGCTCAAGCTGGCGCAGTTCGACTTTCTGAAGCGCACGGCATCGCAGACCACCCCGCTGCTGCTGCTCGACGACATCTTCGACAAGCTGGATGCCCGGCGTGTGGAGAACATCGTCGATCTGGTGTCGGGGGGAGCCTTCGGCCAGATATTCATCACCGACACCAACCGCGACCACCTCAACGAGATCCTGGCCCACAGCGGCAAGGACTACCGCCTGTTTGACGTGGCGGACGGCGTGTTCACCGCGCTGTGAGGCGGCGGAAAGAAAAAACAACAGAAGCAAACACTATGTTCAGAAAAGACGTGAAACCGCTGAGCGACTTGCTGTCGCAGTTTATGCGACAACAAGGTCTCGAGACACCGCTGCTGCAGCGGCGCCTCGTCGACGCATGGGACAAGGTGGTGGGACAGACCGTGGCACAATACACGGCCGAGAAGTTCATACAAAACCAAGTGCTCTATGTGAAGATCGTCAACCCTGCATTGCGGCAGGACCTGAGCATGATGCGGACCCAACTGGCAACGCGCCTCAACAACTTCGTCGGCTCGCACATCATCAACGAGGTGCGCATCTACTGACGCCTTTTTCTGGGCAGGATTGTCCGCGGCGGGCGGCGCTTCCGTTTTTTCCAAAACAAGCATACCGGCCGGTTCCCGTAACCGTAGCAAAGCAAGCATCCCATCCGGCTCCCGTAACGGGACGGATGGGATGCTTGTTTTATCACTGGCACACCAGGACCTTGCCTGGCATGCACATCACTTCTTCTGCTTTGCCTTCTGGGGTGCTTGGGGGAAGGCGCTGCCGGCGCGCATGATGCGCAGGGCCGACGTGATAACGGGATCGTCCTCGTTGAGATATTCGGTCCATGCCTGCTCATCGAGCATGTTGTAGATGATGCGGCTGTTGATGTAGCGCTCCAGCAGGGTGTGGCTCTTCTTGATCAGCACATTGCGGCGCTTCAGTCCGTGGTTGTTGGCATAGACGGCAAACTGCTCCACGGTGTTCTGCCTCTTCAGATAGTCTGCCAGCTGGAGCATCTCCTGGAAGGCATTCATCTTCTGCCGGTTGTTGTCGGTGTAGCTGAAGGCAAACTGAAGGATCAGTCCGCTCATGGCAGCCTGCTTGTAGTAGGACGTCACGTTCGACGTGTCTTCGGGCACAAAGATGTCGGGGGTGATGCCACCGCCGCCATAGACCAGTCGGCCGTTGCCTGTGTGGAAAGGCTTGCCCGTGTGCTTGATGCTGTCTTGCGAGAAGAACTCGCCGTGCTCATAGCGCGAGATGAGGTCCTGCTCGTAGTCGGGGTCCTCGCCGTTGGTGTAGGGCTTCTGTATGCAGCGTCCCGAGGGAGTGAAGTAGCGTGCGATGGTCAGGCGGATCATGCTGCCGTCGGGGAACGGGATCTGCTGCTGCACCAGGCCCTTGCCAAACGAGCGCCGGCCGATGATCGTGGCCCGGTCGTTGTCCTGCATGGCACCGGCAAAGATCTCCGACGACGAGGCGGAGCCCTCGTTGATGAGCACCACCAGCGGTATGTTCTGGTAGGCACCGTGACCGTCGGAGCGATACTCCTTGCGGGGCGACTTGCGGCCTTCGGTGTAGACGATCAGTTTCTTGTTGGGCAAGAACTCGTTGGCCATCTGCACAGCGCTCTGCAGGTATCCGCCCACGTTGTCGCGCAGATCGATGACGAGGTTGGAGAAGCCCTGCTGCTCCAGCGTGGCCAGAGCGATGAGCAACTCGGGGTAGGTCTTCTCGCCAAACTTCTTCACCTTGATGTATCCCGTATCATCGTCGAGCATATAGGTGGCAGAGATGGTCTTCGTGGGGATCTCGCCACGTGTCACATCGCAGGTGATGGGCTTGGTGTGGCCATAGCGCAGCACGCCTATCTTCACCTTCGAGCCCTGCGGGCCCTTCAGCCGGTGCATGGCCTCATCGTTGGTGACCTGCTTGCCCACAAACTTCTGTCCGTCGACATACACGATCTTGTCGCCGGCGAGGATGCCAGCCTTCTCGGCCGGTCCGTTCTTGATGACGTTCTGCACGTGTATGGTGTCCTCGCGGATGGTGAACTCGATGCCCACGCCCGAGAACGAGCCGTTGAGGTCGTCGTTGGTGGTCTGCACATCCTTGGCGCTGATGTAGACCGAGTGTGGGTCGAGCTCGGCGAGGATCTGCGGTATGGCGTTCTCCACGAGCGAGTCGATGTTGACCTTGTCGACATACTGGTCGTCGATGATGCGCAGCAGGTTGTTGAGGCGGTTGCTGCCATTGTTGATGATGGTGAGACGGTTGCCCGAGAAGTGGTTGGCATAGAACGAGCCTATGACGATGCCCACCACCATGCTGACAGCCATCAGCAACGGCATGAATCTGTTTTTCTTGTCGTTTTTCATTTGCGCTATTGTCCTTTATAGGTTTGTGACGGGTCGAGCTCGTGGTAAATCACTTCGACGCCAGCCCTTTCGAGCAGACGTATGCCGTCGGCAAGCCTGTACTGCTCGCCGTAGACCACACGTTTGATGCCTGCCTGGATGATGAGTTTCGAACACTCTATGCAGGGCGAAGCCGTCACGTAGAGCGTGGCTCCGTCGCTGTTGTTGCTCGACCGAGCCAGTTTGGTGATGGCGTTGGCCTCGGCATGGAGCACATAGGACTTCGTGACGTTGTTGTCGTCCTCGCAGACATTCTCAAACCCGCTGGGCGTGCCGTTGTAGCCGTCGCTGATGATCATCTTCTCTTTCACCACCAGCGCGCCCACCTTGCGGCGCACACAGTAGGAGTTCTCGGCCCAGATGAGCGCCATTCGCAGGTAGCGCCCGTCGAGCATCTGTTGTTTATCGTTTGATGCCATTTCGTTGGAGTAATGCGTCGATCGTTGGTTCCTGGCCCCTGAAGCGCTTGTAGAGCGTCATGGGGTGCTCGGTGCCACCCTTGGAGAGGATGTTGTCGCGGAAGCGCTGTGCCGTGGTGCGGTCGAAGATGCCGTTGGCCTTGAACACGCTGAAGGCGTCGGCGTCGAGCACCTCGGCCCACTTGTAGCTGTAGTAGCCGGCAGCGTAGCCTCCCGACATGATGTGGGAGAACTGCGTGGTCATGCACGTCTCGGGCAGCTGGCGGTCGATGATGGCCGGTGCCCACGCCTTCTTCTCAAACGCCATGATGTCGTCGGTGAAGGGTGTGGCCTGGGTGTAGTAGGCCATGTCGAGCAGCCCGAAGCTCACCTGGCGCAGGCAGGCCTGTGCCGCATTGTAGTTGCGGCTGTCGATGATGCGCTGCACGAGGTCGTCGGGGATGGGTTCGCCCGTCTGGTAGTGGAAGGCGAACGTGCGGAGGAAGTCGCGCTCGACGGCATAGTTCTCCATAAACTGCGACGGCATCTCCACGAAGTCCCACCACACGTTGGTGCCCGAGAGACTCTGGAAACGCGTGTTGGCAAACATGCCGTGAAGCGAATGGCCAAACTCGTGAAGGAAGGTCTCCACCTCGCCCAGCGTGAGCAGAGCCGGCTTGGTGTCGGTGGGCTTGGTGAAGTTCATCACCACGCTGGCATGCGGGCGGACGTTTTTGCCGCTGCGCGTGATGCATTGTTCCTGAAACTCGGTCATCCACGCGCCGCCATGCTTGCCCTTGCGCGGATGGAAGTCGGCGTAGAACACGGCGAGATACGATCCGTCGGCATCAAACACCTCGTAGGCTTTCACGTCGGGATGATAGACGGGGATATCCTTGTTTTCGCGGAAGGTGATGCCGTAGAGGCGGTTGGCCAGTCCGAACACGCCGTCGATGACCTTGTCGAGCTGGAAGTAAGGGCGCAACATCTCGGCATCGAGGTTGTAGCGGTCCATCTTCAGTTTGTGCGAATAGTAGGGCATGTCCCACGGCATCATCTCAAAGTCGGGGCCTTCGACCTCACGCGCTTTCTGCACGATGGCGTCGCGCTCCTCAAGGGCTGTGGGCTTGTAGGCTTCCACCAGGTCGTTGAGCAGCCGGTAGACATTGGCGGAGGTGGAGGCCATGCGGTGCTTGAGCACATAGTCGGCAAAGGTGTCGTAGCCCAGCAACTGGGCCAGTTCGCGGCGCAGGTTCACCAGCCGCTGGCATATCTCGAGGTTGTTGGTGTCGGTGCCGTCATGTATGCACTGCGTGTTGCGAGCCATATAGAGCTGCTGGCGGAGGTCGCGGCGGTCGGCATAGGTCATGAAGGGCGAATAGCTGGCATAGTCGAGGGTGAACACCCATCCGTCGAGCCCTTTCTCCTTGGCATTGTCGGCAGCGGCCTCAACGGCTGTCTCGGGCAGACCGGCGAGGTCGGCGCTGTCGGTGATGTGGAGGGTGTAGGCCTTGGTTTCCTTCAGCAGGTTTTGCGAGAACTGCAAGGTGAGCAGGCCGGCCTCCTCGGTGAGCTTGCGCAACTGCTCCTTGCCGGCTTCGTCGAGCAGTGCACCGCTCCGCACAAAACCGTCATACTCCTTGTCGAGCAGCATCTGCTCCTCGGGCGTGAGGTCGCGGTGATGTTCGTAGACCTGCCGCACACGTTCGAAGAGACGCGGGTTGAGGATGACATCGTTGCCGTGCTTGGTGAGGATGGGACTGAGCTTCTGGGCCAGCGCCTCCATGTCGTCGTTGGTCTCGGCACTCATCAGGCATGAGAACACGTTAGACACGCGGTCGAGCAGGTCATAGTAGTGTTCGCCCTTGCTGTCGTCGGTGACGGCAATGGTGTTGTCGAACGTGGGCGCTTCAGGATTGTTGACAATCTTGTCGATAATCTCATTGTCGCGCCTTATGCCTTCCATGAAGGCCGGCTCATAATCCTCAAAACGTATCTTGTCGAAGGGAACGGTGTCATGCGGCGTTCCGTATGGCTCCATAAACGGATTCTTCCGCTGTTGGCTCTCTGTCATAATCTAAAAGGATTTATTCTCTCAATACTTACTGCAAAGATAACAAAAAGCGTGCAAAAGAGCACTGCAATAAGCAATATTTAACGCTACCGAAGTGAAAAAAGGACGGCCGCTATGAGAAGGTGCGACTATCGCGGCCAGCGGGGTGCTGGTCAGTGCAGCTCTTCGAGGGCGGGCACCTCGATGTAGCCGCGGCGCAGCACCACCACCCCTTCCGCCTGCATGGCGTGCAGGCACTGCGATATGTGAAGGCGGTTGTCGTTGACCTCGTCGGCCAGGCACCGCATCTTGATGCGGAAGATTTTCCGGCCCGTGGGGATGCGGCACCGGTCGGTCATGAAGCGCACCAGCCGCTGCCGCAGACTGGCGGGGGTGTGGCGCCACGGCTTGCGGTACTCTTTCTGCAAGGTGGTGGAGATGAGGTTCATGAGGTTCAGCCGGAAGATGAGCGACATGGACGTCAGCCGCTGGGTCTCGTTCTTGTCGAGGCTGATAAGGCTGCACAGCGTGTTGGCCCGATAATGCCGGGTGAAGCGCTGGTGCAGGCCGTAGGCACTCTCGGGCTGCAGGATGTGGCAGCCGTTTTCCTCTTCGAGCACCGAGTAGGTGCGGTCGTCGGAGAAGGTCTCCACGAGCATGCTGCCTTCGAGCAGAAACAGCAGCTCACCGCTGCGGTCGCCCTCGCGGACGATCGTGTCGCCTGCCTCCACCTTACGAAAGAGAAACTTGGTCTTGCTGACGATATGCTCCAGCTCGTCCTTGTCCATACCCGTGAAGAGGGGCACCATCAACAACTTGTCGTAGAGACCTAACCGTTCCATGAGAGGCTAAGGGCGAGGGGCTTTACCGGTTGTCCAGGATCTTGCTCTCCATCGACGGCGAATACCACACCTTGTTGTTGCCTTTCTCGTCGGCATAGATGAGATAAGCCATCAGCTCGGGGTGCTGCTGCAGCGTCTTGCGGGCACCCTCGAGTCCCATAACCATGAATGAGGTGGCATAGGCGTCGGCCACGGCGCAGCGGTCGGCAACCACCGTGGCCGAGAGGATGCTGTGCTGCACGGGATAGCCGGTCTTGGGATCGATGGTGTGGGCATACTTGCGGCCTCCCTTGTAGTAGAAGTTGCGATAGTTGCCGCTGGTGGCCATTGCCTTGTCGGTCACATTGAGCACGGCCTGCAGCTCGCGGTTGGTCTGCGTGGAGTCGTCGACGGGCTTGGTGACCCCGATCTTCCAGGGCAACCGCTGGTCGTTGATGCCGCAGGTCACCACCTCGCCACCAATCTCCACCATGAAGTTCTGTATGCCCTGCTTCTTCAGGAAGGCCGCCACCGCATCGACGCCATAGCCTTTGGCGATGGCCGAGCAGTCGAGCATGATGCGCGGGTCGCTCTTCACGACATGCCCGCCGGTGAGCTTCACCTTCGTGTAGCCTACCAGCGCGCGCAGCGAGTCGACGACGTGTGCGGTCGGCTCAACGCCTTGCTTGAACCCGAAGCCCCACTCGTTGACGAGCGGTGCCACGGTGATGTCGAAGGCGCCGTCAGTGTCGTCGGAGATGGTTTGCGCCAGCGTGAACACCTCGGTGAACATGTCGCTGAGGACAACCTGTTCGTTGCGGTTGACACGCGATATGACCGACTTGGGGTTGAAGGTGGAGAGCGCCTCGTCGACCTTCTTCATCTCGGCTTCGATGGCCGGCTGCAGGTCGCGGTCGCTCTGGTAGGTGATGTGGTAGACGGTGCCGAAGACAAAGCCTTCGTTATGCTGATAGGGCATGGTGTGCTGCTGTCTGACGATGAGCACGGTGCCCACGACGAGCAACAGCAGAAATGCGCCCTGCCACAGGGCTTTCTTTTTCTTGGACATAGGATATGCGGGGATGAAGGTCAGAATTCGTAAATGATGTTGAAGGTTCCGCTGATGCGCGAGGCGCCCTGCTTGCCGTAGCCGGGCACATACCACACATTGCCCATCTCACCACTGTCGTAGGAGAGGCGGCGGCGGTAGCGCACCGTCCAGCCGAGGCGCCACGGACCGAGGATCTTGGCATCGATGCCGGCAAGCGCCTCCATCCAGTGGCAGTTGGCCTTCATGCCTTCTGTGGTGTATTGGGCCTCGCCGCCCCACACGGGGTCGGTGACGGGGTCGTGGGCAATGTCGCACTTGAAATAGGTGCAGGCATAGCGCACGCCGACATAGACGCGGTTGTCATCGTGGCGGTTCTTCATGATGTTGAAGTCGACGCCCACCTTGCCGTAGGGGGCCGAGGTGCGGTAGCTGGTCTGCGTGCCGTCGTCGGTGTGGTCGGCCTTGCCATAGCCCACCTCGACCACGGGGAAATACTTGTCCTTGAGGTTGACGCGCACGCCGGCCTCATACTGGCCGTAGGCCGACACGGCCTTCTGTATGGGGCCCACCAGGTCCACCATGACTTGCACACCACGGAAGAAGGGTATGGAGTCGTCGATCTGCTGGAGCCGCAACTTCTCCAGTGCCGCCTTGCTACGCGCCGACTGGGCGTGGGCAGCACCGGCCAGAAGCAGGAGCAGACTAAAAACGATACTCCTTGAAATAGATGCGGAAATGCTGTTGTGTGGCGTCATAGTTGACTTCCTTGTGGTTGATGACGATAGAGTCGATGGCGTGGCGTGTGTGGTGCACGGCAGTGATGATGTGGAAATAGGCCACACCACAGTCGACCGACTCGAAATGGGGGCTGTTGGTCTTTTCAATCCTGACGGTGTCGACCAGCGAATTGGTCTGCACGTAGAGCGTGTCGGCAGCCTGCGCATAGCTCATCGGCAGCGAGAAGCTGTCGGTGTTGACCTGGTGGTTGACAAGCACCGAGTCGGTGCCGTCGCGACGCGTGGTGGAGATGGTCAGGGTGTCGGGCAACGTGGTGACAGCACCGGCCAGCTTGTAGTTGGCATAGACGGTGTTGTTGAGCGGGCAGTCTACTGACGAGCAGGCCGCCAGCAGCACGACGGCCAGCAGCAGCACGACGGCGCCCCACGGTGTGAGCGACTGTGTGCGGTGCTGGGACGCATGTGGATGTTTCTGGATCATGGGCAGACAGCGAACGGGGAGTATGGGGTTGTTGCTTGTACTGGTCAGATGGTTTTCTCGATCTGGTAATCGTTGCGGTTGGGGCTCTGACGGCTTATCAGGTCGCCGAGGAATCCGGCAAGAAACAGCTGGGTGCCTATCATCATCATCGTGAGCGAGATGTAGAAATACGGCGAGTCGGTGACGAGACGCTGCGGTATGCCGCATGCCAGACTGTACAGCTTGTCTGCGCCGAGCGCAAAGGCTGCAACAAAGCCTATCATGAACATGAGCGTGCCGAGGAATCCGAATACGTGCATCGGCTTGCGCCCGAAGCTGCTCAGAAACCACAGGGTGATGAGGTCGAGATATCCGTTGAAGAAGCGGTTCCAGCCCATGAATTTCGATGTGCCGAACTTGCGTGCCTGGTGGTGCACAGGCTTCTCGCCAATCTTGTCGAATCCGGCATTCTTGGCCAGATACGGTATGTAACGGTGCATCTCTCCGTACACCTCGATGTTCTTCACCACATCCTGGCGGTATGCCTTCAGGCCGCAGTTGAAGTCGTGCAGATTGTGTATGCCGCTCACCTTGCGTGCCGTGGCATTGAAGAGTTTGGTGGGGATGGTCTTCGAGAGCGGGTCGCCCTGCTTGCGGTTCTGCTTGTATCCCGACACGAGGTCGAAGCCGTCTTCCTTTATCATGCGGTAGAGCTCGGGTATCTCGTCGGGAGAGTCTTGCAGGTCGGCATCCATCGTTATCACCACATCGCCCTGTGCCTTCTTGAATCCGCAGTAGAGGGCAGGGCTTTTGCCGTAGTTGCGGCGAAACTTGATGCCTTTGACCTGCGGGTCCTTTTCCGACAGGCCCTCGATGACCTCCCACGAGCGGTCGGTGGAGCCGTCGTTGACAAAGATTATCTCGTAGGTGAACCCGTTGGCCTTCATCACACGCTGTATCCACGCATGCAGCTCGGGCAACGACTCTTCTTCGTTGAACAGGGGTACTATAACTGAAATGTCCATATATTATCTTTTTGTTTTCTTACAAATAAAGGCGATGGGGGCGCTCAGCAGCAGTCCGATGAAGACGTTCTGCATCAAGAACGTAAACACCAGTTGCACTGGGGTGAGCTGCATCATGAGCGACAGGCTCTCCTTGAGGTTGGTCTGGGGCATGCCGTTCTGCGCATAGAACTTGTCGAGGAGATTGACCTGCTCGGCAATGTTCGACATGAACAGGCCGTGGTCGAGATAGCGGAAATACACATACTGCGCCAAGGCAAAGATCAGAGAGGCATAGAA
>CAVAXH010000044.1:0-13695 GCA_963592505.1 Bacteroidaceae bacterium
TCGTCGACCATTGGTTCAGCCCGCGTCGTCGACCGTTGGTTCAGCCCGCGTCGTGGACCGTTAGTTCAGCCCGCATCGGCTCACGCACTGCATGAAAAAACGGCTGATCTGCACCGAACAGATCCGCCCATAAAAACGAGCAATCCGCAAAACCCACATTACAGGTGTTGCGGACGATGCAATATATATAATAAGGTGTAAACCGATGTCTCTCTTTCTCTCCCCCGGGACCGGAAAAGTCTACCGTTTTGCGATCTTGCGGCCCTTGGCCACATACACCCCGTGCTTGGCATCCGAAGCGCTGACGGGCTGACCGCTAAGCGTGTACCACTGTCCGGGTGTCTCGTCGATGCGCACAGTGTGGATGTCGTCGGCATAGGCCACACGCTTTATCTCGTCTTGCGTGAGCGCGATGTCGTAGAGGCGGAAGTTGTCGATGAAACCCACCACGTCGCCGTTGTCCGAGTTGTTGTCCCACCATTGTGTGCGTCCGATGTAGTTGCGGGTGTCGCTGCCCTGCTCCACCAGTTGCCACGGCTCATAGGTCACCTTGTTGCCTTGCGCCACACACTCGCCGTTGGCATAGATGCAGAGCATGTGGTCGGCAGCGTTGAAGGTGACGGCCACGTGCACCGTGTCGCCGAGGGGCATGGCCTGCTGCGACTCCACCATCAGCGTGGAGCCCCCGCCCAGTTTGCTGCCGGCAGAGTAGTGGTAGTTGTTGGTGAGGCGCAGAAACACGCTGTTGCCCGACCCCGATCCAAAGTCGTAGAAGCGGGGCAGCTTGTCGCGGCCGTCGAGCGCGGCATCAAACATGAAGGTGTAGGAGCGCAGTGCACCCACGATGCCCGAGGGAGCCAGGCCGTAGCCATT
Organism: Bacteroidaceae bacterium; assembly: GCA_963592505.1. Taxonomy (GTDB): domain Bacteria; phylum Bacteroidota; class Bacteroidia; order Bacteroidales; family Bacteroidaceae; genus Prevotella. The sequence continues at coordinate 874 of CAVAXH010000044.1, forward strand.
GGTGGAGAACGCCACCGCACTGTTGGCCGTGAGGTCGAGCACCCCGTTGGCCTTGGCCGACCCCTTGAGCGCCATGTCGCGGCCGTGGCCGCTGTGGTCGGCCACGGTGCCGTCGGCCTTGACGTCAGCCTCCTCGAAGGTGTAGAAGAGGCAGACGTTCTTGTCGACATCACGGGGTGCCACCGTCACCGTCCACTGCAGGGTGTCGCTGCCCACCGTGGCGGTCAGCGTCACCTGCGTGTCAGTGTCGGGCAGGCTGACGAGGCCGTCGGCAGCGATGACGGCCTCGTTGCTGCTGCTCCACGCCACCTGCAGTCCCTGCACCGACAGGGGCAGCACCAGGTCGGTGCGCACCGTGTCGGGGACAGCGATCAGCTGGGCTATCAGACTGTTGCGGAGCGCCCCCACCTCGTCTTGGTTGAGGGCGCGTGTCCACTGCTGCAGCGAGGTGGTGATGCGGCCGGCCTGTGCCTGGCCGAGCGTCAGTCCCTCACAGGGCAGGCAGAGCTCGAGCAGTTCGTTGCGGTAGACGCAGAGCGTCGTGCCGTCGTAGGTGACGGTCACCACGGCATCGGTGATGGTGGTGAGGTGGCTGTCGCCGTTGGTGCCGTTGGAGTAGAGCGCCCAGTTGTCGGATGTGCAGAAGAGGTTGCCGCTCTTCGTTGTGGTCTGCTTGCCGTCGATGGTTGTGGTCACGAAGAGGCACGAGTCGGCACTGATGCCCACTGTCAGGTTGTCGCTTGTGAAGAGGTCGGCAGCCTGGGTGTCGCTCTCCGCGCGGTGGAGCGTGGCGGCCACCGAGAAGGTCTTGCTGCCGCTCTTCCTGACGGTCTGCTTCTTGCTGAGGTTGACGGGCTGCTGCGGCAGGTCATAGTCGGTGACGATGCTGGTGGGATAGCCCTTGGGATAGTTTTTGTTGACCATCCAGTAGTAGTAGTCGCCGTTCATCCAGCTCAGTCGCATCTTGCTGTTCTTCGAGCCGGGCAGCACAAACGGCCGCATGTTGTTCTTGGCCGAGTTGTGTGTCATCTGTTCAGAAGCTGTCACGTTGCCGTCGTCGGCCACGGTGTATTTCCATATCTCGTAGACCCCGTCTTTGTTGTAGGCTCCATTGGTGGTGGGGATGGAGAGATAGAGGTCGTTGATGTTGTCGGGGTCGAGGGCCATGCCGCCGCTGTAGCATCGCTCCGTCTTGTTCCAGTTCTGGTGGAAGGCATGTCCGCCAAACTGCACCCAGGTGTCGCGCCATTCGCTGCCCGTCCACCGTCCGTAGTGGTAGACGTGGGTGGTCTTGGCGTTGTCGATGTGTGTGTAGGCAATGACGGGGTTCTCCTCAGCGTCGAGGGCTATCTGCCACACCCAGTTGCGCACGCCGGCCGTGTGGTCTACCACGGTGTAGGGGTATTGGCTGAGGTAGCTGTCGGTCTTGCTGACGCTGAAGGTGCCGTCGGCCACGTTTTTGAGCGTGTTGCCCTTAATGTCCTTGAGGACGGGGCCGTTGCCGTGGTTGATGTCGATGACGTTGAAGTAGAGCCAGTTGGGCATCTCGTTGTCGGGGTGGCCGGTGGTATAGGTCAGATAGATCTTGTCCTTGCCGTTGCTCTGATACTTGGCATAGGGGCGTGCGCCGGTCGACTGCACGATCTGCCGCGGCCCGAAGTCGACGGTCACATCATCGTTGGCGTCGGGCATGGTGATGCGCGCCATGGTGGGGTGCCAGTTGATGCCTCGCCAGCAGAGGTAGATGTGTGTGGGGTCGTCGCTGAGGATGAAGGGCGAGGGATAGGTGGTGTTGTTCTTCACGCTGATGTATTTCTCCTCACCCAGCTGCGAGATGTCGCCGGGGCGCACCGAGACGCGATACCAGATTTTGGGCTCGTCGGTGTGGCGCGTGTAGAAGATCATCACACGCTCGTCGGGCAGCACCACGAAGGTGGGGTTGTTGTGGTCGTCGGGCTGGAAGGCCGACCGTATGAGCACCTCCGTGCGCCGGTTGTTGATGAAGTCCATCTGTGTGGCCTTCACGTTGCCGTGCACGTCGATGTAGCCCAGATAGCTGGCATTGATGGTGCCCTGTGAGTTCTCGTAGTGGATGGCGCGCGGATCGGCAAACCAGCACCATGCGCCCTCGTTGGTCACGGTGTGTGAGGCATGGATGCCCACAAAGGCTGCCAGCGCCATAACGATTGTAAGAAAGAAGTGTTTCATATTGTTTGTTTTTATTGATTTCAGTGGGGTTAATGGTTTTCTTCGCTGCCGTCGGCCACTGCCGTGCCTGTGTGTTGACCACTGCGCAGCACCTGTATGTAGTCGATGAGCCGCTTGTAGAACGGGTGGCGGGCCATGGTGGCGGCATCGCCGAGGATGACGAGCTTCATGCGTGCACGGGTGATGGCCACGTTCATGCGCCGCAGGTCGCGCAGAAAGCCTATCTGTCCGTCATCGTTGGCCCTGACGAGCGAGATGAGTATCACGTCGCGCTCCTGCCCCTGGAACCCGTCTACGGTGTTGACCGTGATGAGATGACGGTAGGGCTTGAAGAAGGGCCGCTGCTTGATGAGGTGGCGCAGATGCTGCACCTGTGCCCTGTAGGGCGAGATGACGCCAATGTCGATGTGCTCGTCGAGCACGCGCTGCTTGCCAATCTTCGTGAGGTAGTGCTCGAGGGTGAGGAGCGTCAGCCGTGCCTCGCCTTTGTTGACGCGACCGAAGCTCTCGCCCACAAACTCCTCGCGGAAGGCAGGCTCGTCGGGGCCTACGGCTATCTGCGACGTGTCGATCCAGGCTATGGGGTGGTCGAGGTCGAGGATGCTGCGGTGGCTGATCTGCGGGGCGGTCTGCACCTTGCCTCCGTAGAACCACTGTGAGCTGAAGCGCATGATGTCGTCGTTCATGCGATACTGCACCTGCAGGAGCGTCACACACTGCGGCTTGCGCTCCACGATGCGCTCCATGAGCGTCAGCCCCAGTCCGCCCTTCAGCGCCTCCAGACACTTCACGGTGGGCGGCAGCTGACAGTGGTCGCCGGCGAGCACCACGCGTCCGGCACGGCGTATGGCTATCCAGCAGGCCGCCTCAAGGGCCTGTGCCGCCTCGTCGATAAACAGGGTGGAGAAGCGCCGCCCGTCGAGCAGCCGGTTGGCGGCTCCCACGAGCGTGCAGGCCACCACACGCGCCTGGCCGAAGAGGTCGCCCATGATGCGCAGTTCCAGTTCGGTGGCGCGTGCCTTCAGCCGTTCCATCTTCTGGTGGTAGGTGTCGCGGTGCGCCTTGCGGTTCTGCCGGAGCTGCCGCATGGCCTTGCGTATGGCCCACAGCTGCGGGTAGTCGGCATGGGCCTCAAACTGCCGCTCATAGGTGAAGCCGAGCATCTTGTCGTTGACGCGCGACGGGTTGCCGATGCGCAGCACCCTGATGCCGCGGTCCACGAGCCGCTCGCTGATCCAGTCGACGGCCATGTTGCTCTGTGCGCACACCAGCACCTGGCTCTCGCGCATCAGTGTCTCGTTGATGGCCTCCACGAGGGTGGTGGTCTTGCCGGTGCCCGGCGGTCCGTGCACCACGGCCACGTCCTTGGCGCGCAGCACCTCGTTGACGGCCTGCTGCTGTGTGGCGTTGAGCCACGGGAAGCGCATCGGCTCGAAGGCGAACGTCTGCGGCACGGCAGCCGTGTAGAACAGGTCGCGCAGATAGGCCAGCCGCCCCGTGGTGGCACGCATCACGCGGTCGAGGGCTTCAAACATGCAGCGGTAGCTGGTCTCGTCGAACGAGAGGGCCACACCGACGGGTGTCTGGCAGGCCTGCACGTCGAGCGCGTGGCCTTCGGGCATGGTGACCACCATGCGGTCGCCGTCGACCACCGAGACGGTGGCCGTGAAGTTGAAGTAGCGTATGCCGTCGTTGGCTGCAGGCGATGGCTCGCCGACGGTCCAGAACATCACGGGCTTGCCATACTCGAAGTTGTGCTCGATGTCCTGGTCGGCGGTGCGCGTCAGTTCCTGGCACAGCTGGTTGAGCGAGTTGTAGTAGGTGCGGCCGGCGGCCACGGGAAACCACGCGTCGCCGCGTTTCACCTTGCGGCCGAGGCCTACGCGCTCGGTCTGCTTGCGAAACGCCTCCTTCTCGGCCTGATACTCCATCTGGAGCAACTGCCGCTGGTGCTGCAATGCCTGCTGGGGCGAAGATGCGTTCATGAAATGCCTCGCTAAAGAATGGAAATCCGAAACCTTGGGTTACTGACGCTACACCTTAGGTCATGCTACTCTATGATCCCGCAGCCCTTCCACTGACTGACGATCTCACGGGCGTCGGCAAGCGCCGTCTCAAGGGGCAGCGGTGTGTTGTCGTCGATCTGATAGTTGTCGGTGAGCAGCTGCGCCAGGTCGTCCACCGTGAAGTCCTTGCCTTGCACCTCGTTCCAAAGGAAGGCCGAACTCTCGTTCATGCTGATGATGTTGGTGAAGTCCATGTTCTCCTGGCCTTCGGCCACAAGCATGTTTTCACCACAGATGTTGTGTATGCAGAATCCTGGTTTTGTTTTCATGAATATTTTGTGTGTTGAATAGACTAATAATGTTTGGGGTGTGCAATAAAAAGGACCAGCCTTTTCAGATGGCTCCGAAGAGCGGCATCCATATCCTGCGGTAGGCGGCCAGCAGCCAGCGGCGCACCGGGCGCAGGCGTGTCCATATCCACGAATAGCAGCGCCACTTGCGGCCGCTGACCGCGTCGAGCGTGGGGCGCCCCTTGCGGTAGAAGCCCAGCGCCACGCCGCGTATGTCCTGCATGCGGCAGTGCTCGCAGCAGAGGTTGCCGTCGCCGAGCAGCGTGGCCTCGTCGCCGCTGATGTCCACGAGGCGGTGGAGCACAAACACGCCCGGCTGTATCTCGGCCAGCACGGGGTCGCCCACGCGGGGGGCGGTGGCCTTGGCGAGCAGCGCCTTGTCGCGGGTGTCCTCGAGGAAGGGCCGCATGCTCACGCCGCGGAGCTGCATCGTGACGGTGTGGCCCTCGTCGAGCATGCGCACTATCTCGGGCAGCAGCACCGCGTTGGCGATGGTGCGCCGGGTCACGTTCAGCGTGTGGGGGTCTGTGGCGGTCGGACCTTTATGGTGTTGTTGCATACGATGGCAGATTCTTTGTCGGGCAGACAGTGGAGGGCGTAGATGCCCGTACACTCTATCACGCGCCCTATGGTGTTGCAGATGAGCCGGTAGGTGGCCTCGTCCCACTTCATGGAGGCGCAGGCGGGCAGCAGGGCAGCAAAGGCGTGCACGGCATCCAGCGGCTCCACGCGGTTCTCCTTGTCTCTGACGATGTTGGTCACGGCGCCCAGCGGTGCCTTCACGCGTCGGTAGCAGGGGGTCTTGCCGCTCCACGGACTGCCGTAGATGTAGGCCTGTCCGTCGATGATCCTGACGATGGGGTTGTCGTCGTTCATCATGTCGCAGCCGGGCAGATGGCGCAGCCACATGCTCACCTGTGTCGACTTGCCGGTGCCGCTCTTGGCCACGAAGGCATATCCGTAGCCGTCTTGTCTGACCAGCGAGGCGTGCAGCAGCAGTGTCTGGTGGCGGCTGGCGGCATAGGCGAAGGCTATCATGAGGGCGCTGTTGAGTCCAAACGCCCGCATGTTGTAGGAGCCCCGCAGCGCACAGCTGAAACGGCTGAAGTCGGCATTGGTCTGCAGCAGACAGCAGTCGGCGCCGGCCACATTCTTCATGATAAACTGGTAGCCGCCGGCGGTGAGCCGGTCCACCAGGGTGTGGCCGTTGCCCGTGTCGACATCGCGTATGCGCTCCCTGTCGGCCTTGGGCACGGGCGGCAGCGTGTCGTCTACGGTGAGGCTGAAGAGCAGCGGTGCACGGTCGACAGGGGCGGCAGTGACAAAGGGCAGCATCGAACTGACGAGGTGCACCGTGTTGATGCCGTCGTCGGCGAAGATCATCTCTACGTCAAAGTCGGCAATGCAGAAATGGTAGACCTTGCGTGCCATAAGCGCCTACATGCTTGTCTCTATCTGTCCGGAGATGGGCTGATAGACGAAGTCGGGAGCCTTCAGATAGTGTATGTTGTAGTTGCCGCCCTCGAGGTATCGTTTTCTGAGCGCCAGATACTTCTTTTCGGCCTCCTTGCGTGTGGTGGCAAAGCCCGTGACGCATGTGGCATTGGCAAAGCCGAGCTGCTCGAGGTAGGCGCGCAGCTGGCTCGAGTAGTTCTCGCGGCTATAGAGAAACTTGGTCTTGGTGTCCATATAAGCCGAGTCCACCTGCTGTATGTCGGTGAAGTAGACGGTGGAGTCGTTAAACGAGGCCGCGAAGCCGTAGATGTAGAGCGTCTTCGGCTTGAGCGCAGCACCGGCACCTGCCGACAGGAGCAGGAGCAGGAGCGACAGAATGGTTTTCTTCAAATTCATTATCCTTGTTTGTTGTTATACGTGTGAATGTGTTATATATATGTGTATGTGTGTGTTCGGCCGTTCATCCCAGATAAGCCTTCAGGCGCTGGCTGTGCGTGTCGTGGCGCAGGCGGCGTATGGCGCGCTCCTTGAGCTGTCTGACGCGCTCGCGTGTCAGCCCATACTTCTCGGCGATCTCCTCGAGCGTCATCTCGGGCTGCCCTATGCCGAAGAAGGCCTCCACGATGCAGCGCTCCCTCGGTCCGAGCGTCTCCAGCGACCGCTCCACCTCTTCCTTCAGCGACTCCATCACCAGCAGGTTGTCGGTGGTGGGGGTGCTGTCGTTGGGCAGCAGCTCCAGCAGACTGGTGTCTTCGTCGCCCACGATGGGGGCATCCACGGAGACCGACTTGCCGCGTGCGGTCATCATGTCCTTTATCTTCTCTTCGGGCAGGTTCATCATCTCGCCCAGCTCGGCCAGGTTGGGCAGGCGGCCGTTCTCTTGCTCGAAGCGGTTCTGCTCGCGCCTTATCCTGATGGCGGTGCCCACCTGGTTCACGGGCAGGCGCACCAGGCGGCTCCGGTCGGCCAGTGCCTGCTGTATGCTCTGGCGTATCCACCACACGGCGTAGGAGATAAACTTGAATCCCCTTGTCTCGTCGAACTTCTCGGCGGCCTTGATGAGGCCCACGTTGCCCTCGTTGATGAGGTCGGGCAGCGAGAGTCCTTGGTTCTGATACTGTTTGGCCACCGACACCACAAAGCGCAGGTTGGCCTTGATGAGGCGCTCGAGGGCTTTCTTGTCGCCTCCGCGTATGCGCCGTGCCAGCTCCTCCTCTTCCTCGGTGGTGATGAGGGGTTCGCGGCTTATCTCTTGTAGGTATATCTCCAGCGACGCGCTGTCTCTGGGTGTGATGATATTGATGATTTTCAGTTGTCTCATGGATAGGTCTTCGGCAGTTAGTTTTCATGGCGTGCTGTCTCTGTAGCCGCCTTACATGCAAAATTACTAAAAAGATGTGGCAACAGCCGCCTGTTTCGCCGAAAAAAAAGAGGCGGCATGAAAAAAAAGATGGCGGAGCACCCCCCTTGGTCCCGGGGATGTTCCGCCGTCTGTCGGTGCGTCATGCCGTGGGGCATGAGGACACGGGCGTTATTTTTCTATTACTCGCCCACCCTCACGGCCTTGTAGTCGGTCTTGCCCGAGGGCCACACGCCGGTGATGAAGAGCACGGGGTTCTTGCTCGTGGAGGCCTCCTTGACGGCCTTCTGCAGATCGCCGATCTCCTTCATCTGCTTGTCGTTGGCGGTGAGGATGATGAAGCCGTCGCTGATGCCGGCATCCTTGATGGCGCCGCTCTTCACGTCTTTCACCTGCAGTCCGTAGCTGATGTCGAGCTGCTTCTTCAGGTCGTTGCCCACGGGTATGATCTTGGCGCCGAGCACGTCGAGGTCGGCGGTCTTCACCACGTTGGTATTGCCCTGTGCGTTCTTCACGGTGACGGTCTTCTGCATCTTCTTCTTGTTGTGGAGCCATGTCAGGCTGATCTTGTCGCCCGGACGCTTGCCGCTGATGATCTCCTGCAGCTCGGCCATCTTGCTGATGTCCTTGCCGTCGGCGGCAATGATCACGTCGCCCTTCTCCAGACCGGCTGCCGAGGCGGCGCTGCCGTCTTCCACCTTGTCGACATACACACCCTTGTTGGTGCCGAGGTCGACCTCCTTGCCGGCTTCCTTCTGCTGGTTGATGTAGTTGAGCACGTCGCCACCTGTCACGCCGAGCAGAGCGCGCTGCACGGTGCCATACTGCTTGAGGTCGTCGACCACCTTGTTCATGATGGTGGTGGGGATGGCAAATCCGTAGCCCGTGTAGGATCCTGTGGGCGAGTAGAGCATGGCGTTGATGCCCACCAGCTCACCCTGTGCGTTGACCAGCGCACCTCCCGAGTTGCCGGGGTTGATGGCGGCGTCGGTCTGTATGAAGCTCGAGATGCTGGGGCCGTCGCCCTGTCCGCCCAGGCCGCGTGCCTTTGCCGACACGATGCCGGCCGTCACGGTGTTGTTCAGGCCGAAGGGGTTGCCCACGGCGATGACCCACTCGCCCACCTTCAGCTTGTCGGAGTCGCCGATGGGCAGCGTGGGCAAGTTCTTGCCGTCGACCTTGATGAGGGCGAGGTCGGTGGTGGCATCGGTGCCGATGATGCGTGCGTTGAACTCGCGGTTGTCGTCGAGGGTGACGGTCAGCTCGTCGGCGCCGCTCACCACGTGGTTGTTGGTCACGATGTATCCGTCGGCGCTGATGATCACGCCCGATCCTGTGGCTTCCTTCTTAGGTGTCTGCACCTGGCGCTTCTGCTTGCCGCCGCCCTGCGGTGTGCCGAAGAAGCCGAAGGGGTCTGAGAAGAAGTCGGAGAACGGATCGCTCTGCACCTCCACGGTCTGCACCTTCGAGTTTTGCACATACTTGATGTGCACCACGGCGGGCAGCGCCTTCTGCGAGGCGTAGGTCAGGTCTATGGGCTGTCCTGTGGGGGCCGCAGCGCCCGGGTGCTCAGTGGCAGCCTTCACACTGATGAACGAGGCTGTGGAGAAGGCCAGTGCCACGGCACTGAAGCCTACGATAAGATAACTGGAGTACTTTTTCATACTGTTCGTGTTTTCTTTATTGTTTTTGTCTTGTTCTTGTCATGTTGCCGTGTGTTTGCCGGCATGTGTCGTCGGTGGGGCCGCGCTGGGGGGCTCTCCGTTTTGACGGCTGCAAATATAGGCGCAAAAAATGTAAATGTGTCACAATCGGGCTTTACTTTATCCCATTTTAACATTTTCATTTTAACACTTAACGCTTGTTTAGCTCCCGGGCGAACAGACCATTTTATTTTAACAATTAAATTTCCGGAAAAAATAATGGCCGATTATTTGGAAGTTTCACAGGAAAGTTATACCTTTGCATCGCATTTGCCGATATGGCTCAGTTGGTAGAGCAACGCATTCGTAATGCGTAGGTCCTCGGTTCGAGTCCGAGTATCGGCTCCAAGGCGATTGTCCCCCACCACTATTTTTTATTCGTTACAACGCGGAATTAGCACATCGGTAGTGCACGGGCTTCCCAAGCCTGGGAGGCGGGTTCGATTCCCGTATTCCGCTCTCTCGCCTACCCCACCGCAAATTCCGCCCCACTCCATTTTGTTTTTTGCTTTTCCGCAGGGGGTGCCCCATTACTTGACTTTCCAATCTGTGCCCGCAGGGCAATATTGTGTGGAATACTCAGTCAAACAAGATGAGGGGGCCGTTTCCTTTCCCGATTTGGCAGTGTTTGCCCTTGATGATACCCGATGTGACAAACCGTTTGGCATGCTGTATGGCTAATGGCAACCGGTGGCCTTTGACCAGGTATGACGCGATGGCCGACGACAGGGTGCAGCCAGTGCCGTGGAGATTGTTGGTCTCGATCTTTGGGGTTTCATACATCTCCGTGTAACCATTGGGGTAGCAAAGATAGTCTATGGCAAGTGGTTCTTCACCACAGATGTCTCCTTCCAGGTGTCCACCTTTCATCAGGACAGCGGTGTGCAACATTTCAGCAAGGGCTATGCCGTCCTCTTCCGCATTCTCGACTTTCCTTCCCAAAAGACTTTCCGCTTCCGGGACATTGGGGGTTACAAGTGTGCAAAGGGGGAACAATTCTTGGGTGACGGCATCGATGCAGTTCTCTTCCATCAGTCGTCGGCCGCTGGTGGAAATCATGACTGGGTCGCAGATGACCTGACAGTGGTGCTGCGCCTGGTATGCCGCTATCTGCAAGGCAATGGTGTGGGCGATGCCGGCATTTGGAATCATGCCTATCTTGATGGCTGCCACGTTAAGGTCGGAAAGCACAGCTTCCAGTTGCGAGGCAACCGTTTCGGGGGGCATGGGGAGAACGGCAGAAACGCCGAGCGTGTTTTGGCTGGTGACGGCCGTGATGACGGTGGCTCCATAGATGCCGATGGCCGACATGGTCTTCAAGTCTTGCTGGATGCCTGCACCTGCTGATGAATCGGAACCGGCAATCGTGAGAGCGACCGGCTGCAGCTCCTCCACGCTCAGGTTTTTGCTGAAGTTCTTCCATGCGTCTCCGAGAATCATACCGCCGCCAAATCCCATGCGGACCACTTCATCGATGCGGTGAAAGGTGACGCCCCCTAGGGCCATTACTTTCTTGTCGATGACACCTTCCTCTTTTGCCTTGGCCAGTTCTTCACCTGAAAACGCAGCGTGATAGCCCTGCTTGGAGATGGAGTCGAAAATGGGCGAGAGCGAAACGTAGTCGCATTTTTCTTTCCATTCCTTCACCTCTTCCAGGGTATGGCAACTGCGGCTGACGCTGCCTTTCCACCCTTGGGGCGGCAGAGGATTGCGACGGTTGAGGTGCACGCCATGGAGGTGATGTCTGACGGCCAGACTGTGGTGGTCGTGCAGAACCAACCGGCCGTAGTATTCCGACGGAATCTGCATGATGAGTTTTTCCACCTCTTCTTCGGTTGCCTCGGGTTTGCGTATGTGGACGAGGTCGATGGCGGAATGGAGAAGTTGAACGATTTGTTCAGCTTCTCCATCAAAAAAGTAGGGGAGGGTTATTACGATGGTCATTGTCTTTTCAGTTTTCCAAACAGGTCGAAGGAGGCATCCCAGTCTTTCCAGACGGGTTCACGCCCCAGCTCCTTCAGTCGTGCATTGATGACCTTGGCGGTGCGCCCGTCGCTCACCGTAAACTGTTCCAGGGCTTGTGGATAAGTGTGGTAGCCACCGGGATTGACCTTTGACTCGGCAGACATGGTGGTGACACCCAGCGTGGCCATGTTGTCGCGGATAAGGGCTGGCTCGCGCGTGGAGTAGGATATATCCACGTCGTGGTCGAAGATGCGCATGGCGAAGGTAGCCTGTGCCAGTTCTCTGTCCGTCATGAAACAGTTGGGATGGAACCCCTCGTTCTGTGCCGGGCGCATGCGTGGGAAGTTGACGCTGTACTTGGTGCGCCAATAGTGCTTCTGGAGATAGCGCAGATGGTATGCCATCATTACCACGTCGGTACGCCAGTCCTTTTCCAGTCCGATGAGTACCCCCATGCCTATGGAGTGTACGCCCGCCTGTCCCATGCGGTCGAACCCGTCGCAACGCCACTCAAACTTGCTCTTCATGCCTCTGGGGTGGTATAGCTTGTAGTGGTCGCGGTTGTAGGTTTCCTGAAAACAGATGACCCCGTTCATGCCATGGCCGGCCAGTGTCCTATAGTCCTCGGCCGAGAGTGGCATCACCTCTATCTTGACATTGGAAAAGTATTTCTTGGCTATGTCGATGGCTTTGGCGAGGTAAGGTATGCCGGCCTTGGCAGGATGTTCGCCTGTGACGAGCAGGATGCTCTCGAAGGGCGCCAGCTCCTTGATGGCCTTGTATTCGTTTTCTATCTGTTCCGGGGTGAGTATGGTGCGGGCCATAGGGTTCTCGCGGTGGAAACCGCAATAGACGCATGAGTTGGAACAGGCGTTGGTGATATAGAGCGGAATGAACATCGACATGGTCTTGCCGAATCGTTCTTCTGTATATTTACGGGAGAGCCGTGCCATCTCTTCCAGGTACGGCTCGGCGGCAGGCGAGAGCAGGGCCATGAAGTCGTTGACGTCGCAGTGCTCTTTTCTGAGTGCCCGTACGACATCGTTGGCCGTCATTGAAGCGATGCGCTCGGTGGTTTCCTGCCAACTGATTTTCTTTAGTTCGTCTGAAAACATGTTTTCTTTTTGTTTTGTTCTGACGGAAAGTTGCCGTCTCTCTTTTTTGTTCCTGCTATAGCTGAATGATGAAGGTCTGCATGGTTGCGAGGTTGACGGTCCACAGTCGGTCGATGAGTGGTTCGCCGAATCCTGCTATGAGCATGAGGGCTTGCGTCGCCTCCACGCTTCCCACGATGGCAGGCGTCGTGCCGAGCACTTGCTTGCCTGGGTGTGGCATCTGCAGCGTTGCCGCTTCGTCGGGGAACAGTGTGCGATAGGTGCGGCGGCAGAGTACGGCCACTTGCCCTTCCAGTCCCCGGATGGCACCATAGACATACGGCTTCCCCAGTTTCGTGCAGGCGTCACTGACGATGAAGCGGGTGGCGAAGTTGTCCATGCCGTCTATGACCAGGTCGTACTGGCTGATGATGGCTTCAGCGTTCTGTAGGGTCAGCCGTTCGTTGTAGGCTATGATGTTGACCTCGTGGTTGAGTGCGCGAAGCCGACGCTTGGCACATTCGGCCTTCGGCAGCCCCACTTCATGCTCTGAGTAAAGCACCTGCCGATGGAAATTGGTAAGGCTGACCACATCGTCGTCGATGAGACCTAGCGTTCCGATACCGGCACCTGTAAGGTAGGTGGCGATAGGACAGCCGAGTCCTCCGACGCCTACCAGCA
>CAVAXH010000044.1:13781-16943 GCA_963592505.1 Bacteroidaceae bacterium
GTTCTTGTATCTTCTCAAGTCGTGGGTCAGCTTGGCTGCACAGAAGTTGGGACCGCACATCGTGCAGTATTCGCCGTCGGTATGGCCTGCCTCTTCGAAGTATTGCAGGGCCAGTTCCGGGTCGAGCGAGAGGTGGAACTGGTCGCGCCAGCGGAAGTCGAATCGGGCTTTTGACAAGGCGTTGTCACGTATGGTTGCTCCGGGATGGCCTTTCGCCAGATCGGCAGCATGTGCTGCAATCTTATAGGTCACGACACCCGTGCGCACATCTTGCTTGTTGGGCAAGGCCAAGTGCTCCTTGGGCGTCACGTAGCAGAGCATGGCCGTACCGAGCCAGGCTATCTGTGCACCGCCGATGGCAGAGGTGATGTGGTCGTAGCCCGGTGCGATGTCGGTGACGAGCGGACCGAGGGTGTAGAAAGGAGCCTCGTGGCAGTGGTCGAGCTGCCGCTCCATGTTCTCCTTTATTTTCTGCAGAGGCACGTGTCCGGGACCTTCGATGAAAGCCTGTACGTTTTTGTCCCAGGCACGGGTGACAAGTTCGCCCATGGTGTCGAGTTCGGCAAACTGGGCCTCGTCGTTGGCGTCGGCGATACAGCCGGGACGCAGACCGTCTCCAAGGGAAAGGGCAACGTCGTATTGCGCCACGATGTCGCAGATGTCATCGAAATGCTCGTAGAGGAAACTCTCCCGGTCGTGTATCAGGCACCACTTGCTCATGATGCTGCCGCCACGGCTCACGATGCCGCAGAGACGCTTGTCGGCCAGGTGGACATTGTGGCGGCGGATGCCGGCGTGGATGGTGAAGTAGTCTACACCCTGCTCACACTGTTCGATGAGTGTGTCCTTGTAGATTTCCCAGCTCAAGTCTTCCACCTTGCCGTTCACCTTTTCCAGAGCCTGGTAGATGGGTACGGTGCCAACGGGCACAGGACAGTTGCGCACGATCCACTCGCGGGTTTCGTGGATGTTGTCGCCCGTGGAGAGGTCCATCAGAGTGTCGCCTCCCCATTTGCACGACCATACCGCCTTGTCCACCTCCTCTTCTATGCTGGAGGTAGTGGCCGAGTTGCCGATGTTGGTATTGATTTTTACAAGGAAGTTGCGGCCAATGATCATCGGTTCGCTTTCGGGGTGGTTGATGTTGGCCGGGAGAGCAGCACGGCCCCGGGCTATCTCGTTGCGCACAAATTCGGGGGTGATATGGCTCTTGATGCCCAGTTCCTCGCAGTTCATGTTCTCACGGATAGCCACATATTCCATTTCGGGCGTGATGATGCCCGCCTTGGCGTATGCCATCTGGGTGATGTGCTTGCCGGCTTTGGCGCGGCGCGGGAGCCGGATGTGCTCGAAGCGCAGCTGGTCGAGACGATGGTCGGCGAGGCGCATCTTGCCATACTCGCTTGTTATCTCCGTCAACTGCTCCGTGTCGCCCCGGTCGATGATCCATTGTTCGCGCAAGCGTGGCAGTCCTTTCTTCAAGTCCACCTGGTAGTTGGGGTCACTGTAAGGTCCGCTCGTGTCGTAGATATATACCGGAGCATTGGGCTCGGTGTGCGGTATGCCGCGGTCGTCCTTCACTACAGTAGGCGTGAGGTTGACTTTTGTCATACCGACAGAAATCGCCGGGAAGAGTTTCCCCTTCATGTACGTTTTTTCTCGCTTGGCGTAGGCTTTGTTGTCGTTTGGCATGGTTTCCGGGAAAATTAGTTGTTGAGGAAAGCGGTGAGTGGCGAACTGGCCTCGGCGCAGTCGCTGATTGAGCCCAGTCCTGCTTCGTAGGCACGACGGCCGCAGACGACGGCTTCCTTGAAAGCCTTTGCCATTTCCACGGGGTTGCCGGCCACGGCGATGGCGGTGTTGACGAGACAGGCGCTGGCTCCCATCTCCATGGCTTCGGCGGCGTGGCTGGGGGCACCGATGCCGGCGTCTACCACCACAGGTACGGTGGCTTGCTCGATGATGATCTGCAGGAAGTCTTTCATGCGGAGACCCTTGTTGGTGCCGATGGGTGCTGCCAGTGGCATGACGGTGGCAGCTCCAGCCTCCTCCAGGTGCTTGCAGAGGGTAGGGTCAGCCTGGCAATAAGGCAATACCACAAAACCGAGTTTTACCAACTCTTCGGTTGCCTTCAGGGTCTCTACGGAGTCGGGCAAGAGATAGCGCGGGTCAGGATGTATTTCGAGTTTGAGCCAATTGGTGCCGAAAGCCTCACGGGCCATCTGGGCGGCAAACACGGCCTCCTCGGCATTGCGCACGCCACTGGTGTTGGGGAGCAGCTGGATGTTGGGGTTCTGCATGACATGCGAAAGAAGGTCGTCATCCTTGTCTTCCAGTTCGATACGTTTCATGGCCACGGTGACCATCTCTGTCTCCGAGGCTGCGATGGCTTGTGCCATGAGATTGTTGTTGTTGAACTTTCCTGTTCCCAGGAATAGGCGGGAGTTGAACTCTCTGCCTGCGATTGTCAGTTTTTCCATTGGTTCGTTTGTTTTTATATGCTGTATTTCGTTGTTTCTTCTATGATGTTCAGAATGTCGTGCGTCTCTGCTGCCGGATCTTTGGCATTGATGATGCTGCCGCTCAGGGCTATGCCCGACACGCCGGTCTGCATTATGTCGGGGATGTCTTCTTTCGTGATGCCGCCGATGGCTACAATGGGCAGGTCGATGTGGTGAGCCTTCATCTCGCCTACGATATGACGGTAGCCTTCCAGTCCGAGGATGGGGGAAAGCTTCTCTTTGGTGGTGGTAAAGCGGAACGGTCCGCAGCCGATGTAGTCGGCTCCCGCTTCGTAATGGGCCTTGACATCCTCGAAGGTGTTGGCGGTGCCACCGATGATGAAGTCATCTCCCAGTATCCGGCGTGCCTCAGATATGGACATGTCTTTTTTGCCGAGATGCACCCCGTCGGCTCCCACTTCTTTCACGAGGTTCACGCGGTCGTCGATGATGAAGGTGGCGTTCATGAATCTGCACCATTCCTTCACTTTCCACGCCACCTGACGTACCTCGTCGTCGGTAGCTCCTTTCATGCGGAGCTGTATCCACGGACAGAGTCCCGTCAGTGCGGCATGGATGCCTTCCAGATAAGACACCTTGTCGGTTTGGTGGGAGATGAACTGCAGACTGCAATTATACAATGATACTTTTGCCATGCCTT
>CAVAXH010000045.1:0-16713 GCA_963592505.1 Bacteroidaceae bacterium
CCAGGAGTCTGTGTGGGATCGGGGTGATGAGGCTTGTCTTCCTCATAATGGAAGTCCTTGTAATGGGCCTCGGCAATGCCCCAAAGGAGCAGGGCCACAGCCAGAAACAGGACAAAAGCAATTGCAATGTTCATAATGTGCTGTAAAAATGATGGTTAATTTGCGGCAAAGGTAGTGAAAATCCACCAAAAGAGGGGGCGTTTAGACAGTTTTTTTGTTAAATTTGCACCATCAACGGCCGCCTCCGGGTGGCCTGTCAACAACAGAAACATTCAGATTATGGCTTTAGGTAAATGGATCGGAGGCTTCATCGGCCTCCAGATGGGTGGTCCGCTGGGCGCACTGGCCGGTTTTGTGCTGGGTGCGATATTCGATCGCAGCGTACAGACAGACGACAGCGTCGAGACCGGCGGTTCCTCCTACGAACGCAGCAACAACTCGTCATACCGCAACGAGCAGACTGCGCAACAGGGCACATTCCGTTTCTCACTGCTTGTGCTTGCTTCCTACATCATCAGTGCAGACGGCAAAATCATGCACTCGGAAATGAACATGGTGAGACAATGGCTACGCACCAATTTTGGCGAAGCTGCGGTGAACGACGGCGAGCAGATTCTGCTACGCCTTTTTGAGCAACAAAAACAGATGGGAACCGCCGCCTATAGTGACACAGTGATGAAATGCTGCCAACAGTTGCGGTACGCACTTAGCGATGAACAGCGCGTGCAACTGCTCCACTTTCTGTCAATGATAGCGCAGGCAGATGGTGTGGTCGACAAGACAGAAGTGGATGCACTGAAGCGATGCGCCGTGGGGCTCGGACTGAGCACCGAAGAGGTGGACCGCATGCTCAACTTGAAGGATGCCGGCACAAGTCTCGACGCAGCCTACAAGGTGTTTGGAGTGAGCCCGCAATGCACCAACGACGAACTGAAAAAGACCTATCGCAGGCTAGCTTTACAGAACCATCCCGACCGCGTTGCATCACTCGGCGAAGACGTCAGACTTGCAGCCGAAAAACGACTGCAAGAGATCAATGCAGCAAAGGCAACTATTTGGAAATCAAGAGGTTTAAGATAAACAGAGCCATCTCGCTATACACCACACACTACGTCATATATTACATGCCACGATATGCCATACGGAATATATCGTGGCATGTTTTGTATAATATAAGCGTAACGCCCTGTAAGGCATCACACAAAAGCCGTACGAAATATATCATAATAGATAACCAAAAGGCACCACGATGTATATTGTAAGGACTAACGAAAGACTGTACGGTATATATTATAAGGTGCAACACCAAGGCTGTACGGTATATATTATAAGATGCACACTGAGGCCGCACACGTTACATCACAAGACATACTACAAGTATTATACGCAGTATATCATAAAACATAATATAAACCGCAAACGGAATATAACACAAGCTGCAACACAAGCGTCATATGGAATACATCATGCAGTATATCACGAAAGCATTCAGACCGCACCATGCAGCACCACACTACCACCACGTAATACATATTACGATCTATATCATAAACCATACATGAAACATATCATAAGATACACTCGCATACTCGCAAACCATCATGTGTTACAGCACACGTAATATAACGAAAGATATATGCCAAGATATGCCATAAACCACACGCGAACCATCTCGTATCGCACACGATATACGACACAAATTATACGACACAATATAACATAATCTGCGCACACGTTACCCCATAGCACTCACGTTATATCGTGCAAGATACCACACGGCATATCCTTCGACCGAACATATACAAAACAGCCCGGAACTGCATCAAGCAATTCCGGGCTATACAAAAAAATGGAGTATTGCGTTCACCCGCACTTCGCATAGGTCCACAGCCGCAACACCTCTCATATAACAAGGTAGGCGGGGACGTGAGACAATGACGTACGTGGGCGCGAAGCGACGGCGCGCGGGACGTGAGGCGACGACGGCGCGTGGGCGCGAAATGCCGACGGCGCACGTTTAGCGCAGAGCGTGATTTATTCAGCCTCGGCCTCGTCAGCCTTCTTGGTGCGGCGCGTAGTCTTGCGCTTAGGCTTCTTCTCTTCTTCGATCTCAACCTTCACACCGGCCAGTTCGCGGTCCACAAGGATACGGCCGCAGTATTCGCAGACGATGATCTTCTTGTGCATCTTGATGTCAAGCTGACGCTGGGGCGGGATCTTGTTGAAACATCCGCCGCAGGCATCTCTGTGCTCATAGACGATACCCAGACCATTGCGGGCACCCTTGCGTATGCGCTTGAAGCTGCTGAGCAGACGTGCATCAACAGAAGCGATGCGCTCCTCGAGCTCCTTGGCCTTGGCCTTGAGCTTCTCCTCTTCGTCGCGGGTCTCCTGCATAATCTCATCGAGCTCGCTGCGCTTCATCTCAAGGTCTTTCTGGCGCTCGCTGATGGCAGCCTGCACCTTGACAAGATCCTCCTTGCGGCCGTTGACCTGCTGGCTGGCCTCACGGATCTTCTTGTTGCAGAGTTCAATCTCAAGTTCCTGATACTCTATCTCCTTTGAGAGCGTGTCGTACTCGCGGTTGTTGCGGACCTCATCGAGCTGCTGCTTGTAGCGCTCCACGCTGGCCTGTGCCTGCTCAATCTCGTTGCGCTTCTGTGCCACGGCGGTCTGGAAGGTGGCGATCTCCGTCTCCATCTTCTCGACGCGCGTGGTGAGGCCGGCGATCTCGTCTTCGAGGTCGCTCACCTCGAGCGGCAGTTCTCCGCGCAGTGCGCGCTTCTCGTCGATGCTGGAGAGGGTTGCCTGCAGCTCGAAGAGTGCTTTGAGTTTCTCCTCCACGGTCAACTCCGTGGGCAGTTCTTTCTTTACAGTCATAATGTTCAGATGTATATGATTGGATTTGTATTGATTTGCGTGAGATGGCAGCGCACGCCGGGACAAGCACCTTGGATGATGTCGCGGAAGATCTCGTTGGTGAACTGCTCGCTCTGGTAGTGTCCGATGACGGCTATCTGCAACCGCTGTTCGTATCCGAAGTACTGATGGTAATGCATCTCTCCCGTGACGAAGGCATCAGCCTTCAGACGTGCGGCCTCGGGCAGCATGAAGTCGCCAGCTCCGCCACAGAGCGCCACCGTGCTTATGGGGCGGTGCAGCAGCTGGTTGGCCATCACGCAGTCGACATCAAACACGCGCTTCAGCATGTCGATGAAGTCGGCGGCCGCCACAGGCTCGCTGAGCGTGCCCATCACGCCCTCTCCCCCACTGACACCATCGGCGGTGTGCTGTCGCCCGATGAAGTGCACATCGTGGAGGCCTATCTTCTCGGCGATCTTATAGTTGACCCCTCCCTCAGCACTGTCCATGTTGGTGTGCATAGCGATGATGCAGATATGGTTCTCGATGGCTTTCATCACCGTGCGCTGCACGCAGTCTTCACCGGTTATCCGGCTCAGTTTGCGGAAGATGAGCGGATGGTGCGCCACAATGAGGTTGCAGCCCAGGTTGATGGCCTCGTCCACCACGTCGTCGGTGACGTCAAGACACAATAAAGCCCCTGAGACTTCCGCATCTGTTAATCCGATCTGCAGGCCGGCATTGTCATAGTCTTCCTGCAGGGGCAGAGGCGCGAATTGTTCAAGGGCTTGGAGCACTTTTATTATTTTCACGCTGAATAAAACGTTTTGTTCTGCAAAGTTACGTCTTTTTACCGAATGCGGCAAGCGTTTGACTCTGTTTTTTCGCTTTTTGCGTCAGGCGCGATTCCTCCGGCATCCTTTTGCAGCAAATCCAACCTACCCCACCCCTTGGCGTGGCCGCCTGACATGATTATGCCGCACACCGTCGAAGAGACGCGCACACGCCGCAACCATTACCAGTCCTGCCAATGAAGCGGGCCTAGCCTCCCAGAACAAAAAATCCCTTGCAAACCTAATGTCTGCAAGGGACTTCCTTTAAGGGTGGATGGTGGGACTCGAACCCACGACATTCAGAACCACAATCTGACGCTCTAACCAACTGAACTACACCCACCGTGTTAACGGTTGCCTTATTGTCTTAAAGCGAGTGCAAAGGTAAGGGATTTATCTGACACTGCCAAACAAATCCCCGACTTTTTTCATTTTTGGGCTTATTTTTGTGTTGCGGGAGCCTGTGCGGCACCCTGCTGGCCCTGCTGAGCAGCACCCTGCTGCTGTCCCTGTGCGGGAGCGGCCTTCTGTGCTGCGCCCTGCTGACCAGCCTGGAAACCCTGTGTGTTGGTGGGGTTGGTGGTCTGCGTCTCGGTGGCAGTCTGCTCGAGCACGCTCTGCTCAGCGACCGACTGCGGTGCTGTGTAGGCGCAAACGATGCTCATGAGCACCATAGCGGCAGCGAGTCCCCATGTAGCCTTCTCAACGAAGGCGGTAGTCTTGCGCACGCCCATGATAGAGTTGGATGAAGAGAAGTTGCTGGCAAGTCCTCCACCCTTCGACTCCTGGATAAGCACGACGCCGATCATCAGCAGCGACACCAGGAGGATGAAAATTACGAATAATGTGTACATAATTCTTTACTTATTGTTTTTATTGTTTAATATCAGTTTTTCCAAGAAACGGATTTGGTCTGCAAAGTAAGCATTTTTTTTCGGATAATTCAAATATAATCGCTGAATTATTTCAAGAGCCTTGTTATATCTGCCTTGTTTGATATAAATTTTAGCCAAAGTCTCTGTAAAATAGCTTTCTTCGGTGCTTTTGCCGTCTGCCGCGCTGTCTGCGGGTTGGTCGGCGACGGGCGCTGCATCGGCATTCAGCTTTATCCTTCCGGTCTCATTATTTATGAAATTATCTATCAAATCCTGTCCTTTCAGCTGCGGCGTGTCAGCATGTTCGCCATGCTCCTCGTCATCGGCCTGCAGCAGATAGGCCACATAGTCGACGGTGGCATCGGCGGCTGTAGGCTTTCTGCGAGGCTTTTCGTCGGGCTGTTCGTCGTCGGGCGTGTCGGGGATGGTCGACAGGAAGGTGTCGATGAGCGATATGGTGCGGTCTTCGCCGGTCTGCCGGCCGGTCTGCTGGGGTGTGTCGGCGTGCTTCATCTGGTAGTGAGCGGCCTCCACGAGAGCAAAGAGCACGCGGCGGTCAGTGATGTAGACCGCAGCGCGGCGCAGTTCTTCGTCGAATGTGGGGTCGTGCAGCAGATAGAGGTTCTGCAGCAGCAACAGGCGCGCCGTCTGGTAGTATGGATAGAGCGCCAGCAGGCTGCGCAGATCGTAGAGGGTCTCGCGGTCGAGCAGTTCAGGCTGTCTTATGAGTTGCGCTATGTCCATGTGCGTGAATGGTGTTGAGAGGTTATTATATATAAATAGGTGTCGCGTGTGCTGCCGGCCGACATTTACCAGTTGGCCACGGTGGCATTGAATATCTGCTCGGTGAGGTCCTTGCACATCTGCGTGACGAGCTCTTCCTGCACGCTGCTCAGGCTGCTTGTGGTGTCGTAGCTCTTCGATGCGGTGAAGGTGCGCTCAAAGTCTTCGTTGTGGTTATTGTTGTTGGTAAACCTCACGTTGATCGTGATGGAGAGTTCGGTTTGTGCCGAGTATCCCTCACTCGACACCGACTTGTTGCGCTGCGAGTACTGTGTGATTTCGCCCTCTATGACGAGGTCTCCGCCTCGCTTGACCTGCCTCAGCCGGGTGTGGTTGGCAAAGATATCCTTGAGCTGGTTATTGAAGATAGGCGCCATCGGTCCCCACACGTAGCTGCTGCGGATGGGGAAGTCGGCTATCTGTATGGTCTTGGTGGTGGTGTAGTCGATGCTGGCGCCATTGAACTTGTAGCTGACGCTGCACGCTGTGACGACCATCACCATGGCGATAGCGAGGTATGACAGTATGCGTTTCATTTTTGCTTCACTTTTCGTCGTTTGTCGGCACGGCACATTCCTTGTCGTGCGTGATTTTGCGGGCTTCACTTCTTGTCGAGCCCATACTGGTGCAGGCGCCTGTAGAGCGTACGGTCGGAGATGCCCAGTTCCTGTGCCGCTTTCTTTCGGTTGCCGTCGTTTCGCTCAAGCGCTTTCTCCACCATCTGCCGTCCGAGGTCGTTCAGATTGAGGCTCTCGGGCTCCGCCTTTATCTCCTCGGCCACGGCATCCTCAGCCGAGGCGGGATATGCGGCGATGGAGTCAGCGTGAGCAGGCACAGCAGGCACGGAGGTCTTGGCAGTACTGATAAATCCGGCGTGATAGTGTTCGTCGGCTGCCGCCTGCAGGCTGCTAGCCTCATCCATCTGCTTGCGCAGCGAGGCCATATCGCGTCTCAGGTCAGAGATGTTGCCGCGCAGCTCATAAAGGATCTTATAGAGGATCTCGCGTTCGCTCTCATAGGAGTGTTGCCCGCCCTTTTCCACCGTAGCCAGCGAGGTGCTCTCAGGATCTTGGGGGATAAACTGGCGCAGTGTGGCGCCGTCGATCTCTCGCTGCTGGCTGAGCACCGACATCTGTTCGGTGATGTTCTTGAGCTGACGCACGTTGCCCGGCCATTTATAGTGGAGCATCAGGCTCTTGGCCTCATCGCTGAGGGTGATTTTGGGCAACCGGTACTTCTCTGCCATCTGCATGGCAAAGAGGCGGAACAGCAGCAGGATGTCGTCGCCGCGGTCGCGCAGCGGCGGCATCTGTATGGGGATGGTATTGAGGCGGTAGTAGAGGTCCTCGCGGAAGCGCCCCTCAGAGACCGCCTTACGCATGTTGACATTGGTGGCTGCCACGATGCGCACGTCAGTGCGCCGTATCTCCTGGCCGCCCACACGGATATACTCTCCCGTCTCGAGCACGCGCAGCAACCGCGCCTGTGTAGCCACAGGCAGTTCGCCCACCTCATCGAGGAAGATGGTGCCCTTGTTGGCCACACCGAAATATCCCTCGCTCTCTCCCACGGCTCCCGTGTAGGCCCCCTTCTCGTGTCCGAAGAGTTCGCTGTCGATGGTGCCCTCGGGTATAGACCCGCAGTTGATGGCGAAGTAGCGTTCGCGGCGCCGCGGTGAGTTGTCGTGTATGAGTCGCGGCACTATCTCCTTACCCACTCCACTCTCGCCCACGATGAGCACGCTGAGGTCGGTGGGAGCCACCTGCAGGGCCACATCGAGGGCATGGGTGAGTCCCTCGCTGTTACCCACGATGTTGTAGCGCTGTTTTATCTTTTGCAGTTCAGAGGTATTCATTGATTGACAAAATTACACATTTTCCCGTTAACGGCCGTCAGCATGGCGCGTTTTTTTCATTTCTCAGTATGTTTGCCCAGCTTGATGAGCAGCAGTCCGATGCCCGTCCACACCAATTCGCGCATGCGCACGATGAGTGCCACGAAGATGCCTGCTCCGGTGCTGATGCCGAGCGATGCCGTGGACATGAGGAATCCGCCTTCGCGCCCTCCCAGTTGCAGAGGCATGAAGAAGAGCAGGTTGGCAAAGAGCGAGGTGAAGGCGAGCACCAGCACACAGTTGACATAGTTGACGCTGGGCATGAGCACCAGCAGCACGAAGAATATCTCGAGTGCCGAGCAGATGCGGCATGCCAGTTCGAGGAGCACAGCCCCCACGAAGCGGCGCGGCGCCTGACTGTGGAGCGCAGCTATCTGGCTGTCGATGGTGTCGAGCTGCTGCCGGTGGCGTTCCACAAAGGGAGCCGCCCACTTCTTCACGAGCGGCATGTGCCCGAGCAGGTTCATGACCCGGCAGGCCAGTCCCTTGCGGTATCCGGCCACAAAAAACCAGATGCCCAGCAGGCAGAAGGCTGCGATGGCAGCCATCAGCACGCCCATAGCCAGCCCCATGTGCTGCGTGGTGACAAACAATGCCACCGACAGCAGCCAGAACCAGAAGTGGCTGAATATGTGGGTCATAGCGTAGAGAATGACCGACGACGAGGCCCGTTCTGTGCCGATGCGCGGTGCCAGTTCCATGATGCGATAGGGCTCGCCCCCCATGAGTCCGCCGGGCGTGGCATAGTTGAGTGCAAACCCCGACACAGTGATTTTGTAGAGCCAGAAGAAAGGCACACGCGCCGGTGTCTTGGCGCTGCCGTCCTCCTGCCCAGCAGACGTGCCGTTGCCAGCCGTCTGTCGGCACACGCCCCCGATGATGAGATACCAGGCAGCGGTGTTGAAGATGTAGAGAAACGCCCACAGCACCAGCACGGCTACAAACCAGTAGCCGGCATGGCAAAGTCCCTGCCACACCTGTGCGAAGTCGAGTTGGGTGACCATGATGGCGAGCACCAGCAACCCGAAGGCAAAGAAGGCGTTCTGGTATTTTTTCTTCATGTCATGCGTATTCTTGGTGTATGGGGAGCCTTACTCCTTGCGGGGTGCGTGAGATGCACCTTCACGCTTCTTGGGGATGGCAAAGCGCACCTTCTCGCTCTCGTCGCGCCGCTCGTGATAGAGCTTGGGCAGCGGATGCGCCATCGGCTCGTCGTGGTCCAGGCGGTTGCGGAAGGCATCGAGCGCCATCCACACGGCATGCCTGAAGGCCGTTGCGTCAGCCACGCCTCGTCCGGCAATGTCGTAGCCCGGGCCTTGGTCGGGAGCGGTGCACACCAGCGGCAGTCCACCCAGACAGTGTATGCTGTCCTCGGGCAGCAATGCACGGAAGGGAGCGATGCCCTGGTCGTGATACATGGCCAGTATGCCGTCGAAGGCAGCAAAGTGTCCCTGTCCGAAGAAGTCGTCGGCCAGATAAGGTCCGAAGGCGTTGATGCCGTCGGCTTCCAGTTGGCTGATGGCGGGAATGATGGCTTCGGCCTCCTCTCGTCCGGGGCGTGCTGCACTGTGCGTGGGGTTGAGCGCCAGCACGGCGATGCGCGGACTGGAGATGCGGAAGTCGCGGTGCAGCGTGCGTGCAAAGGTGCGCACCCGGCTCACCACCGCCTCCGTCGTCACGGCGGCAGCCACACTGCCGAGCGCCACATCGTCGGTCAGCAAGGCCACGCGCAGGTCGCCGTTGACCAGGATGTCGAGTGTCGGCTGTCCCTCGCCCAGACACTGCTCTATATACTTGTTGCTGGTGGAGAAGGCAAAGCCACCCACCTGCATGTTGTTCTTGCCGACGGGACAGGTCACCAGCACGTCGAACAGTCCGTCCTTATAGTCGGTGACAGCGCGGTCGAGCGCCTCGGCAGCAGCCCGGTTTGCTTCGGGCGATGGGCAGCCAAACTCCACCTTCACCTCCTCGTCGAACACCGGCAGCAGGTTGATCTTGCCATCTTGTGCTTCGTCAGCACTGCCGATGATGGTGAACCCCACCTGCGTGTCGAGCGCCTTGGCGTGGTAGGCAGCCGTCTTGGGCGAGCCATAGACGATGGGGGTGCACATGTCGAGCATCTCGGGGTCTTCGAATGCCTTGAATATCAGTTCGTAGCCTATTCCGTTGGTATCACCGTGGGTGATGGCCACGCGTATCTTTCTGTTGTCCATATCTTGTATTTGAATATTCGCTGTAAGTATATATATATGTGTGTCTGTATGCGTGTCTGTCTCTCTCAATCTGCACGTGCCTTGTCCGTGCGTGTGCTGTCCGTGTGCCACCGCAGGGTGTGGAGCAATGCTTCCAGCCGCCGTATGGCATTCCGCTTGCGCCGTCCGGGTGCGAACACGAACCCCTCGGCCACGACGGCCCGGCCGCCCGCTGCAGGTGCTTCGAGCCTCCGGCTCACAAAGGGGCCGCCCATGTCGTCGCCGTGCATCTCCCACAAGCCGCGCCATAGGCCCTGCTGCCACACCACCGATGCTGCCACGGTGGTCATCCACATGGAGTCGGTCTCTCCCCGGATGGTCCGGGCGAGCACCTTGTTGCGCAGGGTCACGAAGCGTGCCACACGCGCGGCATCATCGGCCAGCAGAGGGGTGCCGTCGGCCGGCAGAGCCGGCTCCCGGTAGACCACAATGTTCTGCATCTCAGCCGTACCGTTGTTGCTTAACCACACGCAGGCGGTGTCCTCACGGCTCGCCACCATGTCGGCGGGAATCCACAGGTCCACGCCCAGCACCCGCCGCACGGTCTGCTCGCCTTGCGTGTTGCGCTTGTGGCGCAGCAGCGAGAGGGTCTTGCCCATCTCGGCACGCAGCAGCAGCCGTCTGACCGCCTGCCCCACGGCTGAGGCACTGCGCCTCAGCGCCTTCACCGACGGGGCGCCGATGCGCACCACCAGCTGCGGCTTGGCCCACACGTTGCGCTCGTAGCCCACGTGGGGACTGGGATAGGCCGATGCGTCGATGCGCACCACCACAATGCTGCGGGCCTGTCGCAGCGACGGTCCGAATGCGGTGCTGTCCACTGCCGACACGTCAAACGACGGTTCGCTCTGTGGCAAGCCCTCCACATCGGTCTCAAGCATCTGCCGCACAAGGCCTTCGCGATCGGCCACGAGCAGCACCTCATAGAGTCTTCCGCCCGACGAGGGCAGCAGGCCGCCCCGGCCGTTGCAACCGGCCAGCAGCCAGCACATCATGAGCAGCCCTGCGGCAAGCGCCCCGGCCCGTCTGCTCATTGTCCGGCGCCGTGCCTGACGGCTTCAATCTTCCGGGAGGTGCTGAGCAGACCGCAGGCAGCAAAGATGTCCTGTCCGCGCGAGGCGCGTATGGTGGTGAAGATGCCGTGCTGTGTGAGATAGTCGCGCATCTGCTCCATGCGGTGCTCGTCGGTGCCGTGCAGCGGCACGTCGGGGATCTGATGGAAGCGGATGAGGTTGATGCGGCAGTCGAGCCCGCGCAGCAGCTGCACGATCTGGCGTGCATGGGCCAGCGTGTCGTTCACACCGCCGAAGACGATGTACTCAAACGACAGGCGGCGCTGGTGCGCAAAGTCATAGCCGCGCAGCATCTCCACGATCTCCTCGATGCCCATTCCCCGCTCGGCCGGCATGATGGCGGCGCGCTGTTCGTGGGTGGGAGCGTGAAGACTGATGGCCACGTGGCAGTCGCTCTCGTCGATGAAGCGCTGCAGCTTGCCCTTGATGCCCACCGAACTGACGGTGATGCGCTTGGGGCTCCAGGCCCAGCCATAGTCGGCCGTAAGGATTTCGGTGGAGCGGAGCACATTGTCGAGGTTGTCCATCGGCTCACCCTGCCCCATATAGACGATATTGGTGAGCGTGTCGACCTCGGGCAGGCTGTATATCTGGTTGAGTATGTCGGCCGCCGTGAGGTAGCCCTCAAAGCCCTGCTTGCCGGTCTGGCAGAACAGGCAGTTCATCTTGCACCCCACCTCACACGACACACACAGCGTGGCGCGGTCGTCATCGGGGATGTAGACCGTCTCCACAAACTTCACCGCACCGCCGTCGTCGGGGTGCGTGGTGCGCACGGGGAAGAGATACTTGACAGTGCCGTCCTTTGACCGCTGCGCATCGATGGGGTCGGCGCAGCCCACCTCGTAGTGTTCCGAGAGACGGGCGCGGTTGGCCTTGGAGATGTTGGTCATCTCGTCGATGGTGCGCACGTGGCTGCCGTATATCCATTTGGCCATCTGCCCTCCGGTGAAGGCGGGCATGCCCAGCGACAGGGCCACGTCCTTCAGTTCGGCGAGCGTCATGCCGAGTAGCGTTTTCTTCTTCATTTGTGCAAAGATACAACTTTTTTGAATAAGCCGCATCGATTATCCCCTAAAATCGTCACCCCACCCCCGCCGGTCACCGGCGTAAGACACGTCTGCGACACCACAAAGTAGGCTTCCGGCATGTTTTTCCGCACATATTCTGCCACAATATGCAAGAAAAGCGTTATCTTTGCAGCAGAAGAACGCACATGAAACACATCCATACAGGCGACGCCACACAACCGGCGGAACGCCACACGACCACACAGCAAGAGCCCTGTGTGGCGGTGGGCATCGTGAGCGGCGAGCGCATCGCGTTTGCCCTCAACCAACCATACAGGGTCGGCACACGGCAAGCCGAGGGCAACCAGACGGCGGTGCTTGCCGACGGAGCCATCGTGTGGCAAGGACAACGGTGCAGCGAACTGCTGTTTACCCCCGCCACAAGCGAAGCGTCGTTCTCGCTGAAAGATGTCACCATCGGCATAAACTTCCACTGGGAACGCCAGGAGACGCAGACCTTCAGAGGCTCTCTGCGTCTCATCACAGACGGCGGCAAGATCGTGGCCATCAACGTGCTGCCCGTGGAGCAATATCTCGAGAGTGTCATCTCAAGCGAGATGAGTGCCACGTCGAGCCTGCAGCTGCTCAAGGCCCACGCCGTCATATCGCGCTCGTGGCTGCTCGCACAGATGGACAAAAGGGGCACCGACGGCCCAGCAGCCATCCGCCCTGCCTTCGTGCAAACCGACGACACGCTCATCAGATGGTATGACCGCGAAGACCACACGCTCTTCGACGTGTGCGCCGACGACCACTGCCAGCGCTATCAGGGCATAACGAAAGAAACCAGCCCGCATGTGGCCGAAGCCATCAGGCAGACGCGCGGACAGGTGCTGACGGCCGACGGCGTGCTCTGCGACGCGCGCTTCGCCAAGTGCTGCGGCGGAGCGCTCGAGGAGTTTCAATACTGCTGGGAAGACAGTCCGAAAAGCTACCTGCGCACCGTGCGCGACTGGCTGCCGCCCCGTGTGGCCCAGCTGGCCGCTGCCGGCACCGACGCCCCCACACCACTGCCCGACCTCACACAGCATGACCAGGCCGAGCGGTGGATCAGGTCGCGCCCCGACAGCTTCTGCAACACCAGCGACCGCACCATCCTCGCACAGGTGCTCAACGACTACGATCAGGAGACCACCGACTTCTACCGTTGGCAGGTGGTCTACACCCAGCAGGAAATAGCCACACTCATTGACCAAAAACTGCAGCAAGACCTGGGCAGCATCGTCGACCTGGTGCCCGTCGGCCGCGGCAAAAGCGGACGCATCGTGACGCTGAAAATCGTGGGGACACGACGCACGCTGACCATCGGAAAAGAACTGGAGATAAGACGTGCGCTGAGCCCGACGCATCTCTACAGCTCTGCCTTCGTGGTGGACCGCCAAGACATCGGTGCCGACGGTCTCCCGGCCCGTTTCGTGCTCACCGGAGCCGGATGGGGACACGGCGTGGGGCTCTGCCAGATAGGAGCTGCCGTTATGGGCGAGCGCGGTTATTCCTACGACCAGATACTCAACCACTATTACCCCGGCGCCGACATCACCACCTTATATATATAAGCGACTCTGAAATATATGCAACTTCACAAACGATCACCATGGCTATGGGTGCCCTCGCTGGCCTTCAGCGACGGACTGCCTCTCGTAGTCGTCATGACCCTCTCTGTCATCCTGTATAAACAACTCGGCCTCAGCAATGCGGCCATCACCTTCTACACGTCGTGGCTCTATCTGCCCTGGGTGCTGAAACCATTGTGGAGCCCCTTCGTTGACCTCATCAAGACCAAGCGTTGGTGGGTGCTGGCCATGGAGGTGCTCATCGGAGCCGCCCTGGGAGGCATCGCCTTTACCATCCCCACAGCGTTCTGGATGCAGTCTACGCTGTTCTTCTTCTGGGTGCTGGCCTTCAGCGGGGCGTGCCACTGCATTGCCGCCGACGGCTTCTACATGCTCGGGCTCGACAGCCATCAGCAGGCGTGGTTTATGGGCATACGCTCCATGTTCGACCGCCTTGCCACCATCTTCGCACAGGGCGTGCTGGTGATGGTGGCCGGAAATCTGCAGGTGGTGTTGCGCAACAGCATTGCCTACTCGTGGAGCCTCATGTTCTATGGTGTGGCAGCCCTGTTCATCGCCCTGTGGGCCTGGCACCACTTTGCCATGCCGCAGCCTGCCGACGACACCCTGCGCACCGGCATCAACGCACGCACCATCTGGCGGGAGATTGCCAACACGTTCGCCACATTCCTCAGAAAAGAACAGCTGCCGACGGCACTGCTCTTCATCATGCTCTTCCGGCTGCCCGAAGGACTGCTGTCGAAGGTGTCGGCCCTGTTTCTCATCGATGCCGGGCACAACGGCGGCCTGGGCCTCTCGCCGCAGGAGTACGGACTCGTGCAAGGCACCGTGGGCGCCATCGGCGTGGCCCTCGGAGGCATCTGCGGCGGCATTGCTGCCAGCCACGGCGGACTGAAGCGGTGGATGTGGCCTATGACAGCGGCGTTCACCTTGCCCAGCGTGGTCTACGGATTCCTTAGCTATGCGCTGCCCGGAAACCTGCTGACCATCAACATCTGCGTGTTTCTCGAACAGTTTGGCTACGGGTTCGGCCTGACGGCCTACATGCTCTTCCTGATCTATTTCAGCCAAGGCACCTACAAGACCAGCCACTATGCACTGGCCTCGGCGCTGGTGTCGCTGTCGATGATGCTGCTCGGACTCTTTGCCGGCACGCTGCAGGAGATCATGGGCTACCGCCACTATTTCCTCCTCGCCGTCGGCTCGTGCATCATCACCTACGCCGTGACGGCCTTCGTCAAGATCGACCCCGCCTTCGGACAGCGCCCTGCCGACACCGCCGACTGATCACGCCGGCAACCCTCTGGGCACACCATGCAGAAAGCCCCGCCAGCACAAGGCACATGCCTTATGCTGGCGGGGCTTCCCGCATGATCCTTCTGCACGCCACGCATCACTTGGCGCTGCGCCGGGCCTCACGGGCCTTCTCGGCAGCAACCTTGCGTGCGGCAAGTTCCTTTTCCGACGGTGCCACATAGCGTATGCGCCGCATAAACTCGTCGACCGTCTCCTCACCGTCGAAGTCGTTGAAAAACGTCTCAAGCAGCGCCTGCGTGATGGCGCGGGCCGACAGGCGCTTGTGATACTTCTCGCTGATGGCCTGCAGGCGGTCGGCCAGATCGGCCGACACATAGATGGGCTTGCCCTTCTCCGAGCTCTTGTCGTAGCGCAGATAGTTGCCGATGAGCATGTCGGAGAACGCCTTCGACACGCTGCGCCCCGACTTGGCTGCACGCTTTGCCGGCTTCTGCTTCTGCACCGCAGCCGGTGCCTCGTCGGCACCGCTCTGGTCAGCGGCAGGCTCTGCGGCACTGTTCTCACTGGTGATGCTTCTCACAAGGTTGGTGATGTCCATGTCTTCCAATGGATTCTCCACCGATGGTCTTTTGGTTGCCATATGCTGTTTATGCTTTATTGTCCGTTTACATGATAGCCTTCACGATGGCGTCGAATGTGGTCGCCACCATCTGCTTCTGCTTGCTCTCCAGCGGATAGACGGTGCTGTAGCGCTTGATGGCCACACCCTGCTTGATGCGCGGCACCACCGTGCCCACCAGCTCCAGGATGTTCACCGTCTGCGCGCGCTGCTTGCGCTCTTCGGCCTTGCCCTCGTGGTCGTTGATGCGGTTGGGCACAAACACCATCGAACAGGCAGATATGCTCTTGAGCGCCTTGAGGAAGATGCCGGTGGCATCCACCGTGTCGGGATCAAACGTCATCGGGATCACGGCCACGTCGGCAGCAGCATACACGGCCGCCAGGCTCTTGTCGTTGAGGTTACCCGGGCAGTCGATGAGCACATTGCCGGGCACCTTCTTCAGTTCCTTCATCAGCTTGGTCACCTTCGTGATGTCGGTGGTGTCGAGCGGCGTGACCTGCCAGGGCATCTTCTGCTCGGGGTCGGCCTTCTCCTCACGCACACGATGGCGGTAAAGCGACTGCTGAAGGTCGGCGTCAAGCACTGCTACGGGTTGTCCGTTCTCTGCCAGATAAGAGGCAAACAGACTGCAAAGTGTGGTTTTGCCCACTCCACCTTTTATGTTTGAAAAGATGATGATTCGGTTTTTCTGTTCCATTGTTTTCTCTTCGTTTTACAATGCAAAGATAAGCAAAAGCCGGCAACTGTGCAAACATTCAGACTATAATATAAGATATTTTTACACTTCGCTCATAAAACAATGCGTAAACAATCTACAAGCCGTAACATAAACTATAACGCCAATATCTTATATTATATAACGTACCAGCCTGTTTGCACATGGCCGACGGCAATGTCACACCTTATTATATATGTCAGCCATCAAGGTTCATGCCGAGAGCCCATTGTGTGTATTCACATATCACGCCAGCTTCTTGGAGACGGCGCACAACCGATGCAGACCGACCGTTCGCCCCGAAAGCCGGAACCTTTGAGTCCTAAAGCCCGAACACTCGGGTCCTAAAGCCCTAACACTCCAGTCCTAACGCCCTAACACTCGGGTCCTAAAGCCCTAACACTCGAGTCCTAAAGCCCGAAGGACACGAGTACAAAGCCCGAAGGACACGAGTACAAGAGGCAAAGGACACGAGTACAAAGAGCGAAGGGCTGAAGACGCCGGCCCAAACCTCACTGACATGCAATGGCACCCTTGCTGATCACGCCGAATTATCCCGAAATCCGGACATGCCGCCTCCAACCGTCAGGCCGCATTCGCCACCCCACCCCATTCCTCTTCGACCCACCGTTCGCAAAGAAACTTTTTCGTTAAAAAGCCTAAAAACACTTGTCGGTACATAAGGAATAGACTAACTTTGCAACCACAGATAATTGTAATTATTACAAAACCATTATACAACAACATTATGAAGGATTTAAAGGGAACAAAGACTGAGAAGAACCTGCAGGAGGCTTTCGCAGGCGAGAGCCAGGCCCGCAACAAGTACACCTACTTTGCTTCGAAGGCCCGCAAGGACGGCTACGAGCAGATTGCAGCCATCTTCGAGGAGACGGCCAACAA
>CAVAXH010000046.1:0-16319 GCA_963592505.1 Bacteroidaceae bacterium
ATGGTATGCAATATGACACATGTTAGCGATTGCGGGCATCAAAAAGTCAGCGTAACTTTGCAACCGTGAACAGTTAATATCAATAAATGTATTAAACCAACCCCACCGCCGACCTCTCATCAGGGCCCACGGCGGTCAAAAACAAAGAAAGGGAAAAACAATGAGCAACGAAAAGAAACTCCACTTCGAGACACTCCAACTCCATGTAGGACAAGAACAGGCCGACCCCGCTACCGACGCACGTGCCGTGCCTATATACCAGACCACCTCGTATGTGTTCCACAGCGCACAGCACGCCAGCGACCGTTTCCACCTGAAGGATGCCGGCAACATCTACGGCCGACTGACCAACACCACGCAGGGCGTGTTCGAGGAGCGTGTGGCTGCCCTTGAGGGCGGTGTCGGCGGACTGGCTGTGGCCTCAGGTGCTGCTGCCGTGACCTACGCCATCACCAACCTGGCCTATGCCGGCGACCATGTGGTGGCCACGCAGACCATCTACGGCGGCACCTACAACCTGCTGAAGCACACGCTGTCGAAGTATGGCATCGACACCACATTCGTCGATCCCGACGACTACGATGCCCTGGAGGCCGCCATACAGCCCAACACGAAGCTCGTGTTCATTGAGACCCTGTGCAACCCCAACTCAAACATCTCCGACATCGAGCGCACGGCAGAGATAGCCCACCGCCACGGCATCCCCGTGGTCATCGACAACACCTTCGGCACACCCTACCTCATCCGCCCGCTGGAGCACGGCGCCGACATCGTGGTCCACTCGGCCACCAAGTTCATCGGCGGACACGGCACAAGCCTGGGCGGCGTCATCGTGGACGGTGGCAAGTTCGACTACTTCCAGAACGACAAGTTCCCCGGCTTCACCAAGCCCGATGCCTCCTACTACGGACTGGTGTTCGGCTCGCTGCCCGCACCGTTTGTCACCCGTGTGCGTGCCTTGCTGCTGCGCGACGAGGGCGCCTGCATCTCACCGTTCAACGCATGGGTGCTGCTGCAGGGTCTTGAGACGCTGAGCCTGCGCGTGGAGCGCCATGTGTTCAACACGCAGAAGGTCATCGAGTATCTGAAGAGCCAGCCGCTGGTGAAGAAGATCAACCACCCGTCGCTGCCCGAGCATCCCAACCACGACCTCTACAACCGCTACTTCCCCAATGGCGCCGGATCGATCTTCACCTTCGAGATCGACGGCGACACGCAGAAGGCATGGGACTTCATCGACCATCTGAAGATCTTCTCCGACCTGGCCAACGTGGCCGACGTGAAGTCGCTCGTCGTACACCCGAAGAGCACCACCCACTCAGAGCTCTCTGAGGAGGAGGCCACCCAGCAGGGCATCTACGACGGCACCATCCGCCTGAGCATCGGCACGGAGCACTATCAGGACCTCATCGACGACCTCGACCAGGCCTTCGAGGCAGTGAAATAAGTGGTGACTCTCCACTGACACTGTCATTCACATATTCCGCGCCCCTGCATCTGCTGGGGCGCGGATCGTTAGACAACACCCCGTCTTTCCCCCTCTCTGACACCGAAAACAAACAATCCGACCCTCCATGATCTTTGAGAATATAACCAGTCTTATCGGCAGTACGCCATTGGTGAAACTGCAGAAGTTCTCGGCCCTCCATGGGCTTGCCAAGCCGGTGGTGGCCAAGGTGGAATCCTTCAACCCCGGCGGCAGCGTGAAAGACCGCATAGCCCTGGCCATGATAGAGGATGCCGAGCAGCAGGGACTGCTGAAGCCCGGCGCCACCATCATCGAGCCCACCAGCGGCAACACAGGGGTCGGCCTGGCGCTGGTGGCGGCCGTGAAAGGCTACAAGCTCATACTGACCATGCCCGAGACCATGAGCGTGGAGCGGCGCAACCTGGTGAAAGCCTATGGCGCACAGGTGCAGCTCACGCCCGGCAGCAAGGGCATGGCCGGAGCCATCAGGGCGGCAGAGGCATTGCGCGACAGCATCCCCGGCGCCGTGATCCTCGAACAGTTTGAGAACCCCTCCAACCCGAAGATGCACTATGACACCACAGGTGCCGAAATATGGAAAGACGCTGCCGGACAGGTGGATGTCTTCGTGGCAGGTGTGGGCACCGGAGGCACCATATCGGGCATTGGCAGATATCTCAAAGAGCAAAACCCCAATGTGCAGGTGGTGGCCGTGGAGCCGGCCTCATCGCCCGTGCTCAGCGGCGGCACCGCCGGACCTCACAAGATCCAGGGCCTTGGGGCCGGCTTTGTGCCCAAGACCTATGATGCCGCTGTGGTCGACGAGGTGTTC
This sequence comes from Bacteroidaceae bacterium, assembly GCA_963592505.1. Classification (GTDB taxonomy): domain Bacteria; phylum Bacteroidota; class Bacteroidia; order Bacteroidales; family Bacteroidaceae; genus Prevotella. Next base: position 2,301 of record CAVAXH010000046.1, read on the forward strand.
GGCGTGTCTAACGACGATGCCATCCTTGCCGGCCGACAGCTGGCCCAGCACGACGGACTGCTGGTGGGCATCTCCTCGGGAGCGGCCGCCTTTGCCGCTGTGCAGATAGCCAGGCGCCCCGAGAACAAGGACAAGACCGTTGTGGCCCTGCTGCCCGACACGGGCGAACGCTATCTCTCCACCGTGCTCTATGCCTTCGACGAGTATCCGCTGTAAGCAGGCACCGGTGAGATAAAAAGAGGGCGATAGGTTTGTGAGTTTGCTGATTCTTTCTTACATTTGCACACGAAACAGCAACATGCTTGCCCATAACAAACCTAAAACCCATGCAGACCAGCAAATACCTGATAGCCAACTGGCGTGATGCCGAGTGGGGACTGACGGTGAGTACCGTCGGATACGAGGAGATAGCCCCCGGCGACGAGTATCCCACACATGGTCATGCCGACGGCTATTATTTCTCCCTGGAGAAAGGGCGCGTGCTCAACGAGTATCAGCTGCTCTATCAGCCCGAGGGCGAGGGCGTGTTCCGCTCGGCGTCGGCCGGCGAGCAGCGCATCAAGGCCGGCGACATGTTTCTGCTCTTTCCCGGCGAGTGGCACAGCTACCATCCCCTCAGCGAGGTGGGGTGGAAGAGCCACTGGATAGGCTTCCGGGGCATCAACATGGACCACCGCGTGGCGGCAGGTTTTCTGTCGCCCGAACACCCGGTCTACCATGTGGGCTACTCCGATGAGATTCTGCGTCTCTACGACGAGGCATCGCGGGTGGCACAGGTGGAGGCTCCTTATGTGCAGCAGACGCTGGCAGGCCTCGTCAACCACCTCGTGGGCCTGATGTACTCGTTGGAACGCACCAACCGGCTGAGCCGCAACCATGAGCATGTGGACATGATCAACCAGGCACGTCTGCGCATACGCAACGGGCTGGAGGCCGATGTCACCATACAGGACATTGCCCACGACCTGGGCGCGAGCTACAGCAATTTCCGCAAGTTGTTCAAGGAGTTTGCCGGTGTCTCTCCGGCGCTTTATCAGCAGGAGCTGCGCATACAGCGGGCCAAGGAGCTCCTTGCCACCACCGACATGAGTGTCAAGGAGATAGCCTATAGGCTGCGTTTCGACTCGCCCGACTATTTCTCTTCAAAGTTCAAGGCCAAGACGGGCGTGAAACCCAGCGACTTCCGCGAGCAGGCGCGCTGACCTCCCGTGTGCATGCGGGCAAATCTTTTTTTATTCCCTTCGTCTTGCTCAGAAGTCGATGGGCTTCATGCGCGATGTCTTGTCGGCAAACGTCGCTGGGTCGACGCTGTTGCCGCGCAGTGAGCGCACCTTGGGCATCTGGGCAAACCATGGGTCCGACGTGGTGTACCATGCCGAATGCTTCAGCCCCTTGATACATGGCATCTGCTCTTTCAACGATCGGGCATAGCGCGGGTTTACCGACGACAGAAAACAGTTGCCGTTGGTCAGCTGGATGGCCAGCACCAGATATTGCTCTATGACCTGCCGGCTCCCGGTGTAGGCCCGTTGCAGGCCGTTGGTAGGGGTCATGACGTGTATGTCCCAGCCCTCGCGGTTGAGGCGGTTCATCATGCCGCGAAACACCACACCGTGGGGCGACGTGTCCTTCACACCCGAGGCGGCTATGCTGAGGTGTATCATCTCGTGGAGCAGCACGCTCTGAAACTGATGCTCCGTCTGGTCGTAATAGTTGCTCATGCCCAGCACAAAGTCGTAGAGGCGGGTGCGCCCCAGCGTGGTCTTGCGCTTGAACGACAGCGTGCCGAGATGTGTGCGCGAGTGGCCGATGTGGAAACGCGGCGTGGGCAGCTCTCCGTCGAAATACTGGCGGTTGAACGTGTCAAACCATTTGCGGAGCCATATAATGTCTATCTGCATGATCGGTGATGGTGAATGGGAGAAAAGGGCATTGGCACGGGGGGGCTAGCGTTGCAGCCGCGCCACAAGATACTCGGAGCGCGTGCCTATGCGAAACTTGGCACCCCAGATGCCCATGCCGCTCGTCACATAGTAGCGCGTCTGGCCCTTGGTGCAGGGACCGTAGGCATCCTCGTAGATGGCATCCTCTATCCAGCTGATGGGCCACACCTGTCCGTAGTGGGTGTGGCCGCTCAACTGGAAGTCGACTCCTTCGTGCTCAGCCTCTTCGAGGTGGTAGGGCTGGTGGTCGAGCAGGATGGTGTAGCGGTTGCGGTCTACGCCCGTCATCAGTGTGCGGAGCGACTTGCGGCGTGGGTTGGTGCGATCGTCGCGCCCCACGATGTTGATGCCCCGGAGCGTGATGGTCTCGTCGCGTAGCAGGCGTATGCCGGCCTCTTCATAGAAATGGACTGCCGAGTCGATGCCGGCATAATACTCGTGGTTGCCCAGGCAGGCCACTACGGGTGCCTGCAGGCGGCGCAGGGCGGTGGCCATGCCTTCGGCGTTGAGCGGCCGCATGTGTCCGTCGATGATGTCGCCGCCGATGAGCACCAGGTCGGGATGCTCCCGGTTGACAAGCGCCACCCAGCGGTTCAGCTCGTCCACGCCGTTGTGATAGCCCAGGTGCAGGTCGCTCAGCATGACGATGGTCAGCGGCTGTCCTGGAGCCTTCTCGGTCTTTAGCGTCAGCGGCTGCCGCGCCTTGTGCATGTAGTGGAAATAACCATAGGTGAACAGGCCGGCGATGACCGCCACGACGGCGACCGTGCCCCGCACGCTGTGCATCATGAACGACCGTGGCACCACATGGATGGCGCGGCCTGCATCGAGCAGCAGATAGAGCATGGCCATGTAGAGCAGCACGAAGATGGCCGAATTGCCCACCTCATAGGACACCCTGGCCACGGCCATGGGCAGACGGTCGAGACGCAATACGGCAAAATTGGCAAAGAACACCAGCAGGCAGGCCAGCATGAAACCGGTCACGGCGAGGCGTGCGGCACCTCCGAAGGGCAGCAGATGCCACGTGCGCCACAGCACATAGGCCATGCCCGCCAGCGGCAGAAGGGTGAAAACGATTGCAAACATCTTGTTCATCTATGCTTGCAAAGGTAAGCAAAAAATGGCAGATGCGGGCGTAGCATGCCGCGATAATGGGGGCTCCGACCGGCAGACAACGCCTTTTCTCGGCCTTTCGCTTCATTATTTGCCGCCAACACTCGTCAGACTCGTTATTTTTGTGTAAGTTTGCACCTTAGAAACTAATCCATGTCATAAAAGAGAGCCAATCATGAAACTACTTAGAGACCGCATCTTGAAAGACGGCAAGTGCTACCCCGGTGGAATACTGAAGGTGGACAAGTTTATCAACCATCAGATGGATCCGCAGCTTATGAAGCAGATCGCCGTAGAGTTTGTGAGGCGTTATGCCTCGTCGGACATCAACAAGATTCTGACCATCGAGGCCAGTGGCATAGCGCCCGCCATCATGATGGGCTTCCTGCTCGACCTGCCCGTGGTGTTTGCCAAAAAGAAGAAACCGTCGACCATGGACGACATGCTGTCGACCACGATCTTCTCGTTCACCAAGCAGCGCGAGTATCAGGTGGTCATCGCCAAGGACTATCTGACCCCCGACGACAAGGTGCTCTTCGTAGACGACTTCCTGGCCTACGGCAATGCTGCCAAGGGCATCATTGACCTGTGCCAGAAAGGCGGAGCCCAACTGGTGGGCATGGGCTTTGTCATCGAGAAGGCTTTCCAGCACGGCCGCGACATCATCGAGCAGGCTGGCGTCAGGTGTGAGAGCCTCGCCATCATAGAGTCGCTCGACGACTGCAAGATAAAGATCCGCGAGGAATGAGCTCCGGCTCATTATCCCAGCCCCACCCGGCGAGCAGACAGGGAAAAACGTAAGCAAACCGTAAACAGACACGACAACAATGCTTGACAAACAGACACGACAACAAATCATAGCGCTTATACATCAGGAGGTGGTGCCGGCCGTGGGCTGCACCGAACCCATGGCGGTGGCGCTCTGTGTGGCACGTGCCACTGAGGACCTGTGCCGACGCCCCGAGAAGATCCGCGTGTGGCTCTCGGCCAACATGCTCAAGAACGCCATGGGCGTGGGAATCCCCGGCACGGGCATGATAGGCTTGCCCATAGCCGTGGCCCTCGGAGCCATCGTCGGCAAGTCGGAGTATCAGCTCGAGGTCATCAAGGACCTCACCCCCGAGACCCTCAGCGAGGGCAAGCGCTATGTGGACGAAGACCGCATAGACATACAACTGAAGCCTGACAACACGGAGAAGCTATATATAGAGGTGGAGTGTGAGGCCGGCGGCGACACGGCAAAGGCCATCATTGCCGGCAGCCACACCAACTTTGTCTATGAGGAGCGCAACGGCCAGATGCTGGTCGACAAGCGTCAGTGTGCGGGCGAGGAGGGCGACTGCGCATCGCCCGAACTCAACCTGCAGACGGTGTGGCAGTTTGCCACCACCACACCGCTCGAGGAGATAACCTTCATCCTCGAGGCGCGCCGCCTCAACATGGCGGCAGCACAGGCTTCGCTCAAGGGCAACTATGGCCACTGTCTCGGCAAGACCATGGACCGGCCGCTGAGCAAGGGCATCTTCGGCAACAGCATCTTCTCGCACATCATCGCGAAGACAGCGTCGGCCTGCGATGCACGCATGGGCGGCGCCATGATACCGGTGATGAGCAACAGCGGATCGGGCAACCAGGGCATCTGTGCCACCAACCCCGTGGTGGTGTATGCCGAGGAAAACGAGAACACTGAGGAGGAACTGGTGCGTGCGCTGACGCTGAGCCATCTGACCGCCATCTACATCAAGCAGAGCCTCGGCAAGCTGTCGGCGCTGTGTGGCTGCGTGGTGGCAAGCATCGGCTCGAGCTGCGGCATCACCTATCTCATGGGCGGCGAGTATGCCGACATCTGCCATGCCGTGCGCAACATGATTGCCAACCTCACCGGCATGATCTGCGACGGCGCCAAACCCAGCTGCGCGCTGAAGATCAGTTCGGGCGTGTCGACGGCACTGCTGTCGGCAGTGCTGGCACGCGAGGGCAAGCACGTCACCGAGGCTGAGGGCATCATCGACAAGGATGTGGACCGCAGCATACACAACCTCACGAGCATCGGCAAGGAGGCCATGTGTTCCACCGACGACATGGTGCTCCACATCATGACTCACAAGAGCTGACCGCCTCGGCTGGACCCACAAGAGCTGACGGCCTCGGCTCTCCTTGCTCCAGGGTGAAGAGACGGTCGGCCGTCATCTCCTCTTTTTGATATTGGGACAACCCAAGAAAAACGACGGGAACTTACTATGCTTAAGCCTTTTCTAAGGGCATTGGCGTAGTAAGTTCCCGTCGTTTGCGATAGGCCCGCCGGACCTATCGGGTGAGGCTAAACTTGAGGCTGAGGCCGAAGTCCTGCGTGGTCGTCGGGTAACTGCTGCTGCTCAGCAGCGGTGTGTTGGTCTGACGGTCGAGATAGAAGCTCATCGTCATCAGTTTCGACAGGGTGTAGTCGGCCATAAACGACAGCTTGAAGGCGGTGTTGCCGCTGCTGGCGGCCGATGTCATGGCGGCTATGTCGCGGGTGATGCTGGCCTGCTTGCGCAGCGACAGGTCGAGGCGCAGGTTCAGACTGTGGTTCACACCGCCCTTGCCCGACTGGTTGTTGGTGCGGCTGTTGTTCTTGGCATCCTTGCTGTTGCTGCCCTTGCCGCTGCTCTTCACCTGGCGGTGGTTGCGCGAGCCGAAGAGGCGGAAGTCGTTGAGCTTGTAGCCCACGCCCAGCACCCAGTCCTTGCTGACGGCCTCGCTGATCTGCACGCTGGTCATCGACAGCGAGAGCACGCGCGTCTGCCGGTACTCCAGCTTGGCCGTGAGGTTGTTTTGCAGCGTGACGTCCACGCCGAGCAGGGGCGAGAACGCCTCGTTGATGCTCACCGTCGACACGTTGTACATGGAGTTGGGGACGGGGGCTCCCGTGGTGGCATCGGTGATGAAGCCCATGCCGGCGCCCATGTATTCCATGAAGGTGCTGTAGCTCTGGTAGCTGCCCACCGAGTAGACGCTCTTGTAGCTGTGGTTGAGGTTGACGCTCTTGAACACGTCGCGGAACCATGCCAGCTTGCTCAGGCCGCTGTAGCGCAGCGTCCAGTTGGGCAGCAGGCGGGTGAGCGCGGGGAAGATGCTGAGGCTGCCGCCTCCCATGCTGGTGTAGCTGGCCAGGAAGGCCGGCACCATGACATCGGCGCTGTAGAGGTTCACGCCGCCGTTGGCGGCATCAAACGTCTTGCCGGCAAGGGACGTACCGGCCGGGTAGACGGCACCGGCGTAGCGGGCCTCCACACGCTGGCGGAACGACTCCAGCGAGTTGCAGAACTTCTCGAACGTGGCGCTGTGGTAGCCGTTGTTGGCATTGCCCATGCCCTCGAAGGCAGAGCCCAGCGAGATGGTGGTCATGGTGAATGTGCCGGTCTGCGTGGTGGGGTTGCCCTCATACATATACTGCACGCTCTTTGCGGTGGTCTGCGTGCGTGTGGCGGTGAGGTCGATCTTGAGGTTCTTCACCGGCTCGAGGGTCATGCGCAGCTGCAGGTCCTCGGTCTTGTTGGTGGTGGCGGGCGTAGCCACGCTGTCGCTCATGAGCAGCCACCCGTTGCGGCTGGCTTTGCTGATGTAGCTGTCGCCCACCAGACCGAAGGCAAAGTCGAGGCCGGGAGCCAGCGCGTTGGCACTGCGGTTCTGTCCGAACATGTCGCCCACGTTGGGCATGAAGCCCGGCAGAGCCATGGAGTACTGGTTGCGGTAGGTGAGGCTGGCGTTGCGCACCATCATGGCCACGCGGGCTGCCGACTGCGCCACACGGTACCAGCGCTGCTCGTCGAGAGGCTTCTTGGTGCTCACGGTGACCTTGAGCTTCAGGGCCGAGTCCACCTTGTTGGTGATGCGTATCTTGTTGTCGTCGAGTTTCTTGAACTTCAGCTTGTAGCGCTGGCCGTCGATGGTCTTGGCGCTGACGATGAGGCGCTTCGACTTCTTGCCGTGGCTGACATCGATGGTGGTGTCGGGCAAGAGCTGTATCTCCTTCTCGAAGGTGTTCTTGTTCTTGGGCAGCTGGGCTTTCTTCTGCTGTTCTTCCTTGCGTTTCTGCTGCAGCTGCTTCACCGCCTCGTCGGGGTCTTTGCCGTCGGCCTCGGCTTGCTTGCGCACCTGGTCTTCCTCGTCCTTGAGCTTTTTCTTCTCGGCCTTCTCCTTGGTCTTGTCCTGCTTCTTCTTGTTCAGCTCGGTGCGGCTCGGCTCCTTGTCGAAGCGGTCGTTGGTGGCCTTGAGGAAGGGCACGTGGTTATAGAGCTTGATGAGGTTCAGCGTGCCGTTGAGGTTCAGCTGCCGGTTGTTCTGGATGGTGTTGCCGAGGTTGGTGCCGTCCTCCAGCTCTGATCCGCGCACCCAGTGGTAGGTGGCGTTGTAGGAGGCGTCGGCGTTGACCCAGTCGAACAGGGGCAGCAGGTTGAGCGGCAACTGGTAGGACATGGTGAACGTCTGCTGGTAGTCGAGCGGGGTTCCCCAGTGCTTGATGGATGTCCAGATGGAGTCTTTCCATGCGTCGTAGCGGGTGGGGTAGAGGTCCTTGTTGACGGGGGTGTAGGGCTCCTCTATCTCGGCATGGGTGGCGCTCTGGAAGTTCATGTGCAGGTTCTTGGTGAGGTCCCATCGCAGTTGGAAGTCGCGGTTCCAGAGGAACTGCTCGGAGAAGGTCAGCGGCAGCTGTGAGTTTTCGGTCGACTCCATGTCGCGCTCCTGCAGCTCATAGTAGTTGCGGGTCATCTCGGTGTTGAACGCCACGTTCTGCGGCAGCCAGTTGAAGCCGAAGCGCTTCAGTATGTCGAGCCACTTGCTCTTGTTCTTGATCTTCTTGAACGGCTCCCAGGCTTTGTAGACGGGGGTCCAGTTGTAGTTGATGCTGCCGCGCCAGGCATCTTCGTTCTCGTAGACGGTGGTCTCGCCCTGTGTGTGCGAGTGCGAGTGGCTGTAGGAGAACGAGAAGTTGGCGGGGTCGTAGGGCATGGGGTGGCGCTTGGTCTGTATGCCCACGCGCACATTGGACAGCGAGAAGTTGCGGTTGATGGTCTTGGTGACGGCAATGTTCTCTATCGAGTCGCGCTCGTGCTTGTCCATGCTCTCGAGTGCATCGTCGAGTTCCATGTCGGTGTCGAGCGGGTTATACTTGGGCTTTGTCACCTCCTTGGTGATGCTGTAGTAGAGCGGGGCCGACACCTTGGCCTTGTCGGGGAAGAACTTTCCGAGCTCGAGGCTCGTGGTGAACGACATGCTGCTCTGGTCGTCCTGTGAGCGTTCGCTGACGCCCTGCTCCAGTCCGCCGAAGCCCTGCGACACGTAGCGCCCCTGCAGGTTCACGGTGCCCATGTCAGACAGCTGCACGTTGAGGTTGCCGTTGGCGGCCCATCCGCCTGAGTTGTTGTATTCCTTCAGACGCAGCTCGTTGATCCACACCTCTCCGCTCTTGTGGTCGCCGGAGAGGTTGCGCACGCCGACGATGAGGGTCTTCACCTCGCCGAGGGTGGGGTTACCCATGATGGTGACCTTGTTTTGCGGGTGGTCTTCGTCATAGGCTTCATAGGCTCGGTTGTAGGAGGCCAGGCCGTTGGCCTTGGCGGCGTTGCGCGCCTTCTTCAGGGCGGTGAACACCGTCAGCGGCACGTCGAGCATGTTGTCCTCGGGCCACACCTCCTTCACCTGCGAGAGGGTGTAGCGGTCGTAGTGGCCGGCGGGCGTGAGCTTCAGCGGTATCTGGTATTCGTAGTAGTTGCTCTTGTAGTCGGAGCCCAGGCGTATGAAGACGGCCAGCTGGTCGTCTTGCAGGTTGGTGGTGTTCTGCTCGTTGGCGTTGGCGTGCACGAACATCTGCATGCGCTTGTATTGGCGCAGGTCGAGGGTGGTGTTCTTGTAGACGCATTTCGACTCGCCCGACGACAGGTTGTCGACATTGATCTGCAGGGCGGCCTCGTTCGACTCCACGAGCTGTGGCTGTGTGGGGTCCTGCTCGCGCTTGATGCCCGGCGGCAACACATAGTTGACGGGCGACTTGTCGCTGTTCTCCTCGATGTCTACCGAGGCGGTGGTCATGGTGCCGGTCTGCACCGAGTTGTCGAGGTTCTGCTCGTAGACGCGCCATGTGCCGCGCACGAGGTCGAAGGTGCCGAAGCGCAGCACCACGGGGTGCTTGAAGCCTTTCACGATGGTGCGCATGAAGCGTATCGACGAGAAGTCGCTGATGTTGCCGATGGTCTTCTCGGCTTCCTCGAGCGGTATGCGGAACTCATACCATGTCCAGTGGCCGGTCTCGCCGTTGCGCAGCTTGGGGGCCACCTCACGCTTGTCCACGATGAAGTTGCGGCCCACCTGCATGTCTTCGGGGCGCAGCGACACGTGGTACTGGTAGTATTTCTCATACTCGTTGAGCGTGTAGTCCTGGTTGATGTCTTCCACGTCGGGGGTGCTCTTGTAGGACGTGTCGTATCCGCGCGAGTTGTTGTCGGAGTCGGGTGAGTTGCCCTGCGGGTTGTTGATGTACTTGTAGCGACGGAAGATGTCGGCCTCTATGCGGTCGAGGTCATCGCCGCGGAAGTAGTGGTAGTCGTCGTTGGCGGGGTCGGCCCAGATGGAGTCCCACACGGCGGCGTTGACCTTGCCCTGTATCTGCGTGAGGAAGTCCTGGTAGCTCTGGAAGGTCTGCTCCTCCTGGTCGTTGAGTCCGTTGAGACCCACGTCCTGCAGTGCCCGTGCCCCGCTCGAGGTGGCGAAGGCATAGGTGACGGTCGACTGTGTGGGGATCTTGCCCCACTGCGTGTAGGTGAAGGCCTGTGAGCCGTCGACGGGCATGCCGCTCTCATAGAACTTCTTGCCGTCGCGCAGCACGTCCTCCGACACCTCGCCGAGGTTGAAGTAGAGGTCGCCGCCGTAGTCGGAGGCATTGGGCAGTCCGTTGCTGTTGATGAAGGGGTCGAGCAGCCAGAACTCTATGTATTCGATGTTGGCATTCTCGAAGTCGGTGGTCTCGAGCTTGCGCATCATGCCGCCCCAGTGTTGCTCCGGACTGTTGAGTGTGCCGTCGGCATTGAGGTCGGGGTTGAAGTTGTAGGGGCCTCGCTCGTTGGGGTAGTAGGCGATGTTGAGGGCCGACAGTGTCGACGTGGCACCGCTGTACGAGTTGACGTCGCGGTTGGGGAAGAGCTCGGTGACATACCACTCGCGCAGGTAGGGGTTGCTCAGCTGGTCGAGGTCGCTCTTGATGTGCGAGGGCGTCAGGCTGCTGGTGCGCCGTGTGAAGAGCGGGTCTATGGTGTACCAGGCCATCTGCGAGCGGTTGTAGCCGCTGCGGAGCGTGGTCTTGTCGTTGTAGTTGGGCTCTGTCGACGGCACGCTCGAGAGCACCCAGTTGTAGGGGTCGAGGATGCTGATCTTGTCGGTGGTGTTCTCGAAGTCGTCGATATACGAGGCGTTGTCCTGCACGCCGCTGGCATTGCCGGCGATGAGCTGTGCGAACTCGCCGGTAAACGATATCTGCGAGGGCTGTGTGAGGTGCAGGAAGGGCAGCTTGTCGAGGGCGTTGGTGAGCCACTGCGACTCGTGTTTCCAGTTGAGGTTGAGGCCCCACAGGGTGTTGTTGAGCGGTTCGGCTCCCATCGCCACCTTGGTGGTGAGCGTCTGTTCCGACAGGTGCTGCAGCGTGCCCGACATCTGGAAGTTTTTCGAGAAGTCGTACTCCCAGTTCATGCCGAGCATCGTCTTGCGCTCCTGCGAGTAGTCGCTCTGGCTCTCGAGCGACACGTTGACCGACGTGCCGGCATCGATGATGCTCTGGTTGAGGATGTGCACCTCACCGGCGCTGTAGTCGACGCTGTAGTCGGATCCCTCGATGAGGGTCTGGCCGCCCGCCGTGACGACCACGGAGCCTTGCGGCACGTTGTAGGCGCCTAGCGAGATGACGTTGGCCGAGGTGCCTTTGTATTGTCCTTGCAGGATGAACTTGTCTTTCTCGGCAATCTGCTTGGCCACGGTCTTGGTGGAGTCGTAGAGCTCGGTGAAGGCATACGAGTAGGCTTTCTCGGCGTCGACGCCGGCTGCCACAAGCTGGTCGAAGAGGTGCATGCCGAAGGGCTCGGCAGCGGGGAAGAACACGCGGCCGTTGCTCACGGTGTAGCCTTCCACGAAGTCGAAGTAGCCGTTGGAGTGTGCCTTGTTGTTGTTGTCGAGGCGGTCGGCTCCCAGCAGCTTGATGAGCGTCTGGCTCTTCACCTGCTGCTCGGGTATATAAGAAAGGTAGACGCCTGTGGTGTCGCTCTGGTATTTCACGTCGAGGCGGAACTTCTCCTTCTCCACCGATGAGGCCAGGTAGTAGACGTTCTTCATCATCAGGTCCCAGTTGCCTTGCCTCGGGTTGTTGCTGGTGTTCTTGAGCGATTTCACGAAGAGTGCCTTGCTGACATCAGTGATGTCGCTGGCAAACTCGCCCACCTGATAGGTCTGTCCGCCGTAGGTGTACTCGTAGGCGATGGCCAGCACCTGGTCGGTCTGCAGCGAGGTGCGCAGCGACACGTATCCCAGTGCTGTGTTGACCGTGTATTCCGACGAGCTGAGCAGGCGTGCGCTCTGCAGTTTCTCGAAGTCGGATCCGCCCACGAGGCCGCCACCCTCGAGCACGGTGGAGGTCTGGTCGATGTCGCGTGCGTCGGCCATCTGGTTTACGATGGTGGCATACTCGGTGTTGGCGCCGTTGGCGGGCACCGGTGCTCCGGTGGTGCTCCAGAGCGGACTGCTGACGCCTGTGTTCTCGCCCAGATCGGTGAGCGCCACGATGTTGCGGGTGTTGTTGGTGGTTCCGGTCTTGTTGGTCACCCATATCTCCACGCGGTTGATGGTGACACCGGTGGTGAGGTTGGGCAGCGTCTTCATGGCCGCATCGTAGTGGTTGCGGAAGTATTGCGAGAGGAAGAAGTGGCGGTTCTCCTCATAGTTGTGCACATCGATCTCGAAGGGGGTGAGCTGTGTGCCGCCCTTCGACGACACGCTCTTCGACGAGCTCTTCTTCTGCGAGGCCACGAGCTGCAGCTTCAGCTTGCCAAACTGCAGGTCGGTGCGCAGGCCGAAGAGCGAGCTGGCACCTTGCACGAGCGACGAGTTGCTGGGAAACGAGATGTTGCCGCCCTCCACGAGCTTCACGATCTCGTCTTCCTTGCCGTCATACTTCAGCTTCATGTTCTGCGAGTCGAAGTCGAAGGTGGCGTCGGTGTTGTAGTTGAGGTTCATGTTGACCTTGTCGCCCACCTTGCCGTTGACGTTGAGGTTGATCTTCTCGTCGAAGTCCATGGTGGTCTTGTTGCGGCTACGCACGGGCAGCGAGGGGTTGTCGATCTTTTTGTTGGTCACGCCAAACTTCAGTTCGGCTGTGCCCTGTGTGCGGATGCGCACGCCGCCGGGACCAAAGATCTTTTCGGCCGGTCCGAGGTCGAAGTGCATGTCGGCAAAGTCGAACTTCTCCTTGCCCTTGGCCTGATAGATCTCGTCGTTCTTCGAGCGGAAGTAGGCATCGCGCATGTGCTTCTCGCTCCATTTCAGATATTCCTCGGTGGTCATCATGAAGGGCGTGGCGATATACACGCCGCCCATCTTGGCGCCCACGACATAGCGGTCGAGCGAGTCGTTGTAGGTCACCTCATAGCGCAGTGCTTCGGGGCGCTGCAGGTCGAGCACACCCTGGTCGAGGTCGCTGTAGGTGACGGGGGTGGTGCGCTGTATCTTCCAGCGCGGGTGGAGCAGCGAGTCGGGTATGGAGTCGGTGTCGATGATGAGGTCGGCGGGTGTGTTGCCTGCCGCAGGGTTCTTGTCTTTCTGCTTGCCGTTCTGCTGCTTGCCCTTGCCGGCCTGCTTGCCCTTGTCGGCCTGCTTGCCTTTGCCGGCCAGCGGACTCTTGCCAGTCTGCTGTCGCGGATCCACCTGTTGCCGGGGGTACACGACGGCATAGGCCGCCACGGCGATGGCAAGCCAGAGGATGAGAGATATGCTGTGTTTCCTGATGTTCATTCGTATGGGGTTACTTGATGCGCTTGAGCGCTTCCTTGATAACCAGTTCCACCGCCATGTCGGGTTGTTCGGCGAGGATGGCCGTCACCACCTTGGCGGCGGGTGCGGGCGAGAAGCCGAGCATGGTCATGGCAGCCACGGCCTCGTCCTTGATGGCGCTGTTCACGGCCGGTGCCTCCTCGCGGCCCGTCTGCACATGCAGCTCGCCGGCTATGCCCGAGGCCACGATGCGGTCTTTCAGGTCCACGATGACACGCTGGGCCGTCTTCAGTCCGATGCCTTTCACGCTCTTGATGACCTTCTCGTTGCCGTTGGCAATGGCGTCGCACAGTTCGGCGGGCGACATCGACGAGAGCATCATGCGGGCGGTGTTGGCTCCCACGCCCGACACGGAGATGAGCATGCGGTAGAGCTCGCGCTCTTGGCGGGTGGCAAAGCCGTAGAAGATAAACGAGTCGTCGCGGCCGCCGGCGGTGAGCACTTCGTGCACATAGAGCTTGACGTCGTGCTTGCCCTGTATGTTGGTGTAGGTGTTGAGCGAGATGTTGAGTGCGTAGCCCACGCCGCCTGCCTCGATGACGGCCAGCGTGGGGGTGAGTTCGGTGAGGTCACCGTGTATGTATTCTATCATATGATGAAAAAAGTCTGGTTCGTGTGTATATACTATTCAATAACGCACGCAGGCGCGCAATTATTGCATGTGCCGCGATAATTATTCGTGCACGCGCTCTCGTTTTCGGGAAAAAGTGGCGCGCAATGACCAGAGAAGGTGTGAATTATGCAGGCTAAATTTGAAACATGAGTTAGAAAATACACCCTGTAGCAGGCTTGCTTTCGGGGAAAAGTCGTATTTTTGCAATTGAATAGCGCAAGAAGGGCTATGGCTAACGTAAAGACGAGTAAGACTATGGCAAAAATGGTGAATTGTTAT
>CAVAXH010000047.1:0-16304 GCA_963592505.1 Bacteroidaceae bacterium
ACTGGCCAGATTGGCAAACTGCGGTCCTTCGGCCTTAGGACTGCAGTCCTAAGGTCTTTGCACTGCTGTCCTTAGGCCCTTAGGACCCGAGTGTTAGGGCGTTAGGACCCGAGTGTTAGGGCCTTGGGACCGGAGTGTTAGGGCGTTAGGACCGGAGTGTTCCGCCTTTTTCGCCCGAACAGGCATCATGCAGGGGAAAAGTCCTAATTTGATCTGCATAATTCGCTATGATAGTCAACTCAGACCAAGGCAGCCAATATACGACCAAGGCATGGGAGGACTTGCTGTCCAGGCACAACATCCGCATAAGCATGGGCGGACGGGGACGCTGCACGTACAACATTTGGACAGGGCGCTGTCTGGCGCTTCAGAGTGGGCAGGAGAGGCAAGTGGCAGTGAAGAACGGCGGGGCTTGTCATGCAAAACGATGCTGTTTTGCGGAAAATAGTTGGAATTTTGGCGAATTGTTAAGCAGAATGTTGTAATTTTGCAACCACAATAACGAAACAGTAACGCAAAACAGGCGAACCCTCCCTTCACGGAACGCCTACAAGAGAAAGGACACAAGAATATGAAAGTAGCAATTGTCGGTGCCAGTGGCGCCGTGGGGCAGGAGTTGCTCCGCATCCTCGAAGAACGCAATTTCCCGCTGGACGACCTCGTGCTGTTCGGCTCAAGCCGCAGCGCAGGCACCAAGTACACCTTCCGCGGAAAAGACTATGAGGTGAAACTGCTGCAGCACAACGACGACTTCCGCGACGTGGACATCGCCCTCGCATCGGCCGGAGCCGGAACGAGCAAGGAGTTTGCAGAGACCATCACCAAGCATGGCGCGGTGATGATCGACAACTCGAGCGCGTTCCGCATGGACGAGGATGTGCCCCTCGTGGTGCCCGAGGTCAACGCCGAGGACGCCCTCAACCGCCCGCGCGGCATCATCGCCAACCCCAACTGCACCACAATCATGATGGTGGTGGTGCTCAACCCCATCGACCAGCTGTCGCACATACGCAAGGTACACATTGCCAGCTACCAGAGCGCATCGGGCGCCGGAGCCGCTGCCATGAAGGAGCTGGAGCAGCAGTATAAGGAGATGCTGGAGACGGGACATGTGGAGACCATCAGCAAGTTCCCACACCAGCTGGCCTACAACGTCATCCCGCAGATCGACAAGATGACCCCCAACGACTACACCAAGGAGGAGATGAAGATGTTCAACGAGACGCGCAAGATCATGCACAGCGACGTGCGCACCTCGGCCACCTGCGTCAGGGTGAGCTCGCTGCGCTCCCACTCGGAGAGCGTGTGGTTCGAGACCGAGCAGCCCGTCAGCGTGGAGGCCATACGCGAGGCGCTGCAGCAGGCTCCCGGCGTCACCGTGGTGGACGACCCGCAAAACTACGTCTACCCCATGCCCCTCGAGAGCGCCGGCAAGGACGACGTCTTCGTGGGACGCATACGCAAGGACCTGGCCGACGACCTGGGCAACACCCTGTGGCTCACGGGCGACCAGATACGCAAGGGCGCTGCCCTCAACGCCGTGCAGATAGCCGAATACCTCGTGCAGAAGGGCGACCTCCGCAAGTAGCACACTCACCGCACCAGCACACACCGAGCCGGTGGACAGAACAGGACTGCCAAGCCCTTTCGTCCACCGGCTCGGCGCATTGGTTGATTTTTCTGCAATTTTCATTTGTTTCGTTTGCCGCATATCGCTTTTTGTATTAACTTTGTAACATCCTAACTAAAGTCCGCTACAAATGAACGATATCCTAAGCCTCTACGACCCCATAACGCTCGACGAGATGAGCGGCATACGGCTGATGAACCGCACGGACACCAAGTTTGTCACCACCAAGCCCATGCTGCGACAGCTGCTGCTCATGGCAAAAGACGACTACAGGGCACAGGAGATCGGCGGCGAACGCATAGCGCCCTACTACACCGTGTACTTCGACACACCCGACTGCGCCATGTACCGCCGCCACGAGACGGGCCACACCAACCGCCAGAAGCTGCGCATACGGTCGTATGTGAACTCGGGGCTCAACTTCCTGGAGGTGAAGACCAAGAACAACCACGGACGCACACGCAAGAAGCGCATCACCATGCACGGCTTCGACCCGCGCTGCCCGCAGCACGACATCGACTTCACACAGCACGACAGCGACAGCGCCGCCTACAACGACTTCCTGGCCGACAACCTCGGCTACAACCCCGCGCTGCTCTGCGAGAAAGTGGAGAACCACTTCAACCGCATCACGCTGGTGAACAAGATGAAGACTGAGCGCCTCACCATCGACTTCGACCTGGCCTTCGACAACATCGGCAACGGCCGACACCAGGAGATGGGCGACATCGTCATCGTGGAACTGAAGCGCGACGGCCTGCAGCCCAGCCCCATACTGCGCCACCTCGCCACCCTGGGCATCAAGCCCATGGGGTTCAGCAAGTACATCATCGGATCGGCACTCACCGACGACACGCTGCGCCAGAACCGCATAAAACCGCGCCTGAGAAAGATTGCCAAGATGATGGGGCCTGCATAATCTCCCCTCCCCCGACACTCCCCTACCCTAACCCACATAACCAAAACACCAAAAACGAAACAAGCCAAAAAACAATGGAAATCTTCAATTTAGCCTTCTCATCCAACTTCCCGCTGATGATCGTGCGGTTTGTCATACTGATGCTCGTCACCTGGACCATCGTAGACCGGCTCTACTACAAGAAGAGCCACCGGCGCGACTTCTACTTCTCGTTCATGCTCATGAGCGTGGCCATCTTCTTCCTCGTCTACTTCATGATCTTCGTGCTCGAAGACCTGAAGGCCAAGACCAGCATCGGCATCGGCATCGGACTCTTCGGCATCTTCAGCATCATGCGCTACCGCACCGACGCCATGCCCGTCAGAGAGATGACCTATATGTTTGTCATCATTGCCCTGTCGGTGGTCAACGCCATCGCCAACAGCGTGTCGGTCGTAGAACTGCTGGCCGTCAACCTCATCGTCATGGCACTGATATGGATCTGCGAGAAGCGACTCAAGCAGGAACCCGCCAAACTGGTGCAGTATGACCGCATAGACCTCATCACACCCGACAAACGCGAAGAGCTGACGGCCGACCTCACACGCCGCCTCGGCATCGACATACTGCGCGTGGAGGTGGGCAGCGTCGACTTCCTGCGCGACATGGCCATGCTCAAGGTGTACTACACGGCCAGCAGCACCAGCGACACCGACATCGACCAGAAGACACGCCTCACACGCGAAGACCAGAAACAGTTTGCATCATAACGACAACACACACATACACACCATGAAAAGACTCACACTCATAGCCACCCTGCTGCTGGCCACCACACTGACGGCCTCGGCACAGCAACAGCCCAAGACCAGCGACGACTTCGGGGTTTGGAGCAGCATTACGGCCGAAAAGAAACTCTCGAAGAAAGCCAGCATCGACATCGAAGCCGAATACCGCACCACCGACAACGCCGGACAGAACAGCCGATGGTCGATAGGCCTCGGCGGAGAATACAAGCTGGCCAAATGGCTGAAAGCCGGCGCCGGATACACCTTCATGTATGACCACACGGAGAAATACACCTTCCACGACGATGACCCCGAGAAGGCCAACTACGGCAAGCCCAACAAGTATGCCGCGTTCTGGGGACCGCGCCACCGCGTGTTTGCAGACCTCACGGCAGCGGCCGGCCTGGGCGACTGGAAGATAAGCCTGCGCGAACGGTGGCAGTACACCTACCGCCCGGAGAAGACCACCGCACAGCGCTACGACTTCGACGACGACGAGTGGGACGGCACGCAGAAGACCTACAGCGGAAAGGGCAAGAACGTCTTGCGCAGCCGCCTGCAGGTGGCCTACGACAAGAAAGGACTCGACGTGGAGCCCTATGCCAGCGTGGAGCTATACAACGCATGGAACGTGGAGAAGATGCGCTACACCATCGGCCTCGACTGGACCTTCCTCAAAGGACAGAAGCTCGGCATCTATTACCGCTACCAGGACAACATCGACGATAGCGACGACTACAACCGCAACATACACGTCATCGGACTGGGCTACAAGGTGAGGTTCTGACCCCCGGCCGACGGCACACCACACTCACAAAAGCGGGCACCGCGCAGCTTGGCAGGACAGCACCCTGCATCCACCAAGCTGCACGGTGCCCGCTTTTTACCGCACACAGAAAGCATGTCTTTCGGAAAAAAACGCTAACTTTGCATCTGTCAACAAAGCATTACACAACCGGCATGCCCAACATAGCCTCATACTTCCCCATCACCGACCCCACACTCATCTTCTTCGTGGTGTTGCTGATCATACTCTTTGCCCCCATCATCATGGGCAAACTGCGCATACCCCACATCATCGGCATGGTGCTGGCAGGTGTGCTCGTGGGACAGTATGGCCTGAACATCCTGGAGCGCGACGCCTCCTTCGAACTGTTCGGACGTGTGGGACTCTACTACATCATGTTCCTGGCATCGCTCGAGATGGACATGGACGGCGTGAAGAAGCACAAGAAGCGCATCATCGCCTTCGGACTGCTCACCTGCGCCATACCCTTCGGCATCACCTACTTCATGGGCATGAGCCTGCTGGGCTACACCTCGGCAGCGGCCCTGCTGCTGGGATGCATCATGGCCTCAAACACACTCGTGGCCTACCCCATCGTGACACGCTACGGACTGCAGCGCAAGCCCAGCGTGACGCTGAGCGTGGGGTCCACCATGCTCAGCCTGCTCATATCGCTCATCATCGTGGCAGCCATCGTGACAGCACACAAGGGCGGCGGCGGACTGTGGTTCTGGGTGTGGTTTGCCGCAAAGTTCACGGCCTACTGCGCCGGACTCATCATGCTGGTGCCAAGGCTCACACGCTGGTTTCTGCGCCGCTACAGCGATGCCGTCATGCAGTTCATCTTCGTCATGGCCATGCTCTTCCTCTGTGCGGCACTGGCCAACGTCGTGGGGCTCGAAGGCATCTTCGGCGCTTTCTTCGCCGGCCTCATCCTCAACCGCTACATACCCCACGTGTCGCCGCTGATGAACCGCATCGAGTTTATCGGCAACGCACTCTTCATACCCTATTTCCTCATCGGCGTGGGCATGCTCATCAACCTGCGCCTGCTGTTTGCCGGCGGCAACATCCTGTGGGTGGTGTTCTGCATCGTGGCCTTCGGCACACTGGGCAAGGCGCTGGCAGCACACGCGGCATGCACCGTCTTCCGCATGCCCGTCTCGTCGGGACACATGATGTTCGGACTGACATCGGCACACGCGGCCGGCGCCATCGCCATGGTCATGGTGGGCATGGCGCTGAAGACGGCCGACGGACAACCGCTGGTGGACGAAGGCATGCTCAACGGGGTGGTCATCATGATCCTCTTCACATGCATCATCTCATCGATGACCACCGAATGGGCTTCGCAGCAGATCATCGTGCGCGACAAGGACATGGCGCAGAGCGACGACGAGGGGAAGACCGACGAGGAGCGCATACTGGTGCCCGTGAAATACCCCGAATATGCCAACCAGCTGATAGCCATGGCCATCATGATGCGCAAGACGAAGACCGACAACGGCATCATGGCGCTCAACGTGGTCTACGACGATGCACACATGCGCAGCAACCAGGAACAGGGACAGCGGCTGCTGGAGCAAGTCACGCAGTATGCCGCCGGGTCGGACGTCAGGCTGCAGACACAGGTGCGCGTGGCCGCCAACATTGCCAATGGCATAAAACACGCGTTCAAGGAGTTTCAGGCTTCGGAGATCCTCATCGGCATGCACATGCACGCTGACGTGTCGGCCAAGTTCTGGGGCGAGTTCCACCAGAGCCTGTTCAACGGGCTCAACCGCCAGATCATCATGGCACGCCTGCACCACCCGCTGGCCACCCTGCGCCGCATAGAGGTGGCGGTGCCCTCGCGAGCCCAGTATGAGCCGGGCTTCTACCGCTGGCTGGAACGTCTGTCGCGACTGTCGGAAAACCTCGAGTGCCGCATCATCTTCCACGGACGGGGCGACACGCTGATGATGATCAGCGAGTTTGTGCGCAACCGCCACCCGGAGATGCGCGCCGAATACCTGTCGATGGAACACTGGAACGAGATGCCGCGACTGGCTGCCAGCATACAGGAAGACCATCTCTTCGTGGTGGTCACGGCGCGCAAGGGCACCGTGTCGTACAAGAACGCACAGGAGCGGCTGCCCGAGGAGATCACCAAGTACTTCAAGGGCAAGAACATCATGATCATCTTCCCCGACCAGTTTGGCGACGACAAGACCACCATGACCTTTGCACAGCCACAGCACACCGAGGAGCAGTCGGCCTACGAAGCCATACGCAACTGGATGCACCGCCACCACATACGGCTGCACAGATGACACGGCGCGGGCGCTCATGCGCACCGCCAACACACGGCGGGCAAGCCTGCCAACAACAGACAGAAAGAAAAAGAACCTCTCAGATATATGATAAACATTCAAGGTATAACCAAGTCGTTCGGAAGCCTGCAGGTGCTCAAGGGCATTGACCTGCACATCGGCAAGGGCGAGATCGTGTCGATCGTGGGACCTTCGGGTGCCGGAAAGACCACACTGCTGCAGATAATCGGTACGCTAGACAGACCGGACAGCGGCACGGTGACCGTCGACGGCATCGACGTGTCGCGACTGTCGACCAACCGGCTGTCCGACTTCCGCAACCAGCATGTGGGCTTCGTCTTCCAGTTTCACCAGCTGCTGCCCGAGTTTACGGCCCTGGAGAACATCATGATACCGGCCTTCATAGCCGGCAAAGGACGCAGCGAGGCCAAAGAGCGGGCCAGCGAACTGCTGCAGTTTCTGGGGCTGGCCGACCGCGCCGGCCACAAACCGGCCGAGCTGTCGGGCGGCGAGAAGCAACGCGTGGCTGTGGCAAGGGCACTGGTGAACAACCCGGCCGTCATACTGGCCGACGAACCGTCGGGAAGTCTCGACACCAAGAACAAGACCGAGCTGCACCAGCTGTTCTTCGACCTGCGCGACAAGTTCGGACAGACGTTTGTCATCGTGACACACGACGAACAGCTGGCTGCCATCACCGACCGCACCATCCACATGAAAGACGGACTGCTGCTGCCTGAGACCGTCGGCACACCAGCCACCGACTCTTCCACCTCCCCATCCACCGACTCCACAACATCTGTGATATGAAAACCATCAACATCGGCAACTACAACACGCTCCGCATGACCCGCACGGCAGAGCGCCCCAACCCGCATGCCTTCGGCGGCAAGGAAACGTTTGGCATCTTTCTCGACGGAGGCGACGAGGGCGACATCCTCATGCCGGCCCGCTATGTGCCCGAAGGGGTGCGCGAGGGCGACGAGGTGACATGCTTCGTGTATCTCGACCAGGACGAACGCCTCATTGCCACCACCGAGCAGCCGCTGGCCAAGGTGGGCGACTTCGCCTACCTGAAATGCACGTGGGTGAACGAGTATGGCGCCTTCCTCGACTGGGGACTCATGAAGGACCTGTTCTGCCCCTTCCACGAACAGAAGCGACACATGGAGATCGGCGAACACTACATCGTGTATGTCTACATCGACGAGGAGAGCTACCGCATCGTGGCCTCTGCCAAGGTCGACAAGTTTCTGAGCCTGCCCAAGGCCGACGACTTCCCCATGGCGGCAGCTCCTGCCGACGGCGGCCACTCGCGCGGCGTGGCATCGGCCCGACCGCTGCCGCTGCTGGTGTGGCAGAAGACCGATCTGGGCTTCAAGGTGATTGTGGACAACAAGTATGGCGGACTGGTCTACCGCGACCAGATCTTCCAACCCATACACACGGGCGACCGGCTCGACGGATACCTCATGAACCTGCGCCCCGACGGCAAGATGGACATCAGCCTGCAGCTCACCGGGCACCGGCAGACCATGGACTTCTCGGCCACCCTGCTGCAATGGCTGCAGGAGCATGACGGCCACTGCCCCCTCTGCGACAACAGCGACCCGGAAGACATACGCCAGATGTTCCAGGTCAGCAAGAAAGTCTTCAAGCGCGCCGTGGGCGACCTCTACAAGAAGCGCCTCATCACCCTCGCCGACGACGGTCTGACGCTCACCGACCACCAACAATAAGAGAGCGAGACGCCACCATCAAGACGAGCAAGCCCCGAACCCAAGGCACAGGCCTTAGGTTCGGGGCTTAGCATATAGTGTCATTCTCAGGCGAATGCACGCCTATCGTTTAGAACTCGGCATTTTTCGGTGTACGCGGGAAGGGGATGACGTCGCGGATGTTCTGCATGCCGGTGACGAAGAGGATCAAGCGCTCAAAACCCAGACCGAAGCCGGCATGGGGGCACGAGCCATACTTGCGCGTGTCGAGATACCAGTCGTAGGTCTGCTCGCGCATGCCACGGCGCTCGATCTCGCTCATGAGCTTCTCGTAGCTCTCCTCACGCACCGAACCGCCGATGATCTCGCCAATGCGCGGGAACAGCACGTCGGTGCCCTGCATGGTCTTGCCGTCGGCATTCTTCTTCATGTAGAACGACTTGATCTCCGAAGGATAGTCGGTCATGATGACCGGGCGCTTGAAGTGCTCCTCCACGAGGTAGCGCTCGTGCTCGCTGGCCAGATCCATGCCCCAGCCAGTGATGGGGAACTCAAACTTATGACCGTCCTTGGCAGCCTGCTGCAGGATCTCGATGCCCTCGGTGTAGGTGAGGCGCACAAAACGCTCCTTCACCACGCTCTCGAGCGTCTGCAGAAGGGTCTTGTCGACCATCTGGTTGAGGAACGCCAGGTCGTCCTGGCAGTTGTCCAAAGCCCACTGCACGCAGTACTTGATGAAATCCTCCTCGAGGTCCATCAGCTCGGTCTGGTCCATGAAGGCCACCTCGGGCTCAATCATCCAGAACTCGGCGAGGTGACGCGGCGTGTTGCTGTTCTCGGCGCGGAAGGTGGGGCCGAAGGTGTAGATGGCACCCAGCGCCGTAGCACCCAGCTCGCCCTCAAGCTGTCCGGAGACGGTGAGGTTGGTCTTCTTGCCGAAGAAGTCCTTGTCATACTCCACCTTGCCGCTCTTGGCCACACGGTCGAGGTCGAGGGTGGTCACCTGGAACATCTCGCCGGCACCCTCACAGTCGCTGGCCGTGATGAGCGGAGCGTTGAAGTAGTAGAAGCCATGCTCGTGGAAATACTTATGGATGGCAATGGCCATGTTGTGACGTATGCGGAACACGGCACCAAACGTGTTGGTGCGCAGACGCATGTGGGCATACTGGCGCATATACTCGAAGCTCTGGCCTTTCTTCTGCATGGGATAGTCGGACGGGCAGAGACCATAGATCTCGATCTCCGAGGCCTGCACCTCGCAGGTCTGGCCCTTGCCCTGACTCTCCACGAGCAGACCCGTGGCACGGATACAGGCACCCGTGGTGATGCTCTTGAGGTCGTCCTCGCTCATCTGGGCAGGGTCTACGACGACCTGTATGTTCTTGATGGTGGAACCGTCGTTCAGTGCAATGAAGTCGACAGCCTTGCTGCTGCGGTGCGAGCGCACCCAGCCCTTGACAGTAATCTCTTTACCATAGTCGGTGCTCTTCAGGGCATCGACGACTTTTGTTCTTGTAGACATGGTGATACCTGTGTGTGTTGTTAACTATTCATACATGCCGTTGCGCAGCATCTCCACCTCGCTCTCGGTGAGGAAACGCCAGTCGCCACGGCGAAGGTTTTTCTTGGTGAGTCCGGCAAACTGTGTGCGGTCGAGCTTCACGACGCGGTAACCCAGCTTCTCGAAGATGCGGCGCACGATGCGGTTGCGGCCGCTGTGGATCTCGATGCCCACCTGGCTCTTGTCGCGCTCGTCGGCATACTCGATGCTGTCGGCATGCACCTCACCGTCCTCCAGTTCGATGCCCTCGGCAATCTTCTGCAGGTCTTCCTCGGCGGCGTTCTTGTCGAGATAGACGTGATACACCTTCTTCTTGAGGAACTTGGGGTGTGTGAGCTTGCTGGCCAGATCGCCGTCGTTGGTGAGCAGCAGCACACCCGTGGTGTTGCGGTCGAGACGGCCCACGGGATAGATGCGCTCAGGGCAGACATCCTTCACCAGGTCCATGACGGTCTTGCGCTGCTGGGGGTCGTCGCTCGTGGTGACGTAGTCCTTAGGCTTGTTGAGCAGCACATAGACCTTCTTCTCGAGGGTTACGGGCTGTCCCTGGAACATCACCTCGTCGGAGCGCTTCACCTTCATGCCCAGCTCGGTAGCCACCACGCCATTGATCGTGACCTCACCCTTCTGGATATACTCGTCGGCCTCGCGGCGTGAGCACACACCGGCATTGGCCAGATACTTGTTGAGACGGATGGGCTCGTTGGGGTCCACGTGTTCCTCCTTATACTCGATGCGCTTCTTCAGACTGTACTTGGCATTGGGATCGTAGCCCGGACGCTGGCCGTAGCCGCCCTCCTGATTGTTGTAGCGCGGACGGTAGCCGCCCTGCTGGCGACCGTAGCCACCCTGCTGACGACCATAGCCGCCCTGCTGACGGGGCTGATAGCCACCCTGCTGACGACCGTAGCCGCCCTGCTGGCGAGGCTGATAACCGCCCTGCTGACGGGGCTGGTAGCCACCCTCCTGATTGTTGTTGTAACGCGGACGGTAGCCACCCTGCTGACGGGGCTGATAGCCACCCTCCTCCTGCTTGTCGCCATTATAGCGCGGACGGTAGCCACCCTGCTGACGGGGCTGATAGCCACCCTCCTGACCGTCGCTGTTGTAGCGCGGGCGGTAGCCACCCTGCTGGCGGGGCTGGTAGCCACCCTCCTGATTGTTGTTGTAGCGCGGACGGTAGCCACCCTGCTGACGGGGCTGGTAGCCGCCCTCCTCCTGCTTGTCGCCGTTGTAGCGCGGGCGCGGCTGGTAGCCCTGGCGGGGCTGATAGCCACCCTGCTGACGGGGCTGGTAGCCACCCTGCTCGCCACCGCTCTGCAAGCCGGCGCCAAAGCCTTCGGGGCGGAAGCCGCCCTCGCTGCGACCATGCTCCGAGGAGTAGGCACGCTGTGTATGGATACGCGGACGCTGTGAGCGGCCCGCATTGTTGTAGTCACGCTGGTAACCGGAAGGTCTGCTGTAGCCCTCGCGGCTTTCCTCTCTGTCTTGCTTCTGTGTCTCTGCTGAGTTCTGAGACATGTTCTCCATTTCTTCTGACATAGTCTGTAATCCTTTCCTTGAACTTTGAACTATACCGTTTGACCTTCCCGGCCTTGGCAGTTCCGATAACGGGACGGGTGCTGCATGCACCTCCTCTATCCTGAACCAACCGTCTCCTGCACGAGGAGAGCGGAAGATAGTAAGTTAGCAGTGTTCTACGTTCAAATGTCTGTTAAAAGTTAATGATGTAAATATATGATAAATGATGTTTTGGTATTCACTGTATTGCCGTGTTGGCAGGCCGTCCCTCCTCCTTGTGCATGGCATCTCGAGGGTGCGGCCTTTCGAGGGTGTGGCAAGGATCGCTTTGTTACATGCCTGTATAGTTGTGTGGCGTGATGGCGCGCAGCTCCTGCTTCACGCTGTCGCTGACGTTGAGTGTCTCCACGAAGTTGTGGATGGTCTGCTCGGTCATCTTCTCATTGGTGCGGGTGAGCGCCTTGAGCGCCTCATAGGGGTGCGGATAGCCTTCGCGGCGCAGGATGGTCTGTATGGCCTCGGCCACGACAGCCCATGTGTTGTCGAGGTCCTCGCTGATCTTCTCCTCGTTGAGGATGAGTTTGCGCAGTCCCTTGAGGGTGCTCTGTATGGCGATGAGGCCATGGCCAAGAGGCACACCCACATTGCGGAGCACCGTAGAGTCGGTGAGGTCGCGCTGCAGACGGCTCACAGGCAGTTTGCTGGCCAGGAACTGCAGGATGGCGTTGGCTATGCCGAGGTTGCCCTCACTGTTCTCATAGTCGATGGGGTTGACCTTGTGGGGCATGGCGCTTGAGCCCACCTCGCCGGCCTTGATCTTCTGCTTGAAATACTCCATGGAGATATACATCCAGAAGTCGCGGTCGAGGTCAATGATGATGGTGTTGATGCGGCGGAGCGCATCGAAGACCGATGCCAGACAGTCGTAGTTGCTGATCTGCGTGGTCCACTGCTCGCGCTGCAGTCCCAGTTTCTCGCTGACGAAACGGTTGCCGAAGGCACGCCAGTCATAGTCGGGGTAAGCCACATGATGGGCGTTGAAGTTGCCGGTGGCACCGCCAAACTTTGCCGTCATGCGGCAGGCCTTCAGCTCGTCGAGCTGCTGGGTGAGGCGATACACATAGACCATGATCTCCTTGCCCAGGCGTGTGGGCGATGCGGGCTGTCCGTGGGTCTTGGCCAGCATGGGCACCTCCTTCCACTCGTCGGCATACTGCTGCAGTTGGGCTATGAGCTCCTCGACCTGCGGGACATAGACGTCGCTGAGTGCCTCCTTGATGGAGAGGGGTACACTGGTGTTGTTGATATCCTGCGAGGTGAGACCGAAGTGGATAAACTCCTTGTAAGGCTCCAGTCCGCCGATCTTGTCGAACTCCTCCTTGATGAAATACTCCACAGCCTTCACGTCGTGGTTGGTGACCTTCTCGATGTCTTTCACGTGCTGGGCCGACTCCTCGTTGAAGGAACGGTAGATGTCGCGCAGGCGGTCGAAAAGTGCATGGTCGAATGCTGCGAGCTGGGGCAAGGGAAGTTCACACAACGTGATGAAATACTCTATCTCAACGCGCACACGATACCTGATTAGTGCATACTCTGAAAAATAATCTGCCAAGGCCTCTGTCTTACCACGGTAACGGCCATCGACGGGGGAAATTGCTGTCAACAAATCGAGTTTCATAACCTTATTTTATCACGCATGCAAAATTACTAATTTAATTCGACACGATGGCCTACTATCGGCAAAAAATATCCTAAAACAGGCCGATAGTCATAACGACTGTCGGCCTGCTCTATACGGATGCCGCATTTCGGCGGCTATGGGGTCAATGGTCAGCGAAGATTACCTGACGGCAATCTTCCATGTGCGGTTGCCCTTTCTGGCAATGATGATGCCCCGCTGCGGAGCTGCCAGCCGGCGTCCGTCGGTCGTGAAGTACATCACAGGTGCATCGTCGTCGGCCACTGCGTTGCCGGTGTCGGCATTGCGGATGCCGGCAGCCACCGGGTTGGCAAGGAACCAGCGGATGTAGGCTCCAAGGCTGTAGTAAGCCTGGCGCACGACAGTATAGTCGGTGCCCGAGTAGGTGTAGTAGGTGAAGATGTCTTCATACTTCTTCAAGGTGTCGGCCAGACAGACCTGTGCCTGCTCGCCATACTCGGCGATGACCTGGTAGGCCCGGTTGATGGTGTCGGCAAGCATCAGATAGTTGCGGTCGGCAGCCATATCAGACGAGTTGAAGACGCGATAACCCGAGTTGTAGATGCTGTCGAGCTCGGTGGCGAAGGGGGCGAGCGCCGTGCCCTTGTCGTTCTTGGTGAAGGCAGAGACCCTTGTGGCGGGTGTCTCCAGCAGACTGGCGTTGCGGCTGAGGACGGTCTTCAGCGTGGAGCCTTTCCAGAGTCCGTCGACCGACGAGCCGATGGTGTCGGCAGAGATGGCGGCATCGGTGGCCTCGATGGAGGTGAGGCCATCGCGGTCGGTGAGGTAGAGCAGCGGCTTCATGGCCTCAGCCTCGCGCACATTCTCGAGGGTGAGACGCGAACGGAGCACGCTGGTGATGACACGGCCCTGCATGCCATAGGGAAGTGTGGCGCGGAACGGCATGAGCACGTCGCCCCACTGGCCGGCGCGGGCGCTGTCGAGCACCAGCACGGCATGACGGGCGGTGAATGCCTCAGGTGTGGCAAACTCGCTGCTGGTGTGGATGACCAGACTGTCGCAGACACCGTCTACGACGATGTTCTTGGCATCGGCCACAGGCACAGAGGCAAAGAACACGGCATTCTCGTTGGCGGCCACAGGCTGCTCGTCGAGCTGGACGACGGCTGTCATGTCGTAGGATGTGACGGTCTTGTCCTTGGCATACTCGGTGAAGCGCACCGCATTCCAGTCGCCCGTTACGGTGGCCTTACGGCCGTTGGTGACGATGGCCAGCGTGGGAGCCTTCACGACGAAGTAGGCAATGCTGTCGGGCGTGTCGAAGATCATCTCTGAGCGTTCGCCTGCCGTGACACGCTTCTGCATCATGACACGGTAGTAGCGTCCCTCCTGCAGACCGGTGAAGGTGAAGGTGGTGTCGCGGGTCTGTCCCACCTCGAAGGTGAGACGGTTGGAGGAGCGTGTGGCACACTTGTCCCACTCGCCTGTGGTGCCGTTCAGACTGTCGAGCTGGCAGGTGAAGACGGGCTGGCAGTAGCTGCCGTTCTCGCCGTTGGTGATGTTCACGGCAACGTTGGCCTTGTTGTTGTTGACCTGATGATAGGTGATGCCCTCGTGCTCCACGGCCGTTGCGCTGGCATCGACGCTGAGACTGTTGAGGTGCAGGTCGGCAACGCTCTGCAGCACCTCTACCGACATGGTGTCGAGGATGTTCTTGTTGGCATCGGTCAGCCAGATGTAGAGCCGTTTGTTCTGTGTGGGACGATAGGTGAAGGTGAAGGTGGCGCTGTCGCCCGATGCCACATACGTGGAGGTCTCGTTGTCGGAAGAGCGGGAGGGCATGGTCTGGCTGTAGTTGCAGTAGACATAGACACCCTTATAGGCGAGCGTACCCTTGTTGGTTATGGTAGCATAGATCTTTCCCTCGCTGCGGTAGTACATCTTTCCGGCCTCCAGGCGACCGCTCATCTTCTGGTGCTTGGGGGTGATGTTGACAAGGGCAGCCTGACCGCTGTAGAAGCCGTTCATGCCGGTGGAGTCGTCGACGGTGTAGTAGCCGTCACCCGTTCCGCCCCATCCGAAGTTGAAGTGATAGAGACCGGTGGAAGCCTGATAGCCGTCGAGCACCACGGCATGTCCGCCCTGCGAGTCGCTGGCACCCGAGTAGAGCATGGGGCGGCCGCTGTGCAGGTTAGAGTAGACGAGGTTCTCCCAGCCCTCCTGGCTGTAGTTCCACTTGCCCACATAGTCGTTCTGGAGGTTGAACTGCCCGGAGATGGAGTTGCCCATGTTGTCGGTGTTGCCGGCTGTGGCCGTACCGTCCTGGTAGCCATAGCCCAGATGGGCACATGTGCCCACGGCATACATCAGCACAGACACGGCAGTGTCTTGCTGCAGTGTGCCGCTGCCGCTGAGCCTCATCAGGTCATAGCGCACGGGGGTGCCGGCGGGCAGCGAGTAGGTGACCGGGGCGTTGAACCAGCCCTCGTTGTAGGTGGGAGTGGAATAGAGCAGTGTGTCGGGGTTGTCCTTACGGAAGTAGTACACGATCTGTGCGGCAGCCGTAGCCTCGCATCCCGTCATGGTCTTGGCCCCGTTGTCGGAACGGTTGGGCGAGAAGATGTTATAGGGATAGCTCTGATGCCAATGGGTCTTCACCAGCGGAGTCACATCCTGCCATGCGCTCTTGAAGGAAGCCTTTGCCAAACGCTTGGCCACCGACCGCTTGGCCACCTTATGGGTGCGCGTGGTCTGCTGTTGCTGCAGCGCCTCGATCTTGCTGGCCCATGCCTCGAGCATCTTCTTCAGACCGTCGGGGATGTTGGCGGCGTCATAGTCGCCCTGGTCGGTGTATCCGAGGATAGGGGCCGTCTCGTCGTCGCCACTGGCAATGACGAAGCCGTTGCCGGCACCGCGCGAGAAAATGTAATAAGGTGCGTTGTCGACATCGTCCGACGTGTTGTCGTTGATGCCGACAAACTGCTGCGCCACCTGGCGAGCCTCCTTGCGGCTGATGGGGTTGGCATGGGTCTGCACCGTAAGCAGCAGGCCCAATGCGGACAAAGCGTATTTGATGTTCATAATCAGAGTTTTGGTTTTGTTGCAAAGGTAAGATTTTTTTAGCACACACCAGCCCTGCATGCGGGTATTTTTTATTCTAGCGTACTGAAAGGTTGGGGATTGAACAGCAACACACACCGGAAGTCGCGGATCAGTTGGCATGTCATAATGCCCAGACTGACATGTAGCCAAACTATAGGATAAGGAGGAATATAGGGGAAATATGGGAATGCACGGGAGGAAAACAAAAAAAATCCTGCAGCCCCGAAGGACCACAGGATACACCCCTGGTGGGCGTTGACGGATTCGAACCGCCGACCCTCTGCTTGTAAGGCAGATGCTCTAAACCAACTGAGCTAAACGCCC
>CAVAXH010000048.1:0-15889 GCA_963592505.1 Bacteroidaceae bacterium
ACAGGGCGCTGCTAATCAACGCGTTACGATACCCAGGGCGCTGCCCTGGGCTGGGGAATTGCTGGGCTTTCAGCCCGCGTCGTCGACCATTGGTTCAGCCCGCGTCGTCGACCATTGGTTCGCCCGCGTCGTCGACCATTGGTTTATCCTGCGGCTGTGGCACACACCTGCTGCCGCTGCGCCAAGCGAGCTACTGGAAGTAGTACAAGAACATGGCTGTGCCGCTGAGGGCAGGTTTGCGCTGGCCTTCCACCTCAATGTTGAACTTGATGTTGGCCTTGCAGATGCCGCGCAGGTTCTCGATCTTGTCGAGTGAGGCCACGAGGCGTATGCGGCTTCCGGTGATGACGGGCACGCCAAACTTCATGTTGTCCATGCCGTAGTTGACCATCATCTTCAGGTTGTTCACCTCGATGATCTCGCCCCACAGGTAGGGCAGCAGCGACAGGGTGAGGTAGCCGTGGGCGATGGTGCTGTGATAGGGACTCTCTACCTTGGCACGCTCAGCATCGACGTGTATCCACTGGTGGTCGAGTGTGGCATCGGCGAACTGGCAGATGCGGTCTTGGTCCACCTGCAGCCACTCGGAAACACCGAGCTGCTGGCCCAGGTGGCCGGCAAACTCCTCGTAGGAGTTGATAATCAGTTTGTTCATAACGTAATAATTCTTTTTGGGGGGAGACTTGGCCTTATGGCACGCAGCGGCTCGCCCTTCTGCGCTGCAAAATTACGAAAATTGCACGAAACGCCCGTTATTGTGCAATATTACAACCGCAGAATTATTATTCTTTAACAATAGGCCGATGGATGAGGGAGCTTAATCTTCCGCTTGTTCACAATAAATCGGGCAGCACAGCGTTATACTTGATATGAACCGTAGACTATTGTTGCTCATCATACTGCTTGCCGGCACCCTGACGTGCGTGGCACAGACCTTCACCCTCCGCGGCCGCGTGACCGACGACGAGGGCAACCCCGTGGAATTTGCCTCTGTGACATGTCCTTCGCAGGGCCGTGCCACTGTCACCTCGCTGCAGGGACAGTATCAGCTGACGCTGCTCTCGGCCGACACCGTGACGGTGAAGTTCTCTATGCTCGGCTACCGCACCAAGACACGCGTGCTGCACCGCCCCAAGGGCACGCAGACGCTGCAGGTCACGCTCAGCGAACAGACCAACACGCTGGGCGAGGTGAGTGTCACCGGCCAGAAGATACAGAGCGGCCAGACGCAGGAGCTGTCAACCAAGCAGCTGCGCTCCATGCCGTCGACAACGGGCAACGCCGTGGAAGAGCTCATACAGAGCCAAGCCGGTGTGTCGACCCACTCGGAGCTGTCGTCGCAGTATAATGTGCGCGGCGGCTCGTTTGACGAGAACTCCGTCTACATCAACTCCGTGGAGGTGTACCGCCCCTTCCTCGTGCGCAGCGGCCAGCAGGAAGGCCTGTCGATCATCAATCCCGACATGGTGGAGCGCATAGGCTTCTCCACCGGTGGCTTTGAGGCCAAGTATGGCGACAAGATGTCGTCGGCACTCGACATCACCTACCGCCGCCCCAAACGCTTTGAGGCCACGGCATCGGCATCGCTACTGGGAGCCAGCGCCTATGTGGGGTTCTCCAACAAGAAATTTGCATGGGCCAACGGGGTGCGCTACAAGACCACCAAGTATCTGCTGGGATCGCTCGAGACCAAGGGCGAATACAAGCCCGACTTCCTCGACTACCAGACCTATCTCAGCTATAAGCCCAACAAGCGGTGGACCATCGACTTCATAGGCAACATCTCCGACAACCACTACAACTTCAGTCCGCAGGACCGCGAGACGAAGTTTGGCACCCAAGAGAATGTGCGCTCGTTCCGCGTGTATTTCGACGGACAGGAGAAAGACCTCTTCCGCACCTTCTTCGGCACCGTGGGCATCACACGCCATTTCTCCGACTCCACATCGCTGTCGATCCTCGGGTCGTCGTTCTCCACGAGCGAGCAGGAATGCTACGACATACAGGGACAGTACTGGCTGACACAGACCGAGACCTCCGAGAACCTTGGCGTGGGAACCTACTTCGAACACGGGCGCAACTATCTGAAGGCGCATGTGGAGAGCCTCAAGCTGCTCTTCAAGCACACGGCCAAGCGCCACAACATCGAAGCCGGACTGACATGGAAACAGGAACACATCGAGGAAAACTCTGTGGAGTATGAGATGCGCGACTCGGCAGGATACAGCGTGCCACACACCGGCAAAGACCTCTACATGATCTACTCCATGCGGGCACGCAACGTGCTTGATGCCAACCGACTGGAGACATACGTGCAGGACACGTGGCGCTTCCGCTCGGCAGGCGAGCATACGCTCTTCACGCTCAACTACGGACTGCGCTTCGCCCACTGGAACTACAACAAGGAGTCGATACTCTCGCCGCGCGTGTCGCTTGGCATCATCCCCTCGTTCAACCACAATGTGACACTGCGCTTTGCCACCGGCCTCTACTATCAGTCGCCTTTCTACAAGGAACTGCGCGACACGGCCACGGTGAACGGCATCACCACGGCTACGCTAAACCGAAAGATCAAGAGCCAGCGCTCCATACACTTCATTGCGGGAATGGACTACCGGTTTACGATGAACAACCGGCCGTTTAAGTTCACGGCCGAACTCTACTATAAACTCATGGGCAACCTGGTGCCTTACTCCATCAACAATGTGAAGGTGGTGTACTATGGCGACAACCAGGCATCGGGACATGCGGCAGGACTCGACCTGAAACTGTTTGGTGAGTTTGTGCCGGGCAGCGACTCGTGGGTCACCCTGTCGCTGATGAACACCAAGATGAAGATCAACGGCATAGACGTGCCGCTGCCCACCGACCAGCGCTATGCCCTCAACCTCTTCTTCACCGATTACTTTCCGGGCACCACGCGCTGGAAGATGAACCTCAAGCTGGCCTATGCCGACGGACTGCCGTTCTCGGCGCCTCACCGCGAACTGGAGAAGAACACGTTTCGTGCGGCAGCCTACAAGCGTGCCGACATTGGCATGAGCTATCGGCTGCTCGACAATGAGCAGCGGGAGCGCAAGAGCATCTTCCGTAACATCTGGCTCGGGATCGACTGTCTGAACCTGCTGGGCATCAACAATGTCAACTCCTACTACTGGATAACCGATGTCACCAACATGCAGTATGCCGTGCCCAACTATCTTACGGGGCGGCAGATCAATGCCCGCGTGCTCTTCGAGTTCTGACCAAAACACACTGGGGGCGTGGTCTTTTGACCACGCCCCCAGTGTGTTCTATAACTGTTCGATCTGGTCTTTCGTGAGGCCAGTGTAGAGCATAACCTTGTCAGCACTGAGGCCATCAGCCAGCATGGAGCGGGCAGATGCTATGAGCTTCCTGAAGTTTTCTTCGCGTTCTTCCGCTCTTCCTTCAGCCTTTCCTTCGGCCCTTCCTTCGGCCCTTCCTTCGGCTCTTCCTTCTGCAAGCCCTTCGCGTTTGGCATTGCCTATCACGTCGTTTTGTATCATGACGGCGTTGAGGTGCTCATCGTAGGCATGGCGTTCTTCTTTCGACATGTTATAGTATTGCAGTTTCTCGCGTGCTTCCGTCAGGCCGGGAGCCTTCGCCGTGTCGCTGATGACGCCTTCCTTGAGGTAGCGCATCCATTCCTCCATGGGTGACACGGCCACCTTGTCGAAATTGTTTACCCTAATGAGATAATAGGTGGGAAACACTTCCGCAGGAGCCTTTCTCACAATGGTGTCGCGCTCACGGGTGGTTATCTTCAGCTCATCATTGGTGTGCAGTCCCACAAAGTGGTTCTCGCCCTTGTAGATGTAGTCGTCGCCCGTGCCGAGGTCGAAATAGAGGATGCTGATGGAGTAGACCTTCTTCACTTCCTCGTAGGTGTTGCCCAAGTCAATGTGCTCGGTGATGGCTTTGGCCACCCCATAGAGTATGCGTTCCAGATAGAACACCTCTCTGGTGTTTTGCACCTCCACAATGATGATCTCGCCCTTGCTGTTGCGCGCTTTGATGTCCACGCGGTTAAACTTGTCGGCAAGTTCCTGTTGGTTGCTCTCGCTCTCGAGGATATCCACTATCTCCACCTTCTCTCCGAGAAATACGGTGAGAAAGCCTTCGAGTACGCAGAAGTTGGCCTTTTGGCGCAGCAATCGCTTCACTGCCCAGTCGAAACGCACATATTTGTCCTTGGTGTCCATGGTCGGTCCTTTCTTTATGATCGTCAGCAGGTCCTATGCTATTACGCAAGGAGGTGCTTTATGGATGCAAAGATACTCTTTATTTCCGAAAGTAGGTGTCGCAAAACCATTTTTTTATTTTGTCTGCAGGGCCCGTGTGGCATTGAGTACGGCCAGCACCATCACGCCCACATCGCCAAAGACCGCCAGTGACATGCCGGCCAGTCCGCAGGCTGCCAGCACCAGGATGGCCACCTTCACGCCGATGGCGAACCACACGTTCTGGCGGGCAATGCCGATGGTGTGGCGGGCAATGCGTATTGCGGTCGCTATCTTTGCGGGATGGTCGTCCATCAGCACCACGTCGGCGGCTTCGATGGCGGCATCGCTGCCCAGCGCACCCATGGCTATGCCCACATCGGCACGCGCCAGCACCGGTGCGTCGTTGATGCCGTCGCCCACGAAGGCAAGCGTTGTGGCCTCCGGTCTCTCTTGCAGCAGGCGCTCCACTTGGCTCACCTTGTCGGCCGGAAGCAGTTCGGCGTGCATCTCGTCGATGCCGACGGCTGTTGCCACCTGCTCTGCTGCCTGCTGGCGGTCGCCGGTGAGCATCACCGTGTGGTCCACGCCAAGATGCTTCAGGGCTGCGATGGCTTGCGCAGCGTCGGCCTTCACCTGGTCGGAGATCACCACATGGCCAGCGTATGCCCCGTCGACGGCCACGTGGACCACCGTGCCTGCCTGCTCCTTGCATTTGTCGCAGTGGGTCACGGTGGTGCCTGCCGCCTGCATCATCTTCTCATTGCCCACACACACGGTCGTGCCGTTCACCCGTGCCCGGATGCCATGGCCGGCAATCTCCTCCACCTGCTCAATGGTGCAGTGGTCTTGTTCGTGGGGGTAGGCGGCCCGCAGCGCCGTGGCGATGGGGTGGGTGGAGTGGCGCTCCACGTGTGCAGCCAGGTGCAGCAGCTCGTTGGCGCTCAGCTGTTCGGGATGTATGGCATCCACGGCAAACACACCCTTGGTGAGCGTGCCGGTCTTGTCGAACACCACGGTTCCCACCTTGGCCAGGGTGTCCATGTAGTTGCCGCCCTTGATGAGGATGCCCTGTCGCGATGCGCCGCCAATGCCCCCGAAGAACGTGAGTGGCACGGAGATGACCAGGGCGCACGGACAACTCACCACGAGGAACGTCAGAGCGCGGTAGAGCCAGGTGGCAAAGCCCTCGGCATAGCTCTCTGCAAAGAATGGTGGCACCACAGCCAGCAGCAAGGCCACCAGCACCACGATGGGGGTGTAGACATGGGCAAAGCGGTGGATGAACGTCTCGCTCTTCGATTTGTTTTCGCTGGAGTGCTCCACCAGTTGCATGATCTTCATGGCCGTAGACTCGCCAAACGCCTTGCGGACCTCCATGCGGACCACTCCCGAGATGTTGACACAGCCCGACAGCACCTCGTCGCCCACCGTTGCGGAGCGCGGCACGCTCTCGCCGGTCAGCGCCAGCGTGTTCAGGCTCGTCGTGCCTTCGGTCAGCACGCCGTCGAGCGGTATCTTCTCGCCAGGATTGACGACGATGGTCTCGCCCACAGCCACCTCCTCGGGAGCCACGGTCAGCACCTCGCCCGAGCGCTCCACATGAGCGGTGTCGGGACGCAGGTCCATCATCTTGGCGATGGAGTCGCGGCTCTTGTCTTCGGCATAGTCTTCAAACAGTTCGCCCAGCTGGAAGAACAGCATCACGAAGACCGCCTCGGGAAACTGGGTCTCGGCGCCCGGCAGAAAGCCGATGACCAAGGCGCCGATGGTGGCGATGGCCATGAGGAAGTCTTCATCGAAGGGGTCGCCTTCGCGGATGCCCTCCCATGCCTCGGCCAGTACGTCGTAGCCGATGAGCAGGTAAGGAACGAGAAACACCAGCAACTGTCCCCACACGGGCATTGCCATGCTGCGCGTGAGCAGCCAGGCACCCAGTAGCAGCACTGCGGTCAGGATGATTCGGAGTAATTTTCTGTTCATGATAATCAGTCTTGTTACGGTGCATGGCGTCATAGGCCATGCAGCTTGTTTTCTCTTATCTGCTGCAAAGGTAGCCATCGGTTTCCGCAACCGGGTTGCAAAGTGGCGCAGGTGCATAAAAAAAAGAAAGCATCCCGGTGCCTCTTGCCGGGGCACCGGGATGCGCTATGTGTGTGTCAGTAGGCCGGTGTAGGCTTTCTGACCGTGTCAGATCACTTCACGATGGTCTTCGACACCTTGGTGGCACCGTTGGCCAGACGGCTCTTCACGATCACGATGCCCTTGGTGGGCTGGGCGATGCGCTGGCCGTCGATGGTGTAGAAGTCCTGTCCGACGATCTCCTGTGAGCTGTTGTCGCTCACGCCCTGGATGCCGGAGACGTGGTCTTTCGTGTCTTCGAAGAAGAGGCGGAAGTTGTCCACCTTGAACCAACCGGCACCGTTGACGGCTGTGTTCTCGGCGAAGGTGCCGCCGTCCTTGTTCACACCGTTGGTGCGGAAACCGAAGGTGGCTATGCCGTCGGACTGCACGTCGAAGTAGAGGATCATAGGCTTCAGCAGCGAAGTGGTGTAGTCGTTGCTCTCGCAGGTGTAGCCGGCATAGTTGATGTGTGTCAGCTCGTCGAGGTTCTTGGCGTCGAAGTCGATGGCAGCCTGCATGTCAGCGGTGGTGTTGCCGTAGTAGTCGCCTTCGCAGCCCCACATCTCTATGCATGAGTTGCCGAAGATGCGCTGTGTGGTGATGTTGTTGCCGGCCCAGTTGTGCTCCACCATGACGTTGGCCTCCAGGCGGTAGGTGCCCTTGGGCAGGCCGGTGATGGTCTGCGACAGTTCCACCTCAGGAATGCTGCTGGCCCAGATGCCCCAGAGATGTGTGCCGTCCGTGGGCTGCTGTGTGTGCTCCACGCCCTTCTCGTCGACCACATTGATGTTGTCGCCGTTGTTGATGGCGCACCAGCCCAGGTTGTAACCCTTCACGGAGGTGGCATCCTGCACTTCGCCGTTCAGCTTCAGTGTCCAGCCGGTGGGAGGAGCGACCACGCCGCCGGTCTCAGTGCCTTCGCCGCCCTGTGCGGTGAGGTCTTCGAAGCTGGGGTTCTTGATGAGGAGTGTGGCCTCGCTGCCGGGCTTCACGCCACCGAGCTTGCACTTCTCCAGGGCAGCCTCCATCTTGGCAATGATGGCGTTGATCTCCTCTTCGCCGGCAGTGGCGTTGGTGTACATGTCCTGAGCCTCGATCTCCACCACGTCGCGGTATTCGTCGATGCCGTCGTAGAGGGCATAGTCGTTCAGGTTGATGTAGTGCTGCTCGAGTGCGCTCTCCAGTTTCTTGTAGAGGTTGATCGAGTTGACCACCGGTGTGATGGTGTTCTTGCAGGTCATGATGGCTGCATGGATGGTAGCCGTGTCGGCATCGTCGTCGATGTAGCTGTTTTCGATGACCGACTCAAGCATGTTGTACACCGACTCCTGCATGGTCTCGCTGTTATACTCCTGCAGTTTGTCGAAGTAGAAGTTGTAGATGTTGAGTGCGTCTTCCTTGTTGTAGCCCAGCTTGGTGATGCGGAAGTTGTCGAGCTTGAACCATCCGTCGCCGCCGTTGGGGTTGGCTGAAGAGCGTCTGGCGGCAGCAATGTTGCCGTTGGTGCGGAAGCCGAAGGTCAGCGTGCCGTCGTAGACATAGGCCTCGCATGCCACGTTCTGCAGCTCGCGGTCGGTGGTGGGCTCGTTGTTGCCGGCATAGGCCAGCACCTCGAGCGGGTCGAGCAGTGAGGGGTTGTAGTCGCTCTCCTGTCCGAAGAGTGTCGAGTTGAGGTTACCGAAGACGCGCTGTGTGGTGCGGCGCGAGCCGTTGCTGTTGGCACCGACCATCACGCCGGCCTCTACGCGGTAGGTGCCGTTCTCCAGTCCGGTGAGGGTCTGCGAGATCTCAAAGTCGGGCATGCCCTGGTTCCACACGCCGAAGCACACCTCGCCGTCCTTGCCGTCGCCCTCGCAGTCGTTGTTCACGCCATACCAGGCTGTGAATCCGGCATTCTTGACGTCGTCGGCCGTCACCAGCTGCTGGCCGCCAGAGTAGGCTGTCCAGCCGGCGGGTGTGGCTGCGATGCCCACGGTCTGTGAGCCGTTCTGTGCTGAGAGGTCCTCGAAGCTCATGTTCGTGCCGAGGTTGGTGATGTCGCCTGTGCCGCCGCTGAAGGCTATCTCGGCGTTCACCAGTTCCTTCTGTGCGGCTGTCTGTGCCTCGGTGCCGGTCTCGGTGCTGAAGGTCTGCAGCGCCTTGGCAATGGCGGCCTCGAAGGTTGCGTCCGAACCGCCGTCGAGCAGGCTCTGGGCTTTCTTTATCTCATCGTAGAGGGTGGTCTTGGCGTCGATCATCTGCGACACGGTGTTGTAGTCGTCCTGGTTGGCATCCACCTTATTATATAGTGCGGTGGCTGCGTTGACCAATGTCTGCCATCCGGCGGCGAAGTCTTCCTCGGGCACCTCCAGATACTGGCTCTCCACACCGCTGATGAGCGTGTAGAGCTGCACGTGGAAGTGGTAGGCTTCGATGTCGGTAGTGTCGGCAAAGGCCCACAGCTGGTGGTCGGTGTTCAGGGGGTGTATCCATCCGGTCTCAGTGTCGACGACGGGTGTGGTGCCGTCTTCCATCATCTCATATCCGCCCATATAGTCGGGAAACCACGTGTTGCCGTTGAAGGTCGACACCAGATACTGCCCGCTGCTGTTCAGGTGTAAGGGCAGGCCGTTCACCTCTTCACAGGGCTGGTCGGCAGTGTTCACGATGCGGTAGAAGCCCGGATGCTCCGTGCTCTCCGTGACGGTGAAGTGGGCTGCCGCTGTCAGCTTGCCGTTGAGGTTGGCTGAGCCGATGGAGAAGCCTATGTAGGTGGAGTCGGTGTTGTTGAAATACCAGCCGTCTTCGTCCTGATGGGCCACAAAGGCGTACTTCTTGTAGTTCGACGAGGCATAGTCGAGCAGATAGTAGGCGCCGTCCCATGAGGTGCGGCTGAGGTAGAGGTCGGGCTTGGCATAGTTGACGAGCGTGTAGGTCGCTCCGTCCACCAGCGTCTTGCCCACCGATGGCGGGTTGATGGCCA
This sequence comes from Bacteroidaceae bacterium, assembly GCA_963592505.1. GTDB lineage: Bacteria > Bacteroidota > Bacteroidia > Bacteroidales > Bacteroidaceae > Prevotella. The sequence continues at coordinate 9,328 of CAVAXH010000048.1, forward strand.
TGGCCTGTGCCGACGTCAGCACGGAGGCTGCCGCAATGGCAATGCGTAGGTAGTTTTTGTACATAGAGTTTTGGTTTTGGTAGAATTGTATTATGCGATATGCTTCTGTGTCGGGTCTGTCTCCACAGTGTGGGTCTTTAGGTGTCGGGCGGATGCCCTTTTTATTGGTGTCAAAGTTACATATATTTTTCTGATACTCATGACCAAAAAGGCTTTTTTTTCAATTTGCAATGCCATTTTCTTCCAGTCGCGTAGTTTTTTTAGTAACTTTGCACCGCTAAATTGAAAAAACGGTAACTCATGAATATAGAAAACGCTATTAGCACGGCGGCATTGGCTGCTGTGAAAGAACTTTATGGTGTCGACGCCGAGCCGTCGATGGTGCAGTTGCAGAAGACCAAGCCCGGCTTTGAGGGCAACATCACGCTGGTGGTGTTCCCGTTCCTCAAGGTGTCGCGCAAGAAGCCCCAGGACACTGCCGCAGAGATCGGCGAGGCCTTGGTGCGCCTCTGCGATGCCGTGGCCGGATACAACGCCGTGGGCGGTTTCCTCAACCTGGTCATCGCCCCCGAGGCATGGCTCCGACTGCTGGACGAGATCGATGGCGACCCCACCTTCGGCATGCAGCAGGCCGGCGCCGATGCTCCGCTCGTGATGGTGGAGTATTCGTCGCCCAACACCAACAAGCCCCTTCACCTCGGCCACGTGCGCAACAACCTGCTGGGATGGAGCCTCGCCAAGATCCTTGAGGCCAATGGCAACAAGGTGGTGAAGACCAACATTGTCAACGACCGCGGCATACACATCATGAAGTCGATGCTCGCCTGGCTGAAGTGGGGCGAGGGCTGCACACCCGAGAGCACCGGCAAGAAGGGCGACCACCTCATCGGCGACTTCTATGTGCTCTTCGACAAGCACTATCGCGAGGAGTGCGCTGCGCTCAAGGCCCAGTATGTGGCCGAAGGCCTCGATGAGGAGAAGGCTGAAGAGAAAGCCAAGCAGGAGGCACCGCTCATCAAGGAGGCCCACCACATGCTCGTGAAGTGGGAGCAGGGCGACAAGGAGATCCGCGACCTCTGGACGATGATGAACAACTGGGTCTATGCCGGCTTCGACGAGTCGTACAAGGCGCTGGGCGTCAGCTTCGACAAGATATACTATGAGAGCAGCACCTACCTCGTGGGTAAGAACAAGGTGATGGAGGGTCTGGAGAAGGGCCTCTTCTACCGCCGCGAGGACGGCAGCATCTGGGCGGACCTCACCGCCGACGGCCTCGACGAGAAGCTGCTCATCCGCTCCGACGGCACCTCGGTCTATATGACGCAGGACATCGGCACGGCCGAGATGCGCTTCAACGACTTTGCCATCGACAAGATGATCTATGTGGTGGGCAATGAGCAGAACTACCATTTCCAGGTGCTCTCGCTGCTGCTCGACCGTCTGGGCTTCAAGTGGGGCAAGGACCTCGTGCATTTCTCTTATGGCATGGTCAACCTGCCCAACGGCAAGATGAAGAGCCGCGAGGGAACGGTGGTCGATGCCGACGACCTGGTGCAGCAGATGGTCACCGAGGCCCGCCAGACATCCGACGAGCTGGGCAAGTTCCACGACATGAGCGAGGAGGAGAAGCAGGAGGTGGCACGCATCGTGGGCCTCGGCGCACTGAAATACTTCATCCTCAAGGTCGACGCCCGCAAGAACATGCTCTTCAATCCGGCAGAGTCGATCGACTTCAACGGCAACACCGGTCCTTTCATACAGTACACCTACGCACGCATACAGAGCATCAAGCGCAAGGCTGCCGAAGCTGGCGTCAGCGCACTGGCCGACGGCACAGCCTATGCCCCCAATGCCAAGGAGGTGGAGGTCATCCAAAAGCTCGATGCCTTCAAGGTGGCCGTGAAGGATGCCGGTGAGAACTACAACCCTGCCGGCATTGCCAACTACTGCTATGAGCTGACCAAGCTCTTCAACCAGTTCTATCACGACTACAGCATCCTCTCGGCCGACACCGAGGCTGAGAAGGCCTTCCGCCTGACGCTGGCCGCCAACGTGGGCAAGGTGATCAAGAACGGTATGGGCCTGCTGGGCATCGAGGTGCCCGAGCGCATGTAAGCCCTATGGCTCAGCAGCAAAAGGTGGACAGGCGGTGGCTCGAACAGCGGGCCAAGGAAGACCGCCTGTTCATGACCGACGACGAGCGGGCCCTTTGGGAGGCACTCAAGGGCTTGCCGCCGTCGTGCCGTTTTGTCAGGCAGCACATCGTCGGCAGCTACATTGCCGACTTCGTGTGTCCGGCGCGGCGGCTCATCGTGGAGATGGCCGACAAGTATCACTTTCTGGGCGAGGATCCTGTGGCCGATGCGCAGCGCACGGCCGACCTCAATGCTGCGGGCTACACCGTGGTGAAAGTGGCGCCTGCCGACATTGCCGCCGGACCGCGCCGGCTGGCCCTACAAATCAATGACATCATCCATCGTATGGAAATATCCTATCCTACACCTTCGCCGGCATCTTCGCCGGCACAACCGACTGCATCTTCGCCGGCTGCATCTTCGTCGGCATCTGCTTCGCCGGCGTGCGCCTCGCCGCAACAGAATGCGCCCTGTCAGGATCAGCCGCAGCCCAGGCTGCAGCTGCCCGCTGGCGTGACAAGCAATGCTTGGGCGGTGGATGCCGCCTGCTCGGGCAATCCCGGCCCTATGGAGTATCAGGGCATTGACCTGGCCACGGGCCGGCAACTGTTCCACTACGGACCCGTGCACGGCACCAACAACATCGGTGAGTTTCTGGCCATCGTGCACGCCTTGGCTCTTTGGGACAAGCAGGGCATCACCGACAAGACGCTCTACTCCGACTCTTACACGGCCATCTGCTGGGTGAGAAAGAAGCAATGCCGCACCAAGCTTGAGCGCAACGCGCAGACCGAGCAACTCCATCAGGTCGTTGCACGTGCTGAGCAGTGGCTGCGCACGCATGTCGTGCGTGTGCCCATCATACAGTGGGACACGCGCCGATGGGGTGACATACCTGCCGACTTCGGACGCAAATGACGTGTGTGCATCGCGGTCCACATAGCCGCACGGCCTATTTACAAACCGCCTGCTAGTCTTAAAAATATATAAAACATCACAGGCCGGCCGTCCCGCATACCTCTTATCTAAGAGAATATCTGTAACTTTGGACAAAATTTATTTTATACAACAATCTTCTATTAATCAAAAATCAATCATGAGAAAAGTATTACTGCTCTCGCTTGCTGCTGTGCTGGGTGCACCCGCATTTGCACAAGAAGACCAGATTGGTGACGATTGTACCAAGTATATCGTCAACGCTGGTTTCGATGAGGACTTGACGTGGCAGGCCGACGGCTCCACCAAGACCATCGTCGACAAGTCGAAAAACCTGTCCAACCGCTCGCAGCAGTGGCTGGCCGAGGACGGCTCCGGCTATTGCTGGGGTGGCATCAGCACCAGAAAGCGCAAGGACGATGCCGCTTTTGGTTGGAACGGCTTCCTCGGTATTGTGAAGGGTTGGACAGCTGCCAACGGCAACAACAACTCTGTGGCTGAGTGGACCTATTTCGGTACCGCTCCTTACAACATTGGCGAGAAGGCTGTGCCTATCGCCGACGATGGCGACACCTATCTGGCTGCGCCTCCCACCAAGCCCGAAGATGCTCAGGGCGACGACAACGTAGGTTTCCTCTATCTCCGTGCCGGTTGGGGCGGATGGGCCACCTACAGCCAGAACGTGCATGTACCCGTGGGTAAGTACACCCTGACTTACTGGGTCTACAATGCCAACTATGAGGGCAGTAAGGGCAACACCAATGCCCAGAACCTTTCCAATGTGATCTGCCGTCGCGACACCGTGACCGACCAGACTGGCTTCAACGCTGCCACCTGGGAGAAGCACTCCATGGATATCACTGCTACCGACTCGCTGACCATCACCTTCGGCTTCAAGTCGAGCGGTGGCTCTGGCTCTAACCCCTTCGTTATCATCGACGACATCCGTCTGGTGAAGACCGACAACGTGACGCGCGCCGAGGTCCTCGCATCAGACATTTCTTTGATCTGTGCTAACTTCGACGAGATCGAGACCGACCTGATGGACTATCAGGGTGTCGTGAGCGAGATCGAGGATGCCAAGATTGCTGCCGACGACGCTTCAATGTCGGATGACGAGGCAGAGCTTCAGGCTGCCTATGATGCAGCTGTGGCTGCTTACGAGCGCTTCGCTGCCGTGAAGGGCAATGTTGCCAAGGTGCAGGCTCTCGAGTCGAAGGCCACCGCACTGCGTGAGACCGCTTACCCCGGTCTTGAGGCACTCGACGCCGCTGTCAATGCTGCTGAGGTCGCCATCACCAACGGTACATGTGCTGAGATCGAGGCACAGATCGCTGCTCTTGATGCAGCCATCAAGAACTACATCGCCAGCAAGGAGGCTACAGAGGCCGATCCCGCCGACTACACTTATTTCGCCCAGAACACTTGGTTCATCAAGGACGGTCTGGAGCCCAAGGTCAACGCCGACGGTTCTTGCACTTATCCCAACGGCACGAAGGAAGACGGCACTGCCAACTACTCTGCCGGCAGCTCTAACGACGACTTCACGTCTAACGGCTGGTACAAGGGTACTGCATTCACAGGCGGCGACCAGCGCCTCAACTTCGCCCAGGGCCGTTCTTGCTGGAACGCTTGGGGCCAGGGCTTCACTGAGATCAGCATCAACCAGGACATCACGGGTCTGCCCAACGGCTACTACACCGTGAGTGCCGACCTCATCACTCAGCCTTCTTATGTCACCGACCAGCACGTGTATGCCAAGAGCGCTCTCGAGGATGCTATCTCTGAGCCTCTGACATCAGGCAACTGGAGCGACAACAACGACGGCGCCTGGACCACTCTGACATCTGGCAAGGTGCTCGTGCACGACGGTAAGCTGACCATCGGTGCCGCCGGTACCGGTAAGGGCAGCGGTGGCGACCAGAGCGGTTGGTTCTGCGCTACTAACTTCAAGCTCAACTTCGTGGGCAAGGCCACTGACGAGGATATCGCCAATGCCATCGCCAAGAAGACTGCCACTGCCGACGCTCTCGTGGCTGGCATGCACTATGCTGCCGACAAGGCTTCTGTGCAGGACAGCATCGACGCTTACAAGAACAACAATGACCTCGCCGTGCTCAACAACGGTATCGCACTGGGTCAGGCTTCTGAGGCCAAGTACACTGAGGTGATGGCTGAGGGCAAGACCATTCCTACGGTCTCTGCTGCCATGGCCGACGCTTCTTCTTATGCTCCCGTCCACGACATCGTGGCTTACGCTTGGAACAAGACCAACGCTTATCTCAACTCTTCAGAGGCTACCTACACCGCCATCGACGGTAAGATCAGCGAGCTGAAGCGCTATGCTGTCACCTATTATAATGCTGCTGCCAAGCTCGACTCTGTGTCTAAGAGCCTGAAGTCGGCTACTGCCAAGGAGGCTCTCGCTGGCACACTCGCTGCACAGGTTGCTGTCCTCGAGGCTGGCGACACCATCCAGAGCGACGCTACCATCACCTCTCTCGTGGCCCAGCTCAACGCTGCCATCGCCAAGGCTGAGGCTCAGGAGGCTTATGAGAAGAATCCTGCTGCTACCGACTACACCAACGTCATCCAGAACCCCGACGCTGCCTCTGAGGAGGGCTGGAACATCACTAAGGGCAATGGCGACAAGGCCAGCACAAGCGGTCAGTACTATGACAGCCGCCAGTCAAGCCACAAGTATTTCGACTCTTACAACTCTACTGCCGGCGCACTCAACTTCTACGCTGACCAGAAGGTAGAGGGTCTGCCCAACGGTACTTACAATGTTGCTGTCTATGCTCGTACTGCCGGCAACGGCGCTTATGTGTTCTCTGCCAACGGCACTGAGAAGACCGACACCACATGGGTCGAGATTCCTCTGCAGACCTTCAACTACACACACAACAACCAGGCTATCGGTGGCGATACTGCTGCTGACGGTTCAGACTCTATCGTGAGCGCTACCAACATTTATGGTAAGGTCTGGGAGGATGCTGTGGTCGCTTACCAGAATGATCCCACCAACGACCAGCTCGCTGGCATCACCTCTGCCAACAACGGTAGCGGTTATGGTTGGGAGACTCTCTCATGGACTGCTGAGGTCATCAACCACGAGCTCACCATCGGTATGACCACCGACTCTACACGCACTGGCAAGGCTGGCTTCACCGGCACTTGGTTCTCAGTGGTCGACTGGACTCTGACACTTGTCAAGGCTGGTGACAACACTGGCTGGAACGGTCCTATCACTGGCGTGAAGGAGATCGAGACCGCTGCTGTGAAGAAGGCTGACGCCATCTACACCATCAACGGCCAGCGCGTCGCCTCTATGTCTAAGTCGGGTCTCTACATCGTTGTGGAGAACGGCAAGGCCAAGAAGGTGATGGTGAAGTAATCGCCTCGCTATAGACAATCGTTGGTGGCCTCGTGCCACCAACCACTTATACAAGAAATCCCCAAGTCGCTCGCTGCGCCTTGGGGATTTTTCG
>CAVAXH010000049.1:0-15737 GCA_963592505.1 Bacteroidaceae bacterium
ACAGTCCGTTGAGCAGGCTGACGATGCATGTTCCCGCCCATGTCGCTGCCGCTGCTGTGGCGATGAGCAAGGCCAGGGCCATGACAGCGTTTGCCGCCAGCAGGCCTGTCAGCTGCGACGCGTCGGCAGCATGGCCGATGCCTTTCCAGGGCATGGCATGATACAGGCACCCGACGGCCGACAGGACCAGCATGGGCAGCCATGTGTTCTTGATGACGGTGGTCAGGTTGGTGCACAGCAGGTCATAGGCTGCCCGAAAGCAGGCCCGCGTGCTTCTTGTCTTGTATAGTTCGGTTTCCATCTTGCGTTGTTTTGTTTAGCGTGGCGTTTTATTCAGCCCCCCTTATGGCTCCATCAGGGTGCGGCGTCTGAACTCGGCGCATGTGATGGCTGTGGCGATGGCCACGTTGAGGCTGTCGGCCGTCGGCCGTCCGACGGGATAGTTGGGGATAAGCAGCTTGCGGGTGATGAGCGCCCGGACAGCCGGCGAGATGCCGTTGCCCTCGTTGCCCATGACGATGACACCGTGGTCTGACAGCTGCTGGGTGTAGACCGATGAGCCCTCAAGCAGGGTGCCGTAGACCGGCCATCCTGTGGGCAATGCCTCTATCCACTGCGGCAGGTCGACGGTGTGAAGGCGCACGCGTGCTATGCTCCCCATGGTGGCCTGCACCACCTTGGGGTTCCACGGGTCGGCCGTCTCGGGCGAACAGAAGATGTCGGTGATGCCAAACCAGTCGGCTATGCGGATGATGGTGCCCAGGTTGCCCGGGTCCTGCACGCCGTCGAGCGCCAGCACCAGCCCCATGTCCTCGGGTTTGCTGTGTGTGGGGTGGGAGGGGATGGGAAACACGGCCAGCACCTGCTGCGGATGCTGCAGAAACGACACCCGGCGCAGCTCGTCGTCGGTCACGCTGATGACCTCTGCCGCGGGGTGTGCCGCCAGCGCCTGTGCATGGTCGGCGAGCCACTGGGCGGTGCCCACGACGAGGCGTGGCGCCATGGTCTGCAGCAGGTCGCCCACCACCTTGGGCCCTTCGGCTACGAAGAGACCTTCCTCCTGCCGGTGCTTCTTGGTGCCCAGGGCGGCAATCGATTTTGTCTTGTTCTTGCTAATCACGATGCAAATATACATATTTATTTTAGCACGTCATATTTTTTAGCAAACCTTTTTGTTTCTTCAAGATAATTATTAAATTTGCAACATGATTTAAACATGTATTAACTAAAAACTTAAAACATGAAAAGGATAATCGTTGCAGCATGCCTGTTTGCAGGCGTTGTGGCTGCGAATGCCCAGGTGAAGTTGCCGTCATGGCTGTCGCAGGTGAAGCTGTCGGGCTATGCCCTCACGCAGTATCAGTATTCCGGCCAGGACAATGCCAAGGCTAATTCGTTCAATCTGCGTCTGGCACGTATGTCGCTCGACGGCCGCATTGCCAACGACTTCTACTGGAAAATCCAGGCCCAGCTCAATGGCAACACCACCAACAACACGCTGTCGCCCCGACTGGTGGACCTCTTTGCCGAGTGGCAGAAGTACGACTTCTTCAAGGTGAAGGTGGGTCAGTTCAAGCGTCCGTTCACATTTGAGAACCCCATGAACCCCATCGACCAGGGCTTCATGTCGTATGGCCAGGCAGTGAGCAAGCTGGCAGGCTTCTCTGACCGTGCCGGCATGCACGCCTCCAACGGCCGCGACATCGGTGTGCAGCTGCAGGGCGACTTCCTGAAGGTCGACGGCCGCAACCTGCTGCACTATCAGGTGGGCGTGTTCAACGGCCAAGGCATCAACACCAAGGACGTGGACCAGCAGAAAGACATCATCGGCGGCATTTGGGTGATGCCCATCCAGGGCATGCGCATCGGTGTCTTCGGCAGCGAGGGATCCTACAGCCGCAAGGGCACCTGGACCAACGAGCAGGGTGCAGAGCAGACCGGCATCCGCCGCTTGCCTCAGCACCGCTATGCCTTCTCGGCAGAGTATAAGGCCGACGACTGGACGTTCCGCTCAGAGTATGTCCACTCCACGGGCAAGGCATTCTCGAAGACCTACGAGAAGTCGGAAGACCTGAGCAACTGCACCGTCAACGAGGCGCTGGGCACCAAGGCCGACGGTGTGTATGCACTGGTCATCGCCCCTGTCATCAAGCAGAAGCTGCACGTCAAGGCCCGCTACGACCTCTATCGCTCTACGGGCGACTGGAGCCGCGCCAAGACCTTCTATGAGGTGGGCGCCGACTACATGTTCTCCAAGAACATACAGATCAATGCCGAGTATGCCCGCGTCAACGACCGCTCGCTGGCCAAGCACGACTACGACATGATCGACGTGGAGCTCGACTTCCGCTTCTAAGTCACTGACATAATGATGCGCACGAAGCTGCGCATACATCAATTCTCAAAAAGCACGATATGGAATCAGAACATCATCATCACCACCATCATCACCATGGCAGCCACAAGGCCACGCATCTCGACGACTCTGAAAAGTTCAAGCGACGCACGCTTAGCGCCAGCAAACGTCGCAAGATACTGGCGAAAGTGCTGTTTGCTCTCCTCAGCGTTGTCGCTGTGGCTCTGGTGCTTTTTGTGGTGTGGATCTACACCCACGAATAACAAAGCGTGGTGACAATCCCCCTCTTGCAGCCCGATGCTCCCAATGGTGGAGCGTCGGGCGTTTTCTGTTCCTGAAGTAAGGGATGCGGATGGCGGATTGTAGCAAAAAACGCCTCATGACCGCCAAATTGTTACACGAACCGTTGGGAAAACGGATTATTATTGCTACTTTTGCAGCCAAGTTTTGTCACGGCCCCGTTTGTCTCGGGGGTGGCAGGATATTACAAAAACGCAAAACGAAATGAAAGTATTAAAGTTTGGCGGAACATCTGTAGGTTCCGTAAAGAGCATTCTGAGCCTGAAACACATTGTGGAGAACGAGGCACGCCGACAGCCCATTGTCGTCGTCGTCAGTGCACTCGGAGGCATCACCGACAAGCTCCTCGCCACCGCCCAGCAAGCCGTAAGCGGCGATGAGGCATGGAAGACATCGTTTGAGGAGATGGTGGACCGCCACCACAAGATGATCGACACCATCATCACCAACACCGTGGACCGCGAGAGCCTGTTCAACAAGGTCGACGCCCTGTTTGAGCAGTTGCGCTCCATCTATTTCGGTGTATACCTCATCCGTGACCTCAGCCGAAAGACCCAAGACGCCATCGTGAGCTATGGCGAGCGGCTGAGCTCCAACATCGTGTCGTCGCTCGTGCGCGGGTCGATGTGGAAAGACTCGCGCGACTTCATCAAGACCGAGTATGTCCACGGCAAGAACAACCTCGACAGTGCGCTGACCAACACCCTGGTGCGCGCCGCCTTTGCCGAGATGCCGCGTGTCACCATTCTCCCCGGTTTCATCTCGAGCGACCGGCAGACCGGTGAGACCACCAATCTAGGGCGCGGCGGGTCCGACTACACGGCAGCCATCATTGCAGCCGCCCTCGATGCCGAGGTGCTCGAGATCTGGACCGATGTGGACGGCTTCATGACCGCCGACCCCAAGGTCATCCACTCGGCCTACACCATCGACGAGCTGAGCTATGTGGAGGCCATGGAGCTCTGCAACTTCGGAGCCAAGGTGATCTATCCGCCCACCATCTATCCCGTGTGCATCAAGAACATCCCCATCTGGGTGAAGAACACCTTCAACCCCGAGGGCCGCGGCACCATCATCAAGGGCAAGATCGAAAACGACACCAAGGCCATCAAGGGCATCTCCTCCATCAAGGGCACCACGCTCATCACCGTCTCCGGACTCTCCATGGTGGGTGTCATCGGTGTGAACCGCCGCATCTTCACCGCGCTGGCCGACCACGGCATCAGCGTGTTTCTCGTGTCGCAGGCATCATCGGAGAACAGCACGTCTATCGGTGTGCGCGACGAGGATGCTGCCGAGGCCGTCAGCGTGCTCAACAAGGAGTTTGAGACGGAGATCGAAGACGGCGCCATGTTCCCCATGCACGCCGAGAGCCAGCTGGCCACCATTGCCATCGTGGGCGAGAACATGAAGCACACGCCCGGCATCGCCGGCAAGCTGTTTGGCACGCTCGGCCGCAGCGGCATCTCGGTCATCGCCTGTGCCCAGGGAGCCTCAGAGACCAACATCTCGTTTGTGGTCGACTCGCGCTACCTGCGCAAGTCGCTCAACGTCATCCACGACTCGTTCTTCCTGTCAGAATATAAGGTGCTCAACCTCTTCATCTGCGGCGTGGGCACCGTGGGCGGCAAGCTCATCGAGCAGCTCATGGCCCAGTGTGACCAGCTGAAGGAGCACAACCGGCTGCAGCTCAACGTGGTCGGCATCGCCAGCAGCAAGAACGCCATCTTCGACCGCGACGGCATAGACCTCGCCAACTACCGCCAACTGCTGAAGGCTTCGGAGCCCAGCCGTCCGGAGACCCTGCGCGACAACATCATCGGCATGAACATCTTCAACTCGGTGTTTGTGGACTGCACCGCCTCAAAGGATATTGCCGCCCTCTACCCCTCGTTCCTCGAGCACAACGTCAGCGTGGTGGCAGCCAACAAGATAGCAGCCAGTTCGGCCTACGAAGACTATGCCTACCTGAAGGAGACCGCCATGCGGCGCGGCGTGAAGTTCCTCTTCGAGACCAATGTGGGAGCCGGCCTGCCCGTCATCGGCACCATCAACGACCTGCGCAACTCGGGCGACAAGATTCTCAAGATAGAAGCCGTGCTCAGCGGCACGCTCAACTTCATCTTCAACGCCATCGCCGCCGACACGCCGTTCTCCGAGACGGTGCGCCAAGCCAAGGAGCTGGGCTATTCGGAGCCTGACCCGCGTGTGGACCTCAGCGGCACCGACGTCATCCGCAAGCTGGTGATCCTGGCCCGCGAGGCCGGATACCGCGTGGAGCAGGCCGATGTGGAGAAGCACCTCTTTGTGCCCGACGAGTATTTCAAGGGCACGCTCGACGAGTTCTGGAAGCGCCTGCCCCAGCTCGATGCCGACTTCGAGGCGCGGCGCCAGCGGCTGGAGGCCGACGGCAAGCGCTGGCGCTTCGTGGCCACCATGGACGGCGGCAAGACCAGCGTGGAACTGAAGGCCGTGGCCGCCAACCACCCGTTCTACAACCTCGAGGGCAGCAACAACATCATCCTGCTCACCACCGAGCGCTACAAAGACTATCCCATGCAGATACAGGGATATGGAGCCGGTGCGAGTGTCACCGCTGCCGGTGTGTTTGCCAACATCATGTCGATAGCCAACGTGTAAGGGCGTATGAAGCACATCATCATCCTTGGCGACGGCATGGCAGACCATGCTGTGGCCCGTCTTGGCGGCAAGACACTGTTGCAGTATGCCGACACACCCTACATGGACATGTTGGCGCGCAAGGGGCGCACCGGCCGCCTGATGACCATCCCCGACGGCTTCCTGCCAGGCTCGGAGGTGGCCAACAGCACCATCCTCGGCTATGACCAAAACAAGGTCTACGAAGGCCGCGGACCCCTCGAGGCCGCCAGCATAGGCTACGATCTGCGCCCCGACGACCTCGCACTGCGCTGCAACATCATCGAACTGGAGAACGGCGTGATCAAGAACCATCATGGCGGTCACCTCACGACCGACGAGGCCGACCGGCTGCTGCAGACGCTCAACGAGCAGCTCGGCAGCGACCGCGTGCGCTTCGTCACCGGCATACAGTATCGGCATCTGCTCGTGGTGCGAGGCGGCAACAAACACATTGTGTGCGCACCGCCCCACGACCACCCCAACGAGCCCTGGGCTGACCTGCTGGTGACTCCCGAGGACGGATGGGCCGACCGCGTGGACACCTCGCATGGCGCCACCGACGCCCTGACGGCCCGGCAGACCGCCGATCTGCTCAACGACCTCATACGCCAGAGCCAGCAGATCCTCTCGGCCCATCCCTTCAACCAGGGGCGCCCTGCGCAGGCCAACAGCATCTGGCCGTGGGGTGGGGGATACCGCCCGTCGATGCAGACGCTGCCGCAACTGTTCCCGCAGATCCACAGCGGCTCATGCATCTCGGCTGTCGACCTGATACGGGGCATCGGCCGTTATGCCGGCCTCGACGTGGTGAAGGTGCCGGGAGCCACCGGCTTGGCCGACACCAACTATGAGGGTAAGGCCGCTGCGGCCATAGACGCTCTGAAACGGCAAGACTTCGTGTTTCTGCACCTGGAGGCAAGCGATGAGGCCGGCCACGACGGCGATCTCGACCTCAAGTTGCGCACCATCGAATATCTGGACCACCGCATCGTGGAACCTGTCTATAATGAGCTGAAGCAGTGGGACGAGCCCGTCTGCATCGCCGTCATGCCCGACCACCCCACACCCGTGGAGGTGCGCACCCATGTGAAGGAGCCCGTGCCCTTCATCGTGTGGCATCCGGGCATCGAACCCGATGCGGTGCAGGCCTACGACGAGGCATCGTGTGTCAGCGGAGCCTATGGTCTGCTGCACCTCACCGAGTTTATGCAGAAGTTTATGGAAATAGAATAAAAAACGCGAAAACCATGATATACTACAGCACCAACCGCCAGGCTCCGCAGGCCACCCTGCGCGAGGCCGTGGAGCGAGGCCTTGCCCCCGACAAGGGCCTGTATATGCCCGACAGCATACAGACACTGCCCGCCAGTTTCTTCGAACATATCGATGAGATGACCTTTCAGGAGATGTCGTTGGAGGTGGCACGTGCCTTTTTCGGCGATGATGTCGACGAGGCTTCGTTGAGACACATCGTCTACGACACGCTGGCCTTCGACACGCCCTTGCAGCACGTAGGCGATGCCATCTACAGTCTGGAACTTTTCCATGGCCCCACGCTCGCCTTCAAGGATGTGGGCGCGCGCTTCATGGCCCGCCTGCTGCAATACTTTATCCACAAAGACCGTGAGAGCCAGCCGGAGGCCAAGGGCGAGGTGAACGTGCTCGTGGCCACCAGTGGCGACACAGGGTCGGCCGTGGCCAACGGCTTCCTTGGTGTGGAGGGCATACATGTCTATGTGCTCTATCCCAAAGGCAAGGTGAGCCAGATACAGGAGAGCCAGTTCACCACGCTGGGCCGCAACATCACGGCCCTGGAGGTCGACGGCGTGTTCGACGACTGCCAGGCCATGGTGAAGAATGCCTTCATGGATGCGGAGCTCTGTGCCCACATGACGCTTACCTCGGCCAACTCCATCAATGTGGCGCGCTTCCTGCCGCAGGCGTTCTATTACTTCAATGCCTACGCCCAGCTGAAGCGTATGAAGGCCGTTTCCGACCCGTCGAATATGGTGGTGTGTGTGCCCAGCGGCAACTTCGGCAATATCACCGCCGGCCTGTTTGCCAAGCGCATGGGACTGCCCGTGAAGCACTTTGTGGCGGCCAACAATGCCAACGACATTTTCTACCAGTATCTGCAGACAGGAGTCTACAGTCCGCAGCCCAGCCGCCAGACACTGGCCAACGCCATGGATGTGGGTGCCCCCAGCAACTTTGCACGCATCCTCGACCTCTATGGCGACCAGTGGGCCGACATCCGGTCCGACATCAGTGGTGCCACCTATGCAGACGACGGCATCCGTGAGGCCATGCGCCAGTGCTATGAGGCCACTGGCTATGTGCTCGACCCCCATGGTGCCTGCGGTTGGCGAGCGCTGAAGGAGCTGCTGCAGCCCGGCGAGGTCGGCGTGTTCCTGGAGACGGCCCATCCGGCTAAGTTCAAGGAGAAGGTCGACGACATCCTCGGCACCGACATCGCCATCCCCGACCGCTTGCAAGCCTTCATGCGCGGCAAGAAGCAGAGCGTGGAGATGCCCAACGACTTCGAGGCCTTCAAGGCGTTCTTGATGAAGCAGTAAATTGAACCGGACAACAACCCTATTTTTAGAAATTCGCGAAAAGCCTTCCGGCCTCAGCATTGCAGCTGGGCCAGAAGGCTTTTCACATAGCTGCGCTCCCAGTCGTCCTCGTGATAGCGCTGGCCGTTGAGCATCAGGATGTCAACGTCAATGCGCACGATGCCTTTGTGCCGTTCTTCTGCGGTGGAGCCAAGTGTGCGTTCCACCTCTTTCAGCTTCTGGTGAAGGGAGGTATAGTCCATGCTGCTCTCGCCTTCGGCCAGGCAGTTGAGGTAGAGCGGGCTACGCGAAACGCTACCTATAGGTTCGGTCCATACCGACTGGCTGAACCTTATGTCGCTTATCATCTGGCGCAATATTCTTTTTGTAATCTCCACGTGGCGCTGCGCATCGCTGTTGCTTCCTAGACATAACAATACTTTCGACATGATGGGCAAAATTACATAAATAAAACCGTTTCAGTGCAATCATTGCCCGTAATTATTTTTTGAGTGCTTAATCTGTAGTTTTTGCCTCTTTCGCTTGATGTTTTAATAAATATTGGTTAACTTTGCAGAAAATTATAGATTTTTATCATTGGGCAATAGTTCATAAGATGAATTACGGATTTATCAAAGTGGCATCGGCAGTACCTCCTGTGAAGGTGGCCGATTGCGTGCAGAATACCAAAGAGATAGAAACCATTATAGTCCAGGCCGAGGGGCGTGGCGTGGAAATCATTGTCTTTCCGGAGTTGTGCATCACGGGCTACACCTGTCAGGATCTTTTTCGTGAACAAGTGTTGCTCGACGCTGCCGAGCGCTGTGTGATGGCGCTGCTCGATTTCACCCGTCAGCTCGACATCATCTGCATTGTGGGTGCTCCCGTCGTGGCCGGCGACCTGCTGCTCAATTGTGGCATCGTCATCCAGAAAGGCAAGATCCTGGGCGTGGTGCCCAAGACCTATCTGCCCAACTACAATGAGTTTTACGAGAAGCGCTGGTTTGCCTCGCTGCAAGACCTGCGCGAGATGACCATACGCTATGCAGGCAGAATGGTGACCATCACGCCTGCCCCGCAGCTCTTCCGTACGGGCGACGGTGTGGTCTTTGGCGTAGAGATATGCGAGGACGTTTGGGCTCCTACACCCCCCAGCAACCACCTGGCACTGGCCGGTGCCGACATCATCTTCAACCTCTCGGCATCCGACGAGCTTCTGGGCAAACACGAGTATCTGGTCAGCCTGCTCTCGCAGCAGAGCGCCCGCACCATGAGCGCCTACGTCTACAGTTCGGCGGGCTTCGGCGAGAGCACCCAGGACGTGGTCTATGGTGGCAATGCCCTCATCTATGAGAATGGGCACACCGTGGCCGAGGGTGAGCGGTTCTCGCTTGAGGCACAGGTGGTGGATGCCCAGATCGATGTGGAAAGCTTTCGTGCCGACCGCCGCAACAACACCACATTTGTCAACGCGCAACGTCGCATGATCGGTGAAGACATACGCTATGTCGAGGCCGAGCCAGCGCAGTTGCGCGATTTTGTTTTGGAGCGCTACGTCGACCCGCAGCCTTTCATCCCCAACGACGAGAGCATGCAGCAGGCCTGCGAGGAGATCCTCAGCATACAGGTGATGGGTCTGGCCAAGCGCCTGGCACACACCCATGCCCGCAACGTGGTGGTGGGTATCAGTGGCGGACTCGACTCCACGCTGGCCCTGCTGGTCTGCGTGAAGACCTTCGACAAGCTCCACCTCGACCGCAAGGGCATCCTCGGCGTCACCATGCCGGGCTTCGGCACCACCGACCGCACCTACCGCAACGCCATCAGCATGATGCAGAACCTCGGCGTCACCGTGCGCGAGATAAGCATAGCCAAGAGCGTCACCCAGCACTTTGAAGACATCGGCCACGATGCCTCGGTGCACGACGTGACCTACGAGAACAGTCAGGCACGCGAGCGCACGCAGATCCTCATGGACCTCAGCAATCAGGTGGGCGGCATGGTCATCGGCACCGGCGACCTCTCGGAGCTGGCGCTGGGCTGGGCCACCTACAACGGCGACCACATGTCGATGTACGGCGTCAATGCCTCGGTGCCCAAGACGCTCATCAAGTATCTGGTGCGCTATGTGGCCCAGACCGTCGACGAGGCCTCGGCCGCCGTGCTGCTCGACATCATCGACACCCCCATCTCGCCCGAGCTCATTCCTGCCGAGCCCGACGGACAGATCAAGCAGAAGACCGAAGACCTCGTGGGCCCCTACGAGCTCCACGACTTCTTCCTCTACCACTTCCTGCGCCACGGCTTCAGCCCGCGCAAGATATTCCTGCTGGCACAGAAGGCCTTCGGCAGTGCCAATGGCAACGATGCCACTGTGGGCCATTACGACGACGACACCATCATCCACTGGCTGGAGGTGTTCTGCCGCCGCTTCTTCAACCAGCAGTTCAAGCGCTCGTGCCTGCCCGACGGCCCCAAGGTGGGATCCGTCAGCCTCAGCCCGCGCGGCGACTGGCGCATGCCGAGCGATGCCGTGTCGGCACTCTGGCTGCAGGAGGTGGAGATGCTTAAAAGCGTGTGACAGACGCAAAATAGCAGACCGACGGTGAAGTTTCACACGTTTGTAATACCTTCCTCGCATATTTAATATAATTTTGCATACAATCACAAACAAACGGGGCTTGCCCCATATTATTAAATCTTAATTTACAAACTTATGCAGAAAAGATTGCTTGTTCTGGTTGCATTGGTGGTATGCTTCATTACCTCAATGACGGCTCAGATTACAACTTCTGGTTTGAGTGGTAAGGTAATGGCCGAAGGCGAAGCAGCCATTGGCGCTACCATCGAGGCTGTGCACACCGCCTCGGGAACCAAGTACCAGGCAGTGACCAACAGCAAGGGTCTGTTTACCATCAATGGTATGCGTCCCGGTGGTCCCTACACGGTCAAGGTGAGTTACATCGGTTTCCAGGCAAAGGAGTACACCGACATCAAGCTGGCCCTTGCCGAGACCTACAACCTGCCGGTGGAGCTCAGCGAGACCACCAATGAGCTCAAGGAGGTGACCATCGTCTCGAAGGCCACCAAGTTCACCACCGAGCAGACAGGTGCTGCCACCAACATCGACAACTCGATGATCACCAACATGCCCACGGTGACCCGCAGCATCACCGACGTCACACGTCTGTCGCCCTACGGCGGCAACGGCATGTCGTTTGCCGGTGCCGACGGTCGTACGGCCAACTTCACTGTCGACGGTGCCAACTTCAACAACAACTTCGGTCTGACTTCCAACCTCCCCGGCGGTGGCAACCCCATCTCTATCGATGCCATCGAGGAGCTGCAGGTGGTGATCTCTCCGTTCGACGTGCGCCAGACCAACTTCATCGGTGGTGGTGTCAATGCTGTCACCAAGAGCGGTACCAACACCTTCAAGGGCAGCGCCTACATCTATCACAAGAATGAGAACATGCGCGGCGACGCCATCGAGGGCGAGCAGATCTCTGGCGCCCGCGAGAAAGACCGCAACACCACCTATGGCTT
The DNA here is from genome assembly GCA_963592505.1 of Bacteroidaceae bacterium. Classification (GTDB taxonomy): domain Bacteria; phylum Bacteroidota; class Bacteroidia; order Bacteroidales; family Bacteroidaceae; genus Prevotella. The sequence goes on from CAVAXH010000049.1 coordinate 11,419, forward strand.
CACCCTCGGTGGTCCGATCCTCAAGGACAAGCTGTTCTTCTTTGTCAACGGTGAAATGTCGAAGACTCCCACAGTGGCCAACCGCTGGAGAGGATCTGAGGACGGTGTGGCCGATGCCGACAACTACATCTCACGCACCACGCTTGCTGACCTGCAGACTGTTTCCGACTATGTGAAGCAGAAGTACGGCTACGACACAGGTTCTTACTCAAGTTTCCCTGCTGACGAGAGCAACTACAAGCTCCTCGCTCGTTTGGACTGGAACATCACCAACAAACATCACCTCTCGTTCCGCTACAACTACACTCTGAACAAGTCATGGAGCGCTCCTAACGGAACTTCTATGGATAGCGGCGCACGTATGTCTGGCTACCGTACTTCTCAGTACTCTATGTCATACGCTAACTCTATGTACTCTATGGACAACAAGGTTCACTCGTTCTCTCTCGACTTGAACAGCCGTCTGACCGAAAACCTGTCTAACCAGTTCCTGGCCACCTTATCAAAGCTCGATGATGTCCGCGGCACCAACTCAAGCGAGTTCCCCTTCATCGACATCCTGAAGGACAACCAGAACTACATCGCCCTCGGTGAGGAGCTCTTCACACACAACAATGCAGTGCACAACACCGTGTGGAACATCAAGGATGACGTAACCTATTATCTTGACGCCCACAAGATCACTGCAGGTTTCTCTTTCGAACACCAGATGGCCGACAACGCTTACATGCGTAACGGTACGGGCTACTATCGCTACAACAGCCTCGACGACTTCCTCTCAGGCGCTGCTCCCCAGATCGTGAACCTCACCTATGGTTACGGCGGCGAGTCGAACCCGGCTGCACGTGTACAGTTCAACAGAGCTGGTATCTATGGTCAGGACGAGTGGGCTATCAACAACAAGTTCAAGCTCACTTACGGTCTGCGCATCGACGGTCTGTTCTTCAACAACAGCGATCTTATCGCAAACAACGCTATCGACAACCTCGACTACAACGGTCGTCATCTGTCTACAGGCGAGTGGCCTTCTGCTAAGCTCACCTTCTCTCCACGTATAGGCTTCACCTACGACGTCCTCGGCGACAAGAGCCTCAAGGTGCGTGGTGGTACCGGTCTCTTCTCTGGCCGTCTGCCTCTCGTGTTCTTTACCAACATGCCTACCAACTCTAATATGATTCAGAACAAGGCTGGCCTTGGTCCGAGCATTAAGTTCAACACCTTGCCAACAGCTGTTCAGGCATATGCAGCTTCAAAGGGCTATTCTTCAACTGCTGATCTCCTTGCTGGCGAATTCTCTGGCGGTCTCGTTACCGACGGCAATGGCAACGCAAGCATCCAGGCTCTCTACAACAAGCTCGTATCTCTCGGATACCCAGAGACTATCACTCCTGAAGAGGGTAGCAAGCCAAGCTCTATCGCTGCTGTAGACAAGAACTTCAAGATGCCGCAGGTGTGGAAGACCTCGCTGGCTGTCGACTATGTGGTGCCCGTGTCATTCCCCCTGACCATCACTGCTGAGGGTATCTTCAACAAGACCATCAACGGTGTGTGCATGTCCGACTGGAGCATCCCCTCAGTGGGTGGCTTCGCCCGCTTCAACGGTGTCGACAACCGTCCTATCTATCCCGACGGCTACCGCACCAACACCAAGGCTTTCGTCCTCGGCAACACCAGCAAGGGATACGGTTGGTCAGCCAACGTGACCGTCAACGCTCAGCCCACCAGCTGGCTCAGCCTGATGGCTGCCTACACTCACACCGTGAGCAAGGAGCTCACCGGTATGCCCGGTTCCGACGCTGAGTCGGCCTTCACCTATGTCCCCACCTACGAGGGTCCCAACAACATCAAGCTGCACAACTCGCAGTATGTCACTCCCGACCGTATCGTGGCTTCTGCTACGGCTCACGACAAGAGCGGCAACCACTACAGCCTCATCTATGAGACATGGCGTGGCGGCTACAACTACTCTTACATGATGACCAACGACATGAACGGTGACGGCTACAACTATGACGCCATCTACGTGCCTACCGACGAGCAGGTGGCCAACGGCCAGTTCCGCTTCTCTTCTGAGGACGACAAGACACGCTTCATGGACTATGTGCACAACTCAAGCTATCTGAAGAGCCGCCAGGGCAAGTACACCGAGGGCTACAGCGTCTACAACCCCTGGGTGCACCGCATCGACGTGAGCTACAAGCACGACTTCAAGCTCAACGTTGGCAAGACCAAGCACACGCTGCAGCTCAGCCTCGACGTCAAGAACGTGCTCAACCTCTTCAACTCCAGCTGGGGCGTGATGAAGTATCTCAACCCCGCCATCGGTTCGGATGCCCGTATCCTCACCTACGACGGTGTTGATGCCGAGGGTTATGCCACCTTCTCTACTCCTGCCTCTATCAGCGGCAGCACCAAGACCTTTGTGCCCTACCACGCCATCGGCCAGTGCTGGTATGCTTCTATCGGCGTGAAGTATATGTTCAACTAATATAAAGTCAAGACAATATGAAACTTAAATATTTTATTCCGTCGTTCATTGCAGTTCTTGCCGTATTGGTTGGCTGCTCTACCGACGATTCCATCACATTGCTCGATGAGGTGCAGGTCTCTTCATCGTATGTGGCAATCTCTACCGACGGTGGGTCTACACCCATCACCGTCACTGCCAAGGGCGAGTGGAGCATCGACACCACCGCTGCCAGCGGCTTCCCCTCATGGCTCACTGTGACACCTGTGGCCGGTGCAGCTGGCCAGACGGAGGTCTCCTTCTCTGCTGCCAAGACGGAGGACGGACGCACAGCTACCGTCTATCTCACCTGCGGTGGCAAGACGCAGAACATCAACGTCATCCAGGGTCTCTCCACCATTCCCCAGGCCACAGTGGCTGAGGTGATGGCCGGCCCCGAGAGCAAGACCTACCGTGTGACCGGTACGGTGACCGCCATCACCAACACCTCGTATGGTAACCTCTACATCAACGACGGCACCAGCACCACAGACCTCTATATCTATGGTCTCTACAATGCCAAGGGCCAGTATCCCTCGGCTGCCTCGGGCGGTTGGGAGAGCTTCGGCATCAGTGTTGGCGATGAGATCACCGTGGTGGGTGCCAAGGTTGTCTACAGCGGCACCGTGGAGTTCAAGGACGCTACGCTCGCCGGTGTCAACAAGTCGCTCATCAGCGCTTCAGAACCTACATATTTCAACCTCAACTCTGAGGAGGTCGCTTCGCTGCCTGCTGATGGCGGTTATGCCAAGATCGGCATCACTTGCACCAGCGGCAACGACGTGGAGGTGGTCATCCCTGAGGAGGCCAAGAGCTGGCTGTCTACAGCTTTCGGTGTCTCTTCCACATCGACCATGCTGAAGGCCACCGCCAACACCGGTGCTGCCCGCAGCGCTGACGTCACCTTCAAGACCACCGATGGCGAGAAGGAGTATACCTCTGTTGTTACCATCACACAGGATGGTCTCGGCGGCACCAAGGAGTTGCCCTATACCATAGAGGAGGCCATTTCCTACATCCAGACGCTGGGCACCAGCACCTCGCCCACACAGGTCTACATCAAGGGCATCGTCTCTCAGTTTGTGAGCAACGGTGAGTTTGGTGCCAAGTTTGGCAACGGCTCTTTCTGGCTCTCTTCTGACGGCAACTACAACGATGACCTGTCGAAGGACTTCGAGGCTTACCGCGTGCTGTGGCTGGGCAACCAGAAGTGGGCTGAGGGCAATGCTACGCTTGCTCCCGGTGCTGAGGTGGTCATCTGCGCCACAGTGAAGGCCTACAATGGTGTGGCTGAGACAGCCTCGGGCTATGTCTACAGCGTCAACGGCGTGACCACTGATGCCAACGGTATCGGCACGGCTGCCAGTCCGTTCACAGCTCTGGGTGCTGTGGCTGCTGCCAATGCAGGCACATCGGCCAGCGTGTATGTCACGGGCAAGATCTCTAAGGTTGCCAGTGCCTTCAGCGCTCAGTATGGCAATGCTTCGTTCTACATGTCTGCCGACGGCACCTATGCCGACGACAAGGCCAAGGACTTCGAGGCTTTCCGCGTGCTCTACATGGGCAACCGCAAGTGGGTTGACGGCGACACGCAGATCGCTGTCGGCGACGACGTCACCATCTACGGTCCGCTCACCGTCTATAACGGCACTGCCGAGACTCCCTCTGGCAAGGCCTACATCACCAGTTTGAACGGCAAGACCGAGTAATTTTCGGTTTCTTCGCTCAAACATACATTTCGGGCGTGTCCTCTTCCTTGAGGGCACGCCTTTTTCAGTGTGTTGCTGGCATGGGTATCGCACAGCTTTTGCGC
>CAVAXH010000050.1:0-15592 GCA_963592505.1 Bacteroidaceae bacterium
ATGAAGTGATGCGTTTATTGTACGAATTGCCTGAAAGTCCCCTGTGCGGGCGCCGCTGTGTGCCGTTATTTTAGGATTCTTCATCAGTTGTGACCATTTGCCAACATGCTCGTGAATGACCGCATAAGGCTATATTCTCCGCTCATGTTTCGGCTGCCCGAAAACATGAGCGGGGATCACCCTGTTTACTGTTTTGTGATGGTTGCCTTGCGGCTGTTCACGCTGAACGTGCCGAGGGAGGTCTTCACCTTGTACACACCGTTCTTGGCAGAGACGAGCTTGGCGGTCAGGCCCATGAACGAGAAGCTGCCGTCGGCGTTCTTGTTGATGGTGTGGCGGCCGAACGGCGTGTTCACCACGATGTGGTCCTTCGTGGTCTCCACCACGCCGTAGGTGGTGCCTGCCGGAGCATCCTTCACACTCTGTGCCAACTCCTTGGCTGTGGTCTTCACCTGGGCACTGTTCACCTTTGCGAAACTTGCCGTGCTGGTCATTGCGGCCATCATCAGCGCAATCATGATCTTTTTCATAATCGTCATTCTTTTTGTTGTTCTGTCTTATTGACGGTGCAAAGATACATCCGTTTTTATGCGGTCGGAAATATTTCGGGGTGTGTTGTACAAGATGCGGCGGCTGTTGTATGAAATACTCGCTTTAATCTTAAATGCCCATTTTCTTTCGCCCGACAAATATGTTTTCCACATCTTTTTCATATCTTTGCACCATACAGGAAAAACAAACGATATGACCATAGAAGAAAAGACCAAGATAGAGGAGCGCATCGTGGATGTGCTGAAGACCGTCTACGACCCCGAGATACCCGTCAACATTTGGGACCTCGGCATGATCTACAAGATCGACGTGCAGGACGACGCCACCGTCGACATCGACATGACGTTTACCGCTCCGTCGTGCCCCGCCGCCGACTTCATCCTCGAGGACGTGCGCACCAAGGTCGACAGCGTGCAGGGCGTGAAGAGCGCCAACGTGAACCTCGTGTTCGAACCCGCCTGGGACCAGAGCATGATGAGCGACGACGCACGCGATGAGCTAGGTTTCTGAAAAATCCCACACCGCTTATGGCAAAGAACGTCTATTTTCTGAGCGATGCCCACCTGGGCTCGCTAGCCATCCCGCACCGGCGCATGCAGGAGCGCCGCCTCGTGCGTTTTCTCGACAGCGTGAAGGAGAAGGCTGCCGCCATCTACCTGCTGGGCGACATGTTCGACTTCTGGGACGAGTACCGCTATGTGGTGCCGAAGGGCTACACACGCTTCCTCGGCAAACTGTCGGAACTGACCGACATGGGCGTCGAGGTGCATTTCTTCACCGGCAACCATGACATCTGGACCTACGGCTACCTGGAGGAGGAGTGCGGACTCATCGTGCACCGGCAGGCGCTCACGACCGATATCTACGGCAAGGTGTTCTACATGGCCCACGGCGACGGCCTGGGCGACCCCGACAAGAAATTCAAGTTCTTGCGGTGGATGTTCCACAGCCGGACATGCCAGCGGCTGCTCAACTTTGTGCATCCCTGGTGGGGCATGCAGCTGGGGCTCAAGTGGGCCAAGCACTCGCGCCTGAAGCGTGTCGACGGCAAGGAGCCGCCCTTCATGGGCGAGCACCGCGAGCACCTGGTGCTCTGGACCAAGGAGTATATGAAGACGCATCCCGACATCGACTTCTTCCTCTATGGCCACCGACACATTGAGCTCGACCTGAACATGCCGCGCGAGAACGGCCACACAGCCCGCATGCTGATTCTCGGCGACTGGATCTCGCAGTTCACCTACGCCATGTTCGACGGCGAACACCTCTTCCTCGAAGAATATGTAGAGGGCGAGAGCAGACCGTAGCCATCGGGGTATAACCAACGGTTTTATTCGATGTCGCCGAATAAAAAACGGCAATTTTATTTTGCGGCATCGAATAAAATTACTACCTTCACACCCAAAACGGAGCCATGAACGCAGAACTGTTTAGGACTATAATAGCTGAGAATCAAGAATATATAGACACAATACCTTTGATAGAGCGCCCGCTCGCATTAGAGGATTACGGCAACTATGTGTTTGTTGGTGTCAGACAGGCCGGAAAATCCTATCTGCTATACCAGCGTATACAACAAATCATCAAGGCGGGAACAGATGTGGAAAGCATCGTCTATATCAATTTCGACGATGAACGCTTGAAGGAGATGACGGCCATGGACTTCGACTTGATCTTGCAGGCATACCACAGCATGTATGAGGGGAATCCGGTGTTTTTTTTCGATGAAATACAAAATGTTGACGGGTGGGCCAATTTTGCCAGAAGGCTAGCCAACAGAAAATTTCAGGTCTACGTCACAGGCAGCAACGCAAAGATGCTCAGCCGCGACATAGAGACCGTTCTCGGAGGAAGGTATTTGGACGTAAAGGTGTTTCCATACAGCTTTGAAGAATACTTGAAGGCCAACGGAGTGGCTCTGGCAAAGGGGTGGCAATATGGACGAAAAGCCAACGAGGTGCAGCGCCATTTCCGCATCTATTTCGAATGGGGCGGGTTTCCGGAGCTGGTGAATTTCCGGGAGAAACGCATTTGGCTCAACAGCCTGTATAACCGCATATTTTTCAACGACTTGGTGGTGCGCCACAAAATCAAGAACGAAGATGCCTTGCGGCTTTGCGTACGCCGTTTGGCGGAAAGCGTCATGCAGCCATGCTCTCTTAACCGACTTTGCAACTTGGTCAAATCGACAGGCACTTCTTGTAGCACGTCTACCATTATGGAGTATGTGCGTTATCTGCAAGAATCGTATCTCTTGATTTCTCTGGACAACTACGCTTCAAAGTTTGTGGAAAAGGAAACCATAAAAAAACACTATTTCGTAGACAATGGCTTGCTCCACTTGTTTGTCAACAACCCCGACACGCTGTTGCTGGAAAACCTCTGTGCCGTTACCTTATATAAGAAATATGGCAACAGACTGTATTACTTCAACAAAGGTGTGGAAGTCGACTTCTTTGTTCCAGAGGAAGGATTGGGAATACAGGCCTGTTACAGGATGAGCGACGAGGCCACCCTGGAAAGAGAGATGAAAGCCCTTGTAGCCCTCCATTCCTTCAGGCCCCTACGCAAGGCCATTGTCATTACCTACGAGGATGAAGGAATGATGGAATACAAAGGATTGGAAATAGAGTTGATTCCATTATGGAAATGGGTGCTGACAGCATAGCCGATCTGCTGTGTCTGCCCCCAACGGCCGGTTAGCGGTCGATGCGGCCGCCACGACCGGTCATGTTGGCCAGAATCTCCTGTTCGCTGACGAGGTTCTGGTCACCGGGGATGGTGTTCTTCAGAGCCGAGGCCGACACCGAGAAGTCGAGGCAGCGCTGCTCGTCGGCGGGCCACTTCAGGCGGGCATGGATATAGGCGGCCACCCAGGCATCGCCTACGCCCATCTGGTCCACGATGTCATCGATGTCGTAGATGCGCGAATAGTAGATGTTGCCGTCCACCCACAGCACACCGCAGTTCACATGATGCTGGAACGACAGTATGTTGCGGTGGGCAATGAGCATGCGGTGGCAGCGCGGGAACATCTCGTGCAGGCGGTCGAAATAGCGGCGGTAGGCTTCGCGGTCAAACGCATAATCCTCGCCAAGGGCGGTGAAGGGTATGGGCTCCAAGCCGCTGGCCACATACCACTCGTTCTGGTCGCCGAAGATAAACGAGCTGTGGCTCATCAGCTCGCGCAGCGTCTGCTGGGCATCGGCGCCGGGATATTTCCATAGGTTGCCGCGATAGTTGATGTCGCACGTCAGCTCCAGACCGCGCTCGTCGGCCATGCGCACCGCCTCCATGGTGGTGTCGAGGGCGGCACGCGAGGTGGCGCAGGTGATGCCCGAGCAGTGGAAGAGGTCAGCCTCGCGGAAGACGGGCTCCCAGTCGATGTCGCCATAGGTCATGGTGTTGAAGGCCGACTCGTCGCGGTCGTAGACCACCCGTGAGCCGCGCATGGCTGCCGACGGCTCAAAGTAGTAGGTGCCCAGGCGCTTGCCTCCGCGCACGGTGTGGCGCACGTCGAGGCCCAGTTCGCGCAGGTGCATGAGGGCGGCGTCGCCGATGGCGTTGTCGGGCACCCGTGTCACATATTCCACGTCGTCGCCCAGCTGGGCCAGCGACACGGCCACATTGGCTTCCGACCCGCCATAGGCAGCATCGAGCGGTCCGTTCTGAAAGAGGCGCTGGCCGGCATGCTTGGAGAGGCGCAGCATGATTTCTCCGAAAGTAACTATCTTCATGGTTATGGGCTCGTTATTATATAATATGTGTGTTGGTGTTGTATCTGTCTGCAAAAGTAAGCCTTTCGCGCGAGATGACAAAGCGCACACCATTAAAAAAGCCACTGCAGACACGTCTGCAGTGGCTTTTTATAAATGTTGGCGGTATGGTAACCCCGCACGGTGTTCTTACTCGATGGTCTGGCCGCTGACGAGTGCCAGCGTGTCGCGTGCGATGACGATCTCCTCGTCGGTGGGGATCATGACGACCTTCACCTTGGAGTCGTCGGCCGAGAGCACCTGCTCCACGCCACGGCAGTGGTTGCGCTCGCGGTCCATCTTCACGCCGAGATACTCCAGGCCGGAGCAGCTGTCCCAGCGCACGCCTTCCTGGTTCTCGCCCACACCGGCTGTCCACACGATGATGTCGACACCGTTCATGGCGGCGGCATAGGCGCCGATATACTTCTTGATGCGGTAGTTGTACATCTGCAGGGCGAGGTGAGCCAGTTTGTTGCCCTCGTTGTCAGCATTCTCGTTGTCGCGCATGTCGCTCGAGATGCCGGCCACGCCGAGCACGCCACTCTTCTTGTTGAGATACTCCGACATCTCCTGTGCCGACATGCCGCTCTTCTGCATCATGTAGGTCACGGCAGAGGGGTCGATGTCGCCCGAGCGCGAGCCCATCATCAGGCCGGCCAGCGGCGTGAGACCCATAGAGGTGTCGATGACCTTGCCATACTTCACGGCAGCCACCGAGGCTCCGTTGCCGATGTGGCAGGTGATGATCTTCTGCGTCTTGATGTCCACACCCAGGTATTCGCACACACGCTTGGACACGTAGCGGTGGCTGGTGCCGTGGAAGCCGTAGCGGCGCACATGGTGCTTCGTGTACCACTCGTAGGGGATGGCATAGAGGTAGGCATAGTCGGGCATGGTGCTGTGGAAGGCGTTGTCGAAGACGGTCACCTGCGGCACGTTGGGCATGAGCTCGTCGACGGCCTTCAGTCCGGCCAGATGTCCCTTGTTGTGCACGGGAGCCAGGTCGATGAGGCTCTCGATGCCGTCCTCCACCTCGGGTGTCACGATGCAGCTCTTCTCGAAGAGGTCGCCGCCCTGCACCACACGGTGGCCCACGGCTCCAATCTCGTCGAGGCTCTTGATGGCTCCTGCCTCAGGGTCGAGCAGGCACTTGAACACCAGCTGCACACCCTCCTTGTGGGTAGGCAGGTCGGCCATGATCTGCTTCTTTGAGCCGTCGGGCATTTTCACCTTGATGAAAGCCTCGTCGAGGCCGATGCGCTCCACGCCGCCCTGTGCGAGCACCTTCTCGCCGTCCATGTCGTAGAGTTTATACTTGATGCTGCTGCTACCGCAGTTTAATACAAGAATTTTCATTTTCTATAGCGCGTTAAATGATGAATGTTACTTTTTTGCATCCTGAGCCTGGCAGCTGGTGATGGCCACCATGTAGTAGATGTCGTCGACCGAGCATCCGCGGCTGAGGTCGTTGACCGGACGGGCGATGCCCTGCAGCACGGGACCGATGGCTGTGGCGCCGCCGAGGCGCTGCACCAGCTTGTAGCCGATGTTGCCCACCTCCAGACAGGGGGCGATGAGCACGTTGGCCTGTCCGGCGATGTCAGAGCCCGGAGCCTTCTTGGCACCCACAGAGGGCACGAGGGCTGCGTCGGCCTGCAGCTCGCCGTCGACCTTCAGGTCGGGGAACTTCTCCTTGGCAATCTTCGTGGCGTCGACCACCTTGTCGATGATGTAGACGCTCTTGCCTGTCTCCTTGTCCTTGGCATCCTTGGCCGAGCCCTTGGTGGAGAAGCTCAGCATGGCCACGCGGGGCTCAGCAAATCCGGCCACGCTCTTGGCGGTCTGTGCTGTGGTGTAGGCGATCTGTGCCAGCTGGTCGGCAGTGGGGTTGGGGGTGACGGCCACGTCGCCCATGACCACCACGCCGTCCTCGCCAAACTGCTTCTGGTCGGTGATGAGCAGCATGGCACCCGACACGCAGGTGATGCCGGGGGCGCACTTGATGATCTGCAGGGCGGGGCGCAGTGTGTCGCCGGTGGTGGAGAGGGCGCCCGAGATCTGTCCGTCGGCATCGCCGGCCTTGATGATCATGCAGCCCAGGTAGAGGTTGTTCTTGGTCACCAGCTCACGGGCCTCGTCGACGGTCATGCCCTTCTTCTTGCGGATCTCTGCCAGCTGTGCGGCATACTCCTCAGTCTTGTCGAAGTGGAGCGGGTCGATGATGGTGGCTTTTCCGATGTGCTGGAGCCCCCACTGCTCAGCCTCCTTCTTGATGTTTTCGGGGTTGCCGATGAGGATGATGTCGGCCAGGTCGTCGGCCAGCACTTTGTCGGCAGCTTTCAGTGTGCGCTCTTCCTCAGCCTCAGGAAGGACGATGCGTTGTTTGTCGGCTTTGGCACGCGCGACAATTTTCTCTAATAGACTCATAGTAGTGTGTTATATGTATGTTTATATCGTTTGTTGTTGACGGGTCTTTTGCAGACTCTTTCGTGTGTGTGGCCTGTCGGGGGGTCAGTCTGTCATCTCCTTGGCCAGGATGCCCTCGAGCTCCTCGGCCGACAGGCGCAGGCGGAACCGTCCCTTCATGGCCACGCTGATGCGCCCGGTCTCCTCGGAGACGATGATGGCTATGGCGTCGCTGTCCTGCGCTATGCCCAGTGCGGCGCGGTGGCGCAGTCCCAGCTCCTTGGGTATGTCCATGGCGTGGCTCACGGGCAGTATGCATCCGGCGGCCTTGATGCGCTTCTGCGAGATGATCATGGCACCATCGTGGAGCGGCGAGTTCTTGAAGAAGATGTTCTCGATGAGCAGCTTGTTGACATTGGCCTCGATGACCTCGCCCGTCTGCACGATGTCGTCGAGCGAGGTGTCGCGCTCCACCACGATGAGGGCGCCTGTCTTGCAGCGTGCCATGTCCATGCAAGCCCACACGATGGGCATGATGGTGGCCTTGTCCTCCTCAGGCGCATTGCTCTTCTTCGAGGAGAAGAAGCGCAGCACGTTCTTCACGCGCTGATGGGCACCGAGCTGGTAGAGAAACTTGCGTATCTCCTCCTTGAAGAGCACGATGAGGCCGATGACACCCACGCTGACGAGCTTGTCCATGATGCTTCCGAGCATGCGCATCTCGAGCACTTGCGACACGAAGAGCCACACCAGCACAAACACCATGATGCCGATGAAGGCATTGAGCGAGCGGCTCTCCTTCATCAGGCGGTAGATGTAGTAGAGCATCAGGGCGACAAGGAAGATGTCGATGATGTCTTTTATGCCAAACTCGAAGAACATAGTGCGTTGTAGATTTTCACGGCCTCGACGGCCGGGCGGACATCGTGCACGCGCAGGATGGAGGCGCCCCGCATGAGAGCCATGGTGTTGACCACGGTGGTGCCGTTGAGGGCCTCGGCAGGTGTGGAGCCCACGGTCTCAAACACCATGCGCTTGCGCGACATGGCGGCCAGCACGGGCAGCTCAAGCACCTGCAGCTTGTGCATCTCGTCGAGCACGCGGTAGTTGTCGGCGCAGGTCTTGCCGAAGCCGAAACCCGGGTCGAGGATGATGTCTTTCTGTCCGAGGACTCGCAGGCGCTCCACGCGCTCGGCAAACTCCAGGAGCATGCCGCGCAGGGTGGCCTGCTGCGACATGAGGATATAGGGCGTGCCGGTGTGTGCCGTGAGAGCAAACATGTCGGGGTCTTCGCCGCCCGACACATCATTGATGATGTCGGCCCCAAACTCCTCGATGGCCATGCGGGCCACAGAGGCGCGGAAGGTGTCGACAGACACGATGGCCTCGGGGACGGCGGCCTTCACGATCTCCAGGCCGTGCCTCACGCGGTCGGCCTCTTCGGCCTCGGTGGCGATGGCACCGCCAGGACGTGTGGAGCAACCGCCGATGTCGATGATGGCGGCACCTTCGCCCACCAGTGTCCGGGCACGCTGCGCTATGGCCTCGTCGCTCATGGCACGGCTTCCGGCAAAGAAGGAGTCGGGCGTCACATTCAGGATTCCCATCACCAGCGGTGTCTCCATCGACAGCAGACGGCCTCGGATGTTCAGTGTATAGTTCATATTCGCGGCAAAAATAATAATATTAATCGAGAAATCAAATTCATTTTATGTATTTTTCCATTATCTTTGCAGAACAAAGGCATCTAAAATCATTTAATCATATATCATCTGTTGTATGAAGAAAACCTACGCAATCCTATTAGCCATCATCTTCTTCTGTATGACGGCGGCGGCACAAGGCGTGCTGCCAGAGTTTTCCACCGAGGACAATCCGGTGTGGTATCGTGTGCAGTTCAAGACGGGCAGTGCTTTTCTGGCCGACCAGGGCAACGGCACCAAGCTCAAGACGGCTGCAGGCAGCACCGCCGATGCCCAGAAGTGGCAGCTCATCGGCACAAAGAACAGTTTCAAGATGAAGAGCAAGAGCGGTCGTTATGTCAACTGGAACGGCAGCTATTTCACCGGCAGCGCCACCACTGGCGTGACGCTCAAGCTCGTGCAGAGCACCAATGCCTCGGCCACCGACTGCTGGGAGATACAGCGCACGGCCAGCAGCGGCCAGTCGATGAACCAGTGGGGCGGCGCCGGCACCGGCAAGGATCTGGGCGAATGGACCCAGGGCGACACCAACAACCCGCTGTCGTTTGTGGCCACGTCGGCTGCGCTGCCCACATTCAGCAGCGATGACAGCGAGACGTGGTACTTCATTCAGTTCCGCAACGGCGGCCACACCATCCAGGACAACGGACAAGGCGAATGCATCCGGCTGGCCACGGCCGACCCTGTGGACGGACAGCTGTGGAAACTCGTGGGCGACTCCGCGTGCTTCCAGCTTGTGAACAAGGCCGGGCGCTATGCCGTGGTCAGCAGCACGGAATCGTCGGCAGAGTCGCCTTCCAACGGCACACCGCTGCGCGCCTACAGCACACCGCAGAAGTCGGGCTTCCGGCTGGTGGAGAGCACCAACGCCACCTACATGCCGGCATGGGAGATACAACCGGTCGGCCAGACGGGCATGGCGCTCAACCAGTGGGGCGGCACCGACCTGGGACGCAGTGTGGGAGTCTGGACCGCCGGCGACAACAACAACCCGCTGGCCTTCGTCTCACCCGACAACATGGCGTATGCCGACTATAAGGCCGTGGGCATCACCGACTTCACGCCCGAGCACAAGCTCACGCTGTGGTACAACCAGCCGGCCACGCTGACCGGCGTGAACAATGTGTGGATGGAGTATAGTCTGCCCATCGGCAACGGACAGCTCGGTGCCAGCCTCTTCGGCGGTGCCGACAAGGATGAGATACAGTTTAATGAAAAGACGCTCTGGAGCGGACGCAACACCGACAACGGCACCGACTATGGCTACTACCAGAACTTCGGCTCGGTGATAGCCCAGGACATCAGCGGCACGTTCAACTACAGTTCGGCCGGCGCAGTGCAGGACTACTGCCGCCTGCTCGACCTCACCACGGCCACGGGCAAGGTGACATTCAAGAACCCCGACAAAACAGTGACTTTCACGCGCGAGTATTTCGCATCCAATCCGGCCGGAGCCATCGTGGCACGCTATGCCGCCGACAAGGCCGGACAGGTCAGCCTACGCTTCACCCTGCAGGCAGGCAAGCCGGGACTGAAGGCCTCCACGACGTATGCCGACGGCGAGGCCGCTTTTGCCGGCAAGTTGGCCACCGTGAGCTACAATGCCCGCCTGAAGGTGATACCCACTGGCGGCGAGATGACCACCACCGACGAGGGCATCGAGGTGAAGAATGCCGACGAGGTGCTCGTGGTCCTCGCGGGTGCCACCGACTATGACCCGACATCGAAGACTTATGTCAGCAACACCTCGCAACTGGCCTCCATCGTGCAGGCACGCGTCGACAATGCGGCCGCCAGCGGCTTTGAGAGCCTGAAGGCAGAGCATGTGGCCGACTACCAGCAGCTCTTTGCCCGTGTGGACTTCGACCTCGACGGCACCGCCAACACGGTGCCCACCAACACGCTCGTCGACACCTACAACCAAGGCAGCGGCACCAATGCCCGCATGCTCGAGACACTCTACTTCGCCTACGGCCGCTATCTGGAGATCAGCAGCTCGCGCGGCGTGGACCTGCCGTCCAACCTGCAGGGCATCTGGAACAATGTGAGCGAGGCACCCTGGCATGCCGACATCCACTCGAACATCAACGTGCAGATGAACTACTGGCCCGCCGAGCCCACCAACCTCAGCGAGACACACCTGCCGTTCCTCAACTACATCATCAATATGGCAGCCGGCAACCACACCGAGTGGGCCGGATATGCCAAGGCTGCCGGACAGCAGCGCGGATGGACCTGCTACACGGAGAACAACATCTTCGGCGGCGTGGGCTCGTTTGCACACAACTATGTCATCGCCAACGCATGGTACTGCACGCATCTCTGGCAGCACTACCGCTACACCCTCGACCGCGACTTCCTGAAGCGGGCCTTCCCGGCCATGCTGAGCGCCGCACAGTTCTGGCTCGACCGTCTGGTGCTCGACACCACCGACAGCACCTATGTCTGCCCCAACGAATACTCGCCCGAGCAGGGACCCTCACAGGAAAACGGCGTGGCACATGCCCAGCAGCTGGTGCTTGACCTGCTCACCAACACCCGGCAGGCGGTGGATGTCCTGGGCGCCGACGCCGACATCTCTGCCGCTGACCTCGCACTGCTCGATGACCGTCTGGCTCATCTCGACCGCGGACTGGCCACCGAGACCTACACCGGCGCCTGGGGCACACCGAAGAACGGCGTGAAGACGGGCGACGTGCTGCTGCGCGAGTGGAAGACCAGCGCCTACACGGCCGGCGAGAACGGACACCGCCACATGTCGCACCTCATGTGCGTGTATCCCTTCAACCAGCTCACCCCCGCCAGCCCCTACTACCAGGCTGCCGTCAACTCGATGAACCTTCGCGGCGACGAGTCGACAGGATGGTCGATGGGTTGGAAGATCAACCTCTGGGCACGTCTGCAGAACGGCGCCAAGGCCCACGGCATTCTCACCAAGGCTCTCCGCCACAGCACCTCATACGGCACCGACCAGAGCCAGGGCGGCATCTACTATAACCTCTACGACTCGCACGCCCCGTTCCAGATCGACGGCAACTTCGGTGCCTGCTCGGGTGTGGCCGAGATGCTCCTGCAGAGCCACACCGACACCATACAGGTGTTGCCGGCCCTCCCGTCGGCATGGGCCACCGGACATGTCACGGGTCTGAAGGCTGTGGGCAACGTCACGGTGAGCATCGCCTGGAAAGACGGCAAGGCCACACGTATCACCGTGGTCAACGAGGGCGGCCAGGCCGGCATCGTCAAGTATCCCGGCATAGGGACTGCCAAGGTGTATGTCGACGGTGCGGCATCGTCTGCCGACGCCAAGACATCTGATCTGGCTGCCATCGCTCCCACGAAGGGCTGCATCACCGTGTTTGACATCGACGGCAGCTACACCACACGCATCGGTGGCACGACGTCCGCCACACCGTCGTTTACCGTCAGCGGCCGCACCGTGACGGTCAGCGGCTGCCGGGTGAAGAGCCTCGAGGCTTTCGACCTGCAGGGCCGGCTGCTCGGCCGCACGTCGCGCACCAGTCTGGCAGTGAGCCGTGGTGCCGGCAATGTGGCCATCGTCAGCGTGACCACCACCGACGGCCGCAAACAGTCGTTTAAGGTGAAATTCTGAACAGTGCGAGCGGGCACAGGCTGCTAAAGCCCGCAAATAAAAATCGGCCGATTGCAGCAGAGTTTTCATATTTTATGTTTACTTTTGCCTGCGCTATGGGTGCCGCATGCCAGTCCTGCCCGGTCAAGACAAGACCGACAGGGGTGACATGCGGCACTCGACACAGACTAAAGATATTTTTTTGTGATAATCATGAATGCAACTGATTTGTACAACATCTACCTGCGTCATCCACAGGTGATCACCGACAGCCGTCTGCTGCCAGCCACGGCACCCGAGGATGGCAGCGACTGCGGTATATTCCTGGCCCTGAAGGGCGCCTCGTTTGACGGCAACAAGTTTGCAGCCATGGCGCTGGAGCGCGGCTGCAGCCATGCCATCATCGACGAGAGAGCGTATCTCGTGGAGGGCGACGACCGCTACATTCTTGTCGACGATGCGCTGGTGGCCTTCAAGGAACTGGCCCGCGAGCACCGCCGCCACTTCAGCATTCCCGTGGTGGGCATCACCGGCACCAACGGCAAGACGACCACCAAGGAACTGGTGTCGGCCGTGCTGGCCAAGCGCTACCGCGTGATGCACACCGAGGGCAACTTCAACAATGACGTGGGTGTGCCGAAGACGCTGCTGCGCCTCACCGCCGACCATGAGATAGCCGTGGTGGAGATGGGAGCTTCGCACCCCGGCGACATCCGCCAGCTGGTGGAGTATGTGGAGCCCACCGAGGGCCTCATCACCAATGTGGGACGTGCCCACCTGCTGGGCTTCGGATCGTTTGAGGGGGTGAAGCGCACCAAGGGCGAGCTCTACGACTGGCTGAAGGCCCACCACATGCCGGCCTATGCCAACATGGCCAACCCGCACCTGGCCGCCATGCTTGCAGAGCGCGGCATCGACACATCGCTGTCGTACGGACAGAGCGACGAACCGGGACGCTACGCCGTGACGGGACGTGTGGTGGCCTGCAACCCCTACGTCAGCCTGCAGTGGGAGTATCGCCCCGAGGGCAGCACGACGCTCGAGGTGCATGAGGTGCAGACACAGTTGGTGGGCACCTACAATGCCGACAACCTGCTGGCAGCCATCGCCGTGGGTCTGCACAACGGCGTGGATGCCGCAAGCATCGATGAGGCGCTGGCCGAATACCACCCCACCAACAACCGCTCGGAGCTGGAGCGCACGGCCGACAACCTGCTGGTGGTGGATGCCTACAACGCCAACCCGTCGAGCATGGCTGCCGCACTCGACAACTTCAGCCGCATCAGCGTGGCGGAGCCGAAGATGGTCATCCTGGGCGACATGCGCGAACTGGGTGAGGCCAGCGCCGAGGAGCACCAGCGCGTAGCCGACAGTCTTGCGAAGATGGATCTGGCCGAGGTGTGGCTCGTGGGTGCTGAGTTTGCCAAGACCGACAGCCACTTCCGCAAGTTCAACAATGTGGAAGAGGTGAAGGCTGCCATCGCGGCCGACAAGCCCTGTGGCCGCTGCATCCTGGTGAAGGGCAGCAATGGCATCAAGCTCTTCGAACTGCCCCAGCTGCTATAGTCCCTGGGGCCTGCCCAATGCCGCCTGCCGGGGGCTCTCGCATAGGCCGCATCCGTTGTGTTTGATAACGGATGCGGCCTTTGCTTGTTCACAAAAAATATGTGCCAACGGCATCGGATACGAAAAATATTGCCTATATTTGCAGACGGGTTCGTCTATTCCTACATCAATACCACTATGGAGCAGCAAAACAAGATTAAAAGGGTGCCTTACGGCATATCTGACTTCTACCGAGTACGGCGCGACAACATGTACTATGTCGACAAGACGATGTACTTGCCGCTGTTGGAAGAGGAGGCCAGTTACCTGTTCTTCATCCGCCCGCGTAGGTTTGGCAAGAGCATCTTTATAAGTATGCTCAAGGCCTATTACGACATCAATGGCAACGAACAGTTTGAGAAATTGTTCGGCGACTTGTGGATTGGTCAGCACCCTACACCGCTGCAGGGCAAGTTTCTGGTGATGCATCTCGACTTCTCGCAAGTGGGCGGCACCATTGAGCAACTGGAGACCAGGTTCGACAGCTACTGCTCTGTCATGCTGGATAATTTCATTGACACCTATCGACAACACTATTCTGACGATTTTGTGGAAAAGGTGAAGGGAGCCACCAACGCTACAGACAAACTTGTGCTCATCAATGCCGAATCAAAACGACTGGCGCTCTCCACCTACCTCATCATCGACGAATACGACAACTTCACCAATACTGTGCTCAACGAGCAGGGCGAAGAGGTCTACTGGGCGATGACGCATGCCGAAGGGTTCTACCGCGACTTATTCAAGAAATTCAAGGGTACCTTCGAGCGCATCTTCATCACCGGCGTGAGCCCCGTGACGCTCGACGACGTGACCAGCGGCTTCAACATAGGCTGGCACATCTCCACGAAGGAGGAGTTCAACCAGATGCTGGGCTTCTCCACCGAAGATGTGCGCGAGATGTTCGCTTATTACCAGCAGAACGGGCAGCTGCACCCCGATGCCGACATTGAGGCCATCATCGAGGAGATGCGCCCGTGGTATGACAACTACTGTTTCGCACGAAAAGCGCTGACGACGCAGAGCCGCGTGTTCAACTGCGACATGGTGCTCTATTATCTGCGCAACTACATAAAATACAATGAAGCCCCCGATGAGATGATCGACCCGAACACCAAGACCGACTACAACAAGATGCGCCGTCTCATACAGCTCGACAAGCTCGACGGCGACCGCAAGGGCATCATCCGCACCATTGCCGAGACAGGGCAGGTCATTGCGAAGCTCGAAGAGACCTTCCCCGCCCGACGCATTACCGACCCGAAGATATTCCCCAGTCTGCTCTTCTACTACGGCATGCTCACCATCAAGGCAACTTATGGCAGCCTGCTGGTGCTCGGCATACCCAACAACAATGTGCGCAAGCAATACTATGAATATTTGTTGGAGGAATATCAGGAGCAGAAGTATGTGGACCTGAATGATCTGGAATACAAATTCACGGTAATGGCTTTCGAAGGGCAATGGCGCGAGACGCTGCAGATGATGGCCGATGCCTACGAACGTGTGTCGTCGGTGCGCGATGCCATCGAGGGCGAGCGCAACCTGCAGGGGTTCTTCATGGCGTATCTCAGCCTTAATGCGTACTACTACGTCGCACCTGAGCTGGAACTCAACCATGGCTACTGCGACTTCTTCCTGTTGCCCGACCTCACCCACTATCCCACAAAGCACAGTTATATCCTCGAACTCAAACTGGCTCCGAAAAAAGAGAAGGGCGAGAAGGCGGATGCCTATGCTGCAAGGATAGCAAAGCAGTGGACCGACGCTGTGGACCAGATTAACCGTTATGCCGTGGCTCCGCGTGTGGAGGCGCTGCGCCAGGGCACGCAGTTGCACAAGATTATCATGCAGTTTGAAGGACATCATCTGTTGCGCATCGACGAGGTGCAGGATGACCAGACTGCTTAGTTTGACCGCATAGGGTAGGGTGTTCAAAATCCGTAAAAACAGTGCATGATTTTCAAGCGAATAAT